>NZ_JBSFUR010000026.1:0-93208 GCF_053591895.1 Streptomyces sp. NPDC002867 | reverse complement strand
TGGACGGCCCCGGACCCGGACAGAGGCCGTCCTGGCCGACAAGGCGTATTCGTCAAGGCCCGGCCGGGCAGCCCCTTCACCGTTCCCTCGGTCCCGTCCTCATCCGCGGGCGGCACGGAAGGCCTTGAACACCCCGCTCGCACCGATCACCAGCACGATCAGCGCCGCGCCGTCGTAGACCGGGTCGGGCGAGCTCCAGAGCGTCTCGACGTCCGCCAGGAAGGCCGGGTTGAGCAGCTTCTGCTCGTGCAGGATCCAGGCCAGGGAGAGGGTGAACAACGCCTGGGCCGCGGCGTACCAGGCGGCGAGCCGGAAGGTACCGCGGTGGGCGGCCACCTGGGCCAGTTGGACCGCGACCAGACCGGCGAGACCCACGAGGACCGGCCAGATCCAGCCCGACCACAGCGCCGGGTCGAGCACCTCGACCGACTCGCCGTCCTCGACGCGATAGGGCTTGGCCGTGTGCTGCCAGGCGATCAGGGCGATCAGCAGCAGGTCCCATACGGCGGTGAGGCCGGTGGCGGCGAGGGGGCCCTTGCCGGACTGACGGATCTCGGGCAGGTCGTCGGGCGTCCAGGCGGTGGCTGCCGCGACCACTCCCCTCGGGCGGCGCAGGCGCTCGGCGGCCGCGTACAGCACGGTGACGGCGGCGAACAGCTGGGCGCCGAAGGTGAGCAGGGCGCTCACGCCGGTGCCGAGGGCAGCGCCGATCCCGCCCCCGTCCACAATCTCCAGGAGCATGAGCCCGACGGCGACGACGGGCAGCACGGTGGCCAGCAGCGTCACCGTCAGGCGGCGGTACGACGGGTACAGGTCGGGCCCGATGAGAGCGAGCGGCCGGTCCGCGTAACGAGCGGCGTACCGGACCGGATCCCCCATCTCGCTGAGCACCTCGCGCTCCACGGCCCGCGGATCACCGGCGCCGCGTCCTTCGACGGTGTCGGCGATGGTGGCGCGCAGTTCCTCGGCGATGTCGTCCCGCTGGTCGGCGGGCAGCCGCCGGACGACCTCGTGCACGTAGCGCTCGGTGAGCGTGCTCGTGCTCATCCGTTCTCCTTGGTCAGTCGTGAGATCGAAGCGACGAGGTCCTGCCACTCGCGCACCAGACCGGTGCGCACCTCGGAACCATCGGGGCTGACCCGATAGAACTTCCGCGGCCGGGACTCGTCGGTGTTCCATTCGCTCGTGAGCAGGCCCTGCTTCTCCAGCCGGCGCAGCAACGGATAGAGCGTGTTGCCGTCGACGGTGACCCCCGCGTCGTTGAGCGTCTCCAGCAGCGCATACCCGTACTGCGGCGTCCGGAGCAGCGCCAGACAGGCCAGCACGACCGTCCCGCGACGCAGCTCCTGCGCCTGGCTCAGGGTCAGTTCTTCTACGGACACGACTCACACGATACTGTGCGGCACACACTAATGTCACGCGATTCGGCGACGAGGGACGGCATCAACGGGCGTACGGCGCAGGCGAGTCGGGACCAGTCCCCGGCTCGGCTGCGGCGCACGGTTCAGAGACGCCGGGCACTCACCTCAGGAACACGGTGGCGTACAGCACCGCGCGGGCGCTGCCGATGCGCCGTACCACACGCGGGGTGACGGCCGCGCCGAGCAGGCCGCCGACGGCGCCCGCGAGGCCATCAGGAGACCGACCACGCCGCCACGGCGAGGAGCCCGAGGGGATCATGACGGCTGCGGACGTGAGGAAGGCCGTCGTGCAGCCGGCGGCCGGGGTGTCGGGCCGCGTCGATGCGATGACCGGTGAGGAAGGGTGCCACGAGTCCGGGAGCGCACGGCGCAACTCGGCGTCACGCCCCGCGTCCCGCTCGACGCCGTCGCCCGGTCCTGGCCCGGCGAGCCGCCGCCCCGGCCGGCCCGGTACCGCCGATCACCACTGCCGCCAGGGCCTCCACCCGCGGGGTGCAGCAAACAACCTTAAAATGGAACAAATTATTCATGGGTGATCGAGGGCAATGTGTCGGCCGATGGTGTGGCATCGAGCTCGTACCCGTTCGGCGCCGCGAGTGGCGGCGAAGCGCCCGAGCGCGACGACGCGCTGGTCAGTGCGGTCATCAATGCCGTGGAGGTGACCGGAGGGCATGCCGGAAGCGTCTTCCTGCTCTCCGGCGACCATCGCTCGCTCCTGCTGGCCGCGACGTGCGGGGCGCCGCCCTCCCTCCTCGGCGGGTGGCGTCGGATCCCGGTGAACAGCCGTATCCCCGTGGCCGAGGCATACCGCTCCGGGCGCATGGTCCACCTGGCCGGCGCGGAGGAGACGATGCGGCGCTTCCCCCAGCTCTCGGTCGCCGTCCCCTACCCGTTCGGCTCTGCCTCAGTGCCCGTGCGAGCGGGCGAACAGACTTTCGGATCGATGGCCGTGCTGTGGACGCCCAGGCCCGAGGGGACGGGGCTGTCGAGGGCGCAGCGCCGACAGCTGCGCTCCGCGGCCGACCGTCTGGGCACCACCCTCGCCGGGCTCAGCGCGCGCCAGGAGCTCGTCGAGTACGACGAACGGACAGCTCCGGTAGTCGTCCGGCTGCCGTCCGCTCCGCTGATACGGGTGGGCCTGTTCGACTGGAACCTCGACACCGGGGCCTTCACGACCGACGACGAGCTGTGCGTGATCTTCGGGATCCCGCCCCGTGATTTCGACGGACGGGTGGACACCCTGGCGGCCCGGATCGAGCCCGCGGACCTGCCCGGCTTCCGGTCCGCCGCCCGTGCCGCGGTCGAGGAGGGCCGTGTGCTCGCGCACTGCCTGCGGATCCGGGACCGCGGTGGAGGCCACCGCGCTGTGGAGCTCTGGGGCCGGGTGCCCGCGAGCCCGGAGGATCCGCAGGCGTCGTCCCATCTGGTCGGCGCGGTACTCGACTCCGGAAGCAACATGGCCGCCGTGGCGGCGATCGAGCGGCTCGCGGACGGCTTCTTCGCGCTCTCTTCGGAAGGGCATGTCGCCTACGCCAACCACAGCCTGGAGACTCTGCTGCGGGTCCGCCAGGACGAACTGCTCGGCCACCGCCTCTGGGACGTCCTGCCCTGGCTGGCCGATCCCGTGTACGAGGACCGCTACCGGGCCGCCCTGGTCTCCCAGCAACCGGTCTCCTTCCTGGTCCGCCGCCCACCCGACGAGTGGCTGGTCCTCTCCCTCCACCCGGGCTCACAGGGCATGACGGGGTGGGCGGCACCCGTACGACAGCCGGTACCGGCCGGCACCGGCCCCGGGACGTCCGTCGCCGTGGAGGGTCCGCCCGTCTCCTCGTCCCCTCCGCCCGCGGCCCCGCGGCTGGGTGCCCTCTACCGCGTGCTCCAGCTGGGCAGCGCCCTCACCGAGGCGGTCACCGCGCGTGAGGTGTGCGATGCCGTCGCCGAGCAACTACTGCCCGCATTCGGTGGCCAGAAGCTTGCGATCTGCGTGGTGGAGGAGCGGCACGTGCATCTGTTCGCGCAGCGCGGCTGTTCGGAGGAGGTTCTCGCCCGGCTGGAAGGCATTCCGCTGCATGACCGGCTGCCTGTGACGGATGCGGTGACCTCCGGGACCCCGCTGTTCATCGAGTCCCGGGAGGAGCTCCGCGAAACGTATCCCGGGATCGTGTCAGGCGACTCCCGTTCCTGGGCGTTCCTGCCGTTGATCGCCTCCAACCATCCGGTGGGAGCCTGCATGCTCGCCTTCGACGACGTCCACCGGTTCCCCGACGAAGAGCGTGGAGTCCTCACCGCGCTGGGCGGCCTGATCGCCCATGCCCTCGAACGCGCCAGGCTCTACGACGCCGAATTCGCCCTCGCCCGCGGCCTGCAGAACGCGCTGCTGCCGCACCGGCTGCCCACGGTGCCGGGCCTTCGCGTCACCGGGCGTTACCTTCCGGGCACCAGGGGGATGGACATCGGCGGCGACTGGTACGACGTCATCCCCACCGGCGAGGAGGTCGCGCTGATCGTCGGGGACGTCGAGGGACACAACGTCGCCGCCGCGGCCACCATGGGCCAGCTGCGCAGCGCGATACGGGCCTTCGTCACCGCCGGCCACCGGCCGTGCGACATCGTGGCCAGCACCAACCGGCTCCACATGGACCTCGACCCGTCGCTGCTCGCCAGCTGCTGCTACGCCCGCCTCCATCCCGGCTCGGGGGTCGTGCGCATCGTCCGGGCGGGCCACTGCCCGCCCCTTCTGCGCCTGCCCGACGGACGCACCGAGATCCCCGATGTGCCGTGCGGGCCTCTGCTCGGCGTCGAGGCGGCGCCCGACTATCCGGAGTCGGAGCTGCGCCTCGTGCCCGGATCGGTCCTGGCCCTGTACACGGACGGGCTGGTCGAGAGGCGCGACTCGGACATCGGTTCCGGCATCGATCGCCTCCGGACCTCGCTGGCCCGCTTGGGCGGGGGCAGCCTGGAGGATCTGGCCGACGGGCTGCTGGAGGATGCCGACCAGTCACCCGACAGGGCGGACGACATCGCACTCCTGCTCGCCGAGTACGTCCCGCCGGCAGCCGCGGCGTCGTCCGCGCGCTGACTCCGTCCCGTCGGCGGGCAGCGCGCAGTCCCCGCGGGACGCCACGCCGCAGGGACCGGCTCCCACACACCCGCCGGACACCGGCACACCGGCAACACCGCAGCAGAGCCGGCCCCACGGGGCCGTCCGCCGTGACGCAGCGGCACCTCCCGCGCGTCCTCGCCCCGGCCCAGGTCGCAGTACGGCGCCCGAAAGGGCAGCGGCGGGCGCTTCGGTGGTTGCCCTCGCAGGCGTGTGCGGGAGATGCCGCCTGGCGCAGCATGGGTTGCGGAAGGGGTGAGGGGTCCGTGGTCAACTGCGCAGTGTGCGGGAATCGGTGTGATCCCGGAGAGCAGTTCTGCGGCGCCTGCGGGGCCTTCCTCGAGTGGTCGCGGCCGAGCACCCCGGCAGCCGCGGGTCCGCCGGATGCCGCGGTCCCGACCCCGACAGGGCCGGACGTCGCCGTGCCTCGGGAGGCCGCGGCGCAGGCGAGCGGGCCGGCCATTCCGCCGAGGCCCACCGCCCCGCCCCTGCGCGCCGTGCAGCCTCATGTCGAGGAGCCCGGCCGTCCGGTGCCGCCGCCGGCACGGCACGGGGACGCCGCCGAACCGCCGCCCCAGGCCGGGGACCTCATCTGCGGCCAGTGCGGCAGCGGAAACGTGCCGACGAGGCGCTACTGCCGACGTTGCGGCGCCTCCCTCGCGGACGCCCCTGCCGTACCCCGGCCGCCTTGGTGGCGGCGGCTGTTCACACGCCGTCCCAAGCCGAAGCCCGTCGCCGGGGAGCGGCCACCGCGCCGGCAGTGGCGGCGGCCGCGATTCGTCCTGCCGCTGCTGGTGCTTTGCGCCCTCGTGGCGGTCGGGTACGTCTTCCGCGGCGAGGCCGGACGAGTGCTGGAGACCGTAAGGGACCGGACGTCCAAGGCCGAGCAGATGCATGCGGTGAAGGTGACGGCGTCGAGTGCGGGGAAACAGCACCCGGCCGCCCTCGCCGTGGACGGGACCACGGACAAGTACTGGACACCCGCGCTGCCCGGAGCCTTCGAAGGGGAGTATCTGGAGGCCTCGTTCGCCGAACCCGTTCGCCTGCTCGATCTCGTCGTCCATCCCGGCACCTCTCCTGTGGCCGAGAAGTTCCTCACCCAGGCGCGGCCCAGCAGCCTGCTGATAACCGTCACCTCGAAGGACGGCCGGACGACCGTCAAGACCGTCCGGCTGGCCGACGTGCCGGGAGGGCAGCGCGTCCACCTCGCGGTCGGCGATGCCGTCCGGGTCCGGCTCACGGTCCAGGGCGCGTACGGGGGCGGGGCCGGCCGGTATCTCGCCTTCGCCGAGGTCGAGTTCTTCAGACGGCGCTGAGCCGGGAGTCTCACACGACACCCAGGGTGTCCAGCATCTGCGCGTGCCGGCGCTCCGCGTGCCGGGCCGCCACCGGGTCACCGGCCTGCCGGTGGGCCGCGATCAGCAACCGCCACACCGCGTCCTGGAACGGGTCCAGGGTCAGCGCGTGCGCCGCGGCCGCCACCGCGTCCGCCGCACGGTTCCGGCCGAGTTCCACTTCGGCCAGCGCGTGGGCCGCCCGCACCGCCTGGTGGCGGTACTGCTCACGGATCGGCACCACCCACTCCGCCGGGCCGTCCTCCGGCAGCAACTCCCCGGTGTAGAGCCGCAGGGCCCGCCCCAGCGCCCCCGCCGCCCGGTCCGCCTCCCCGCGCGCTGCCGCCCGCAGGCCCTCCCCGGCGGCGCCCTCGAAGGCCTGTACGTCGCAGCTGGCCCCGCGGTCCAGCACCAGCATGTACGCCTCGCCCGACCGCACCAGCAGCTGGGCCCTCCCTCGTCCGGTGCCCGGTTCCAGGACGGTCCGCAGGGCCGAGACCGCGACCTGCAGTCCGCGTCCGGCCGTATGGGCCGGGCTCTGCGGCCACAAAGCGGCCATGAGCTCCTCCCGGTGGACGGGCCGCCCCGCGTGGACGGACAGCAGCCGGGCCAGCGCCCGTACGCGCGGCCGCGTGCGGCTCCAGTCCAGCGGACGCCCCGCCAGTGTGGCCTCGTACCGTTGGAAGCAGCGCAGAGCCAGCGACGCGGACGGGGCCCCGTCGGTGCGGTGCATGGTGCCCGTGTGCCGGGCCGGCCGTACGCAGCGCCGGGCCAGGTGCGCCCGCAGCAGCGGCACGTCGGTCTCCAGGCCGTACTCCTCGGCGAGTTCCGGCGCGTCGGCCGCATCGTGGCCGCCGGGGTCGTCGGGTCCCCGTTCCATCAGACGCACGAGCCGGGGCGGCAGCGTTTCCAGAACTTCCCGGTCCAGATAGGTGCGCAGGCCGGCGGACTCCAGCGGGTCGCGGCCCGCCAGTACCGCCGGCCTGCTGAGTCTGAGCACACCGGGCCATCCCGAAGTGAGCTCGGCGAGCTCCCGGGTCACCTCCGGCGCGTCCGGGAAGACGGACGCGATCTCGCCTTCGCCCAGCCGCAGTTCAGCGGCGCTGAGCACGGCGGTATCCGCCAGTTCCAGCCGGGTGAGGTTCAGCGCGGGCATCCGACGGCCGGCCAGGATCAGCCGCAGGTTCCGCGGCGCCAGCACGGCCAGTTCCTCGAGTAATGCCTCGGCCGGGCTGCCGTGGACGTGGTGGACCCCGTCGACGAGCAGCAGGACGGGATCCGCACGGCGCTCGACGGCCAGCAGGACGGACTCCACGGACACCGTGTCTGCAAGCTCCAACTGGCGTCCCAGACTGGCGAGCAGTGAAGGCACCCCGAGGGTGTCACGGCAGGGCCGCCAGTGCAGCACCTTCCCGGGGAAGACGTCCGCCGTCCGCGTGAGCAGGGTGGTCTTGCCGTACCCGGCGGGAGCGACGAGCAGCGTCAGCGGTGCCGTCCCCCGAGCGAGCCCCGGCACCAGCCGCTCGCACACCGTTTCGTGCATATAGGCCTCCTCCCCCGACAGGAGGTCAAGGATGGGCGCTCACTCTCCGCACCGGCGGAGTAACTGATTACCCCATATGGGCCTGCGCGTGCAACATACGCGCTTCCCCGGGCGTTCCGCGCGCTCCCGGTCATTCGGGGCCGCCGGGGCGTAGGTCGTACGCCCCCCTACGGCTCCGCGATCACCTCGACGGTGAACGGCAGATGCACCGGCCTGTTGCGGGCCACGAGCGCCGACACGGCCGCCTCGTCCACCGCCTCCGTGCCGGGGACCCGCAATCGCACGGTCAGGTGCGGCTGCGGCGCACCCGGGAGCGGGGTCAGCGCGGTCGCCGACCACACCGTGCCGCCGCTCTCCTCGATCTCCGGGGTGGCCCCGAAGACCAGGCGGATCTGCTCGGCCAGGCCCTTCGCGGTGCCCCGGGAGGTGTGCCCGGGCACCGCTCCGCACACCTCGCCCTCGGCGCCCACCCAGGCCGCGAGCAGCGCCCGGAAGTCCTCGGGGGCCAGGCGCGGGTCGAAGTACGCGGGAAGGCTGTCGAGCACGCCCAGCACGGGTGCCAGCACCTGGTCGAGGGCCTCCGTGAGCCGCTGGACGAAGTCGTCGTCCGCGTACACGCCCGGCAGCCGGGCCCCCAGCGGATGCCTGGTCGGCAGCCCCGGCACGATCCGGCGCTCAGTCACCACCGGTCACCTCCACTCGTCTCACACCACCCGCACCTGGTGGTCGTAGCTGAAGACCAGCGAGCCCGCGTCGAGCGTGATCCGCTCCACCTCTTCGCCGCGCCGGCGGGTCCGAAGGTCCGCGGGGAACAGCCGTACGTTCTCCACCGCCTCCACACCGGCGACCTGCTGGAGCACCGCGAAGACCTCCCCGCTGTGCACGGCCCGCCCGAACGGCCAGCCGTTCCCGTCCGGGCCGCCGGTGAGCGGGTTCAGACGGTGGTACAGGGCGGCGAGCGCGGCCTGCTGCACCCGGGCGGCCGGGACGCCCGCCGCCGCCTGGAGCACCGCGACCACCGTCACGCCCTGGTAGTACGGCGGCTCGACGACCAGCCGTGCGCCCAGCATGCGCCGCGCGTCCAGATGTGCCGCGACCCGGGCCAGGAGCTGCGGCGGGCAGGCCAACTGCCCGAACTCCAGGCGTCCTTCACCGTCGTCCTCGGCGGTCGGGACCAGCAGCACCCGTACCCCGCCCGCGCCCGCGCCCACGCACCGCACCCGGGCGATCTCCGGGGCCGCCTGCCTGGTCAGGTACTCGTAGTCGTCGGCCGTCACGGCCCGCTCCCGGGTGCGCAGCGCCGACGCACCGCGCAGCCGGGCGTTCGCCACGTCCTCGCCGTCGACCCCGCCGCTCGCCGCCCGCCGGTTCTCCACCCGTGCGATGTACGGGATCGAGCTGCGCAGCACGGCGAGGGCGCGGCGCGCCACGTTGCCGCGCCGTCCACCCCCCGCGAGATAGGAGCGGGCCCGCACCGGGACGCCCTTGGCGGGAACGGCCCCGTAGTGCCGCAGGGTGCCGTCGGCCTGCCGTACCGCCGGGCCGAAGCTCACCTCGCCGGTGCTGCGATCCAGTCGTATGTGCCGGTCCAGGGGGCCGGATTCGCCGAAGTGCTCGACCTCGGTCCACTCCGTCCAGTCGCCTCCGGGGGCCGCGGTCTCCACGACGAACGGCGGGCCGCCGGCCACCACGGGAGCCCGGTCCAGCGTGAACGTCTGGGCGGGCACGCCTTCGGAAACCCCGAGGAGTTCCTCGCCCGACCGTTCGGCGTGCACGGCCGGGGCGGTCGCGCCGATGGTGAACGCCTCGGCGGACAGCAGCTCCGGGGTCGCCGAGTACGTACGCTGCCCCTCGACGGGAGCCTGCACCACGCACCGCAGCCAGCCTGCCCGCTGCCGGGCCTCCACGGATGCCAGGTGCCCGGCGGGCAGCTGGACCAGCACGTCGCCCGGCCGGTTGAAGCCGCCCGTGCCGTCGCGGTCGACCTCGCAGCGGGTCCAGCCCTCGGCGGTCCACGCCTCCCAGGCCAGCGGCGGGTGCTCGGGGTCGATGCCGTGGCCGGCCACCGGGAAGTCCAGCCGCAGCGCCACCACGCAGGAGGGCGCGGCCCCCGAGAGGCCGAAGAGCACGGCGTCGCCGGGCTGCGGTACGGCGGAGAAGCAGGGCACCCCGCGGCCGGCTGGGGGTCCCCCCGGACGGAGTCCGGGGCACAGCTCCGGCCCTTGGTCGGCGGCCACGGCGCCCGGTTCCCCGGACACGACGGCGAGGGCGGTCAACTCCACGGGCACGACGGCCACTTCGCGAACCGTCGAGAAGACCACGGCCTCCTCGGTCTCGGTGCGGTGCGTGGCGACTTCGGTCCCCTCCCGCACCTGCACGGTCTGGTCCTGCGGCGCCGAGAGCCAGAAGGTGACGTCGGTGCGGGCGGCCGTGGGCGGGTGCAGGGTGAGCCCGATCAGGTCGAGGAACGCCAGGTGGTTCTTGTCCGGGACCCGGTTCAGCCGGTAGATCAGCTGATCGGTCATGTGTGCGAAGGCCTCGATCAGCGTGACGCCCGGGTCGGAGACGTTGTGGTCGCTCCACTCGGGGCAGCGCTGCTGCACCATCCGCTTGGCCTCGTCGACGAGGTCCTGGAAGCGCCGGTCGTCGAGATGGGGCTCGGGCAGGCTCACCGGTCACCCGCCTCCGCGGAGCCGTTCTCGTGCGCGGGGATCACATAGAACGGAAATACCAGGTTCCGGGGGTCGTTCGTGCCCCGGGGCGCGTACCGGATGTCGATGTAGAGGGTGCCCTCGTCCTGCCCGTCGAAGGTGACGTCGACGTCGACGAGGTCGATCCGAGGCTCCCACCGCTCCAGCGACAGCCGTACCTCGTACGCGAGGTGCGCGGCCGTGGCCGCGTCGGCGGGGGCGAAGACGTGGTCGTGGATCGCGCACCCGAACTCCGGGCGCATGGGCCGCTCGCCGGGCGCGGTGCCGAGGATCAGCCGCATGCTCTCCTCGATCTCCCGGTCCCCGCCGACCAGCGCCACGGCCCCGGTCGCGTCGGTACGTACCGGAAAGGCCCAGCCGGAGCCGATGAACCGCTCTCCCACTGTCCTCAGCCCCCGATCAGCACGGTGACCGCGCCCATGACGATCGGCGCTCCGCACGCGGCCAGGTCGCCCACGCGCGCGGCCGGCAGGCCGCCGATGAGAACGGTGGGGCAGCCGGGCGGGGCGATCGCGGACGGAGGGTGCACGGCCGGCGGCGGGAACGAGCAGATGTGGGGGGTCGAGACCACGGCCGCGGGCATCCCCGCGATCAGCACGGTGGGCACCCCGGGCGGCCCGATCACCCCCGGGTGCCCGGTGGGGTCACCGACGCGTGCGGCAGGCGGCATCTCGTACGACTCCTCAGGCTGGTTGATGCGGTTGGTCGATACGGCTAGTTGATGCGGACGAGGGCGGCGCTGATCGAGCAGCTGGCTCCGCCCTTGATCTCGGTGCTCGCCTTCCCGTCGACCCCGACGGTGGTGCCCTTGACCTCGACCTGGCCGTTGGTCTGCAGCCTCACCGCGCCCGCGCCGCCGTCGACGTCGACCCCGGCCTGGGCCTTGACCTGAACGGACTGACCGGCCAGTTCGAGCTTTCCGGTACCGGCGTCCATGCTGATGCCCTGCTCGGCCCTGACGGTGACCTTCTCCTTCGCGGTGATCTCGACCTTCCCGTCGCTGTGCACGGTGACGGAGGTGGCCTTCTGGTCGAGGTGCAGGGTGAGTTTGCCGTCGCCGGTCGCCAGGCGTACGCCCTTGGGCCCGTTCGCGACGTCCAGCAGCTCCAGCCGGTTGCCGGAACGGGTCACCAGGGAACGGCGGTTGGTGGCCCCGCTCGTGGAGTCGACGAGCGCGCAGTCGTGCTCGGACGGCTTGTCCTGGCCGTTGTAGAGCCCGCCGATGACATAGGGACGGTCCACCCGGCCCTGTTCGAAGCCGACCAGCACTTCGTCGCCGACCTCCGGACCGAAGACGCCTCCGCCGCCCTTGCCGCCGAGGTCCGCGGTCCTGGCCCAGTCGCTGACGTACTCCCCGTCCAGCCAGGGGAAGGCGAGCTTCACCCGGCCCCGCCCCTCGGGGTCCCGGGTGTCGGTCACCGTCGCGTTGACGAGGCCGCCGATGCGGTCCTGAGGGAGTCCGCCGCCCCCGCCCGAGGCGAGTCCGTACAGCGAGCGGTTGGAGCGGCCGCCGACCGTGATCCACGTCTGGTAGCCGGTGTCCGCGTCGAAGACGTGCCGGCTGCCGGAGATCGTGTACTTCCCCTCGAAGGGCGCCCCGACATTGGCGAGGGTGACCGCTGTCCCGGCGCGCAGCTGCGGGATGCCCATGGCGATCGCGTCGAGCTCCGCGAACGAGGCGGCGAGGTCGGCGGCGAGCGCCTTCGCGGCCTGGTCGGCCTCGGCCTGAGTGCCGTACGGGACGTCCGTGGCCAGGAAGACGGCTTTGCCGAAGGGGACGGCGGCCTGCCCCGGCGTGAGCCCGAGCTGGAGCCGTTCGCTGCGGTCGGCGGGAGCCCGGCCGACGACTGCGGCCTTGGCCTGCACGTCCCAGCCGCGCACCTCGACCTGCTGGACCTGGTCGGCGGCGGTGACCGCGGCCTGGCAGCGCAGCAGGTTCCGCCCGAACTCGAGCACGTAGGGGCTGGCCTGCGGCCGGGTGGAGGTCGCGGGCGCCGTCTCGGCCCTCGCCGGATCCCGGAAGACGAACTTCCCGTCGACGACGGCGACTTCGGTGCCCGCGAGGTCCGCGAGCCGGTGCAGGAACTCCCAGTCGGTGATGCCCGGCTGGGCCAGGTGCTCGTACACCGTGGTCGTGGAGTCGACCCTGCCGATGGGCAGCCCGGCCCGCTTGGCCACCTGCACGGCGATGTCGGAGGCGGTCATCTGCCGGTACCCGGCGACGCGGCGGCCGCGGAAGAACCGGTGCGCGTGGTCGAGCCCGCGGACCACGGTGAAGGTGCCGGTGGCGTCGAGGTCGATCTCGACGGCTGTGACCTCGCCGGAGACCAGGAGTTGGCGCTGAGCGTCGTCGCCGGCGCGTGCGTACAGCTTCATCGGCGTGCCGATGGTGATGCCCGTCCTGGGCAGTACCAGGTGGTGGGGGTCGCGGAAGCGGACGGCGAACAGATCGGGCAGTTGGGTGGAGTCGTCGACGTAGGCGGAGACGATCAGTTCGGCCACGGGCGCGGGCAGCGGCTGTCCGTTCACCTCGACGGCGAGGGTGTTGGCGAAGCTCTCACCGGCCATGCGAAGCCCCGATCTCCTCGGCGGCGGGCAGAAGCAGTTCCGTCCCGGGTGCCAGGCGCATCGGATCGTCGATGCCGTTGGCCTCGGCGATGTCCCGCCAGGCGGCCGGATCTCCGTACTCCCGCCAGGCCAGCAGCGCGAGCGTGTCCCCGGAGACCACCCGGTGCACCCGGCGGGCGGCGAGCGCGCCCGAGGTGGGGTTCTGGCCCGGCACGGGCCCGCTGATCTCCTCCAGGGTCACCTGGCAGGTGGCCCGGATGGGCAGGCCGCCGGGCGTGAACAAGGTGTACTTGGCCTGCACTTGGCTGACGTACCCGACGAATCCGGTGAGCCCGCCCCAGTGGAAGATCACCCACGGCGGCACGCCCTGCTGCTTCTGGTGGGTCTGGTCGGTGGGCACACAGCAGGACAGCAGCGACTCGACGGCCGACACCACGCTGTCGTCCTGCTTGGCGGTGGCGTCGAAGAACATCTCCAGGGTGAGCTTGGACGGCCCCGCGCCCTTGAACTCCGCGGGCCCGGCCTTCTTGGCGCCCTTGGCGGTCTTCCGCTCCCACTTGGCGGTCTTGGCGAGGGTGAGTTCCTTCGGGTTGAACTGGAAGTCGATCTGCCCCATACGCGGGCCGGGGGTCGTCGTCCCGCCGTCTGCCGGGGGCTGGCGCAACTCCAGATAGGCCCGTTCGAGCTTGGGGCGGGAGCCGCCGCCCCCCTTCGGGTCGGCGGGTCCGGGCGGGGCCGCAGCGGCGATGAACGCGACCGGCTGGTTGGCCATGCGACTCAACTCCCCCCGTGGAGAAAGCCGTGGTGGGCGATCTCGAGGGTCTCGGTGGCCACCTTGACGTTCTCCGGGCTGAGGGACGGCCCGGTCCAGCGGACGGGAACCACGTCCATCAGGCTCCAGCGGGCCACGACGGTGCCCTCGACGGTCATCGCGCTGATGTGCGCGGTCTTCCGGGCAACGCCGTTGATCATGCCGGACAGCCAGGCGGTGACCTTCTCGGTGTCCTTGGTGACGGGCCGGCTCAGCTTGATGTTGGAGAACTTGATCCGGGACGGCAGCTGCCAGACGTAGCCGTTGTTGCCGCCCTCCTCGCGTTGCTCCATGACGACTTCGCAGCCGAGGCCTTCGCAGCTGTTGAACGCCCCGAGGTTGATGTTGTCGATCTCGACCATGAAGCACACGCTCACGGCGGGGTCAGGCTGCTGGTTCCGAGCCATGGCTTCCCTTCAGGCGTTCGGTGATTCTGACGTCGTTCAGTGACGGGGATCGAGGCGTACGCCGGCCCGTTCCCGGTCAAGTCGCAGCTCGGCGCGGAGCAGTCGGCCGAGGGGCCCGACGAGCCGCCGGACGAGCTCGTCGGTGGACTCACCGCCGCCTGGAGCGGCCGGAGTTGCCGGGGCGGAGGACTGCTGCTGCGCCTGGGCGGGGGGTGGCTGCGGCGGCGGGGGCGGCTCGGGTTCTGGTGCTGGTCCCCGTGCTGGTGCGGGTTCCGGTGCTGCCTCGGGTTCTCGCTGTACGGCCGCGGGCGGGAGCGCCCAGGAAACCGGCGCGGTCGGGCCGGGCGGCGGCTCGGGCAGCGCGACGCGCTGTACGGGTAGGTGCGCGGGAGCGGGCG
Source organism: Streptomyces sp. NPDC002867 (assembly GCF_053591895.1). NCBI lineage: Bacteria > Bacillati > Actinomycetota > Actinomycetes > Kitasatosporales > Streptomycetaceae > Streptomyces > Streptomyces sp. NPDC002867. The sequence continues at coordinate 78,915 of NZ_JBSFUR010000026.1, read as the reverse complement.
CAGGTACGGGCCCTGGCTCCCACGGCACGGGCGCCGACGAGTCCGGCGCCGTGGATCGCTGTACGGACGCGGACGCGGCAACGGGCGGTGGTGCCCAGGACGGTACGGCCGCGGACACGACGACTCCGGAGACGACCGGCTCCGCTCGCTGTACGGGAGCAGCCGGCGAGGATACCCAGGTCACCGGCACGGCCGCGGGTGGCGCGGGGTCCGGGCTCCGGGCCTCGGCCCCGGGCGCCGGCACAGGTGCGGCCTGCAGCTCAAGTGCGCGCTCTCCCACGAGCCCGGCCACGGGCTCGGGCCCCGGCTCCGGCGCGAGGGGCACCTCCTCGGGGGCCCGCTGAAGCACCGTGGCCCGTACCACGGTCAGCGGCTCCTCCTGACGCTGAGCGGATGCGGGTTCCGGTCGTCGTTCCTCCGGCACGATCTCCGGTACGACGGGCACGGGGACCGTCGGCTCCGGTCTCGGAGCGGGAGCCGATACAGGCGCCGGAGCCGCTACCGGTTCGGGTACGGGTACGGGTACGGGTACGGCGGGCAGCGGAGCCCCGAGGCCCAGCCGCCGGGCAGGCGGCTGCTGCTCCTGGCGCTGCACGGTTACGGGTACGGGCTCCGCCACGGAAGCTCCCGGCGCGGACGACAGCGGCACCCCCAGGCCGACCCGCGGCGCCGGAGCAGGCTCCGGCGTGACCGGTGGTGGAGCGCCTGCGGGGCTGAGCGGCTGCTCCCCCACCAGCGGACGCTCACCCATCGGGGAACTCTTCGACGCGGTCCCTGGTCCTGGCTCCGGCTGTTCCGTTCTCTGCACCGGCAACGACTCTTCGGAGTGGGCCTCCGGAGTCATGGGCACGTCGACCGGCTCCGGCCGGATTCCGGCCGACGGCCGTGGCGCCGACGGTGCATCGGCCATCGGCACAACGGGCAGCTCCACCCTTTGCACCGGTACGGACAAAGGCGGCTCCGGGGCCGACGCCGAGGGGCTGACGGCCGCCAGTGGCTGGTCCCCCACGAGGGGGCGCACCTCCACACCATGAGCAGGAGGCAGTTCTGCCCTGGAAGGTTCACCCGCGCGTTGGACGGAAACGGCACCCTCGCTCGGCAAGACCGGCGCCGTTGAGGCTGACGGGAGCGCGTCGGCGGTTTTGGCCGGCGGTTCCGTGGAGGCCCCGGCCGCATCGGACGGGAGGGCAGTGGCCGGGGAGCCCGGGTCGCCGCCGACGGGGTCGGCGACGAGGGGCACCTCCCCGGCAAGGGGCCGATCACTCACCGCAGGAGTCACCGCAGCAGTCGCCGCCGGGTCCGACCCCGGATCGGGATCGGCCGTGGACCGCTGCACCGCCATGGGTTCCGCCACGGGCGCCTGCTCCTGGGGGTCTGGACGGGCGACTGCCGGGCGGTCCGGCACGCTCCGCGTCTTCGGCCCCGGTACCGGCAATGCCCTTGCCGTGAGCGTCGGAACCGGCAGCTCCACGGCGCGGGCGACGGTGAGGGCCCGCTGCGGGGCGAGCGGGACCACCACCGGAGGAACCGGCGCCTCGGGGGCGACCGGAGCAGCGAGCCCAGGCGCCTCCTGCACGGCCGCAGAAGCCACCGACTCGGCCGGTCGGACCGACTCGACCGGCCGGGTGGCCGCAGCCGTCTCATCGCCGGCCGCATGCACCGTCGGCCGCCCAAGCGGCGAGACCTGTCCTGCCGACGACTCCCACCTCTGCACGGGCGCGGGACGGGGTATGGGCTCCAGCACTCCGCCGACGACCCCCGACGGCGCGTCCGCGCTCACCGTGTGCCCCAGTCGGCGTTGCAGCGACGGATTGCGCCAGGAGGCCAGTGAGTCACCGAATCCCTTGGGGTCGCTCACCAGCGCCGGCGCCCCGAATGTCAGCCGTTGCACCGGCAGTTCGCGCCAGCCGGGATCGGCCTCACGAGGCGGCACGGCAGCCGGTGCCCTATCCGAATCCGGGCTGACCGGCGGCACAGGAGTCCTTCCGCGGAACCAGCTCCGCAGCGCGTCGAACACTGTCACTCACCGCCCCCCGGCCGGCCGGTTCAGCCGGGCGATCTGCTCGACGTACCTGCGCCGCTCGGGGTGCTCCAGTTCGAGGATCGCCCCCAGGGGCCAGTGGAAGTGGTAGGCGATGTACGCGACTTCGTCGTACAGCTGCTCCGTCGCGTACGTCACGATTCCCCCAGGCGTCCACCACCCGCCAGGTCGACCGCGAAGGCCGATTCACAGGACGGACACGTCACCTGCGCCCGGGTGTGCCCCTCGGCGTTGATTCGCCGGTAGAAGTCCTGCAGGAACGCAAGGTCGGAGGCGAACAGGTCCTCGATGACGCCGGCGTGGATGTCCGTCACCGAGCCGATGCGCTCCACCACACGCCCGAGCAGCACCACCGACAGATACGCCGGGTTCTCCCGCACCCGGTCGTCCCGCAGCGGTACGAGTTCGTCGCGCGCGGTGGCGAGCCGCATCACCCCGCTGCGGTGCACCCGCCCCGCCTCGTCGACGTACCCGCGGGGCAGTTCGAAGGTGAACTCGGTGCGCATCGAGTCGGCTCCTCCACCGGCCCGGGCCTCGACCGCGTCGAACCCACGGGCCGCCTCGAACCCCTCGAGCGGGTCGACGGTTCCGGCCCCCGTCCCGGCCTTCTCCCCGATGGCGGCCGTCGGTGCAATCTTTCGTCGCATCAGGCGCTCACGCCACGTCCATCTGCTCGTACGTGATGACGAGCTTTTCCGTCAGGACACTGGTGTCGCCCGCCTTCAGCGAGCTGATCTCCAGGCTCTTGGGCCAGGCGTTCACCAGGGTATAGCGCTTGATCGCCTGGCCTTCGTAGTCGAAGACGATGATCGCGCCACCCTTGCGGGCCGTGCCCATCTTCCCGAACCGGGCGTCCTTGATCCATTTCTCGAAGTTGTTGTCCGCGGTCAGACCGCGCGTCAGCGTGACCTCGCCCGCCTTCGGCCGACCCGGCAGCTTCTTGATGACGTACTTGCCGTCCGCTGTGTTCTGCTTCAGCTCGATGACGTCCTGCTCCATCTTCAGGCCCGTCACCTCGTTGATCTGCTTGATGACGACCCCGTCGATCTCCAGCCCGAAGGAGTGACCGACCGAGGTGTCCATGTCCGGCAGTGCCATGCCATCCGCCCCTTACCTGCTCATGCTCTGCTTGGCTGCTCTACTCGTTGACGAGGCTGGTGCCGCCCGAGAACTGGGCCAGCCGGAAGATCACGAACTCGGCCGGCTTCACGGGCGCGATCCCGATCTCGCAGACCACCTCCCCCGCGTCGATCCCTTCGGCCGGATTCGTCTCGCGGTCGCACTTCACGTAGAAGGCCTCGTCGGGCGTCAGCCCGAACAGCGCGCCCTTGCGCCACTCATTGACCAGGAAGGCCGAGATGGTCCGTCGGATCCGGGCCCACAAGGCGTCGTCATTCGGTTCGAAGACCACCCACTGGGTGCCGATGAGGATCGATTCCTCGATGTAGTTGAACAGCCGCCGGACGTTGAGGTAACGCCAGGCCGGGTCGGACGACAGAGTGCGCGCGCCCCACACCCGGATTCCGCGTCCCGGGAAGCTGCGGAGGCAGTTCACCCCGATCGGATTGAGAAGGGCCTGCTCGGCCTTGGTCAGATGGACAGCCAGGTCCACGGTCCCCCGCACGACTTCGTTCGCGGGGGCCTTGTGCACGCCGCGGCTCTCGTCGTTCCTGGCCCATACGCCCGCCATGGCCCCGCTCGGCGGGACGAACTTCGTCTGGTTCGGGGCCGTGGGGTCGGCCACCTTCACCCAGGGGTAGTACAGGGCCGCGTACTTGGAGTCGTATCCGGCGCCCGTCCTGCGCCAGTCGCTGACCCGCTGCGGCGAGAGGTCGGGCAGCGGGTCGATGATCGCGACGCGGTTCCCCATCCGCTCACAGTGGGCGATCATCTCCAGCTGGACGGCCTTGACCCCTCCGGCGTCGAGCGCACCCTGCTGGTAGGCGCTCATCAGGTCCGGCACGGCCAGCATCGTGATCTCGTCGACGGTCTCCAGCCCGCCGAACCCGCTGCGTTCGGCGGTGCTTCCGACGTAGTCGGCAGCGCTGAGGGCCGCGGGGACGGCGGGCGCCGCCGCGGGTGCGGGCGCCGGGGCGAGACCCACCGTCTGGTTGTCGGGCCGGCCCAGCGCCTGCGCGGGCCCGGCGTCCTCCACCGTGATCAGCCGCGACTTGTCCCGTACCACCGTCACCACGTAGTTGCGCTGGCTCCGCTTGGCGGAGACCTCCCAGGTCTCCTCGACCCGGTCCGCGCGCTTCACGTTCAGCGTGAAGGCGTCCTCGCCGGGCGACTCCCCCTTGGCGTCCGCCACCTCGACAGCGATCTGCTCGCCCGTCCCCTCCAGGGCGGCGACCTGAAACGCGCCGAGCGCACTGCGCGGCCCCGCGGGGAGCGCCCCGGTCTTCCCCCGCTTCCCGGCGGCGGCCGCGGGCCGCGACTCCTGGACTGCCGGCCCGCCGTCCCCGCCGATCCGTACGACGTAACAGGTCCCGCCCCCGTTGAGGAAGTAGGCGTAGACGGCGTGGGCCAGGTACGAGCCCTCGATGAAGTCCCCGAAGGTGGAGGTGAACTGGCTCCAGTTCGTCACCAGCGTCGGCGTGTGGTACGGCCCTTCGGCCGCCAGCCCGACGAAGGCGGCCACGGCGGTCCCGACGCCTTCGATCGGGCGCGAGCCGGCCTCGACCTCTTCGACGTAGACGCCTGGTGACTGGTACGACGGCATCCTGGCCCTCCCCTGGGACGTAACGGTCGCCCCAAGCGTGCGCCGCGTGCCCCTTCAAGGTCATGACCTGCCGTACGGCCCTGGGGGAACCCCGGGGTGCCCCTTCGGGCATCGCCTGGTGCTGAGCCCGCCGAGGTCGACGGTCTGGACCCCGGCGCGCAGCAGAGCCACGCGGCCATGGTGTGTGGTCAGCGGGCAGGAGTCCGAGGGGAGGGCAGGCGGTCGGCGATCTCCTCCGCCAGGGTCTTCTCCATGCGGTCTTCCAGGGCCGAGAGTTCGTTGATCTTTCCGCTCAGGCCGGGGAGGGACTTCACCTGCGGGTGGTTCTGGAGCACCGGCCCCATCGCGCTCCACGGGCGGTCCTGGCGCTGGCTGTTGACGCTGCGTCGCAGCGGCTTGAGATTCTCTGCCCATGAGGACACCGCGACCCTGTCGTTGGGGTCCAGAGACAGAAACCCGGGCAGGCGGGCGATCTTGCTCATCGGGAACACGTGGTCGGCGGTGACGCCCTCAGGCTTGCCGGTGCTCGGGCTTGGTTCGATCACGCCCAGCACGTCCTGCCCCTTGGGCCCGCTCCTGGCAGCCGCCACGTTCGCCGCCTTGAACGTCTTGTCGCTGCGCAACTTCTTCACCAGCTTGCCGAGTGTCTCGATCCGCTCCTTCTCCTGCCGCTCGACGGCGTTGCCGTAGCGCGTGCTCTTCGCCTCGACATTGCGTACATGGCCGGCAAGCTCGTCGATGACCTCGGCCCGCTCGGCCACCAGCACGTCGTACTGCCGCTTGAGTTCAGCCCGCTCGGGTCCGTCGGGCAGGCTCCGCATGCGCGGACCGAGCTCCTGCAGTCGCTGGTTGATCGATTGGATCTGCGGCATGGCGGCGTTCTTCTCCGCCACGGCGGCTTGGACCTCCGCCTTGAGCCGCGCCACCTCGTCCGCCAGCGCCTTGTCCTTCGCCGCCGCGATCCGGTCGGCCTCGGTGTCCGCCTGCTTCCTCGGGTTGACCTCACCCGCGACCGCCCACTTGGGGCCCGCCTCCACCAAGTCCAACCGGACCAAACCGTACCTGGCCTTGATGGCGGCCAGGACAGGTGTGAGCATCGCCTTGGTGACCGGTCGCCCCGCCAGCCGGTTGGCGGCCGCGACCGCTGCGGCGACGCCCTTGTCCAGGCGCGCCTGCTTCCCCTCCGGACTGTCGTCGCCGCCCTGGACCTTCGACTTGAGCTTGCTCAGGACCTTCTTCCCCGCGTCCACGATCTTGCCGATCACCCAGTCGACCGCCTTCATCACCGGCGCCTGGACCTTCTGCAGGATCTCCTTGATCTTCGCCGAGATCCCGCCCAGGCCCAACAGGCTCGCCAGGAAGTCCAGGACCACCGGGACCGCCTTCGCCAGGCTCTGCTCGATCAGGGCCGGAACGCCTCCCCCACCGCCTCGCGCGATGCCTTCGACGGAGTCGAGTACGGAGTCGACGAAGCTCTTGATCTGCGCCGCGCGGTTGACGAAGAACATCACCACGTCGTAGATCGCCTTGCAGGCCCGCACGAACGCCGACGCCGGGTTCAGCATCGAGACGATCCAGGTGATGCCCGCCGTGACGATCTTCTCGGTCACGAAGTCCTTGATCGCCCCGATGACCGTGTCCTTGAGGTCGGACATCTTCTCGGCGATCCACTTCCAGAGGCCGCCGACGCCCTCCGTCACCAGAACCTTGACCATCTCGAAGCCGGTCTCCAGGGCCCCCATTGCGCGCTCGCCGATCCGGGCCACGATGCGGGTGCGGATGTTGGTCCAGGTCAGGCCGAGGATGGAGAGGATGAGCTTGATGATGCCCTTGGCGTCGAAGGTTTCCGGGATCTCGATGCCGCCCGCCGAGAGCTGGCCGAACAGCCACTGCTTGAGGCCGTTCTTGAGGTGTTCACCGATCCGCGCGGCGAAGCCCGTCACGCCCGCCTTGACCGCGTTGACGAGGTTGCCGAGGAATCCGATCGGGTTGGAGATGATCTTGTCGATGGCGCCGGCGGCCCGGGCCAGGACACCGAGGAGCATGTCCTTGAGCTTCAGGAGGGTCGCGGCGGTCTCCGCGATCGCGTCCTTCGCCTTGCTCAGCAGGCCCTTGTTCTCCTCCTGAAGCTTCTTGATCTCCTCATCGAGCTCGCCGCGCGCCGCGACGTACTTGTCCGCCAGGTCCTGCACCAGGCTCTGGGACTTCTCCGAGACCGAGGACTCGAGCTGCTCGAACTCCCCGCCGATGTCGTTCGCAGCCTGCTGCGCGAACTGCCGTAGATTCTTGGGCTGTTCGGCGACCTTGTCGGCGATCCTCTGCTTTCCTCGCGCGATCGCGTTCGACGCGTCGGCCAGCCGCTTGCCGATCAGGTCCGCGATGTTCGAGATGACCGCCCGCATCTCGCGCTCGTAGACCAGGCGGGCCTCGGCGAAGATCTGGTTGGCGCGCGGCGGCGGGTCCAGCACCGCGTCGGCGAGCCAGCGGGCCGCGCCCGTGATGCCGGAGTAGCGCTCGTCCTTCCAGGCCTTCATCTTGGTCTGGTGGTCCGCGTCGAAGGCCGCCTTCGCCGCCTTCTGCCCGTTGTCGAACGCCGTCTCGACCTCGGTGTCGAGGGAGCCGAGGATGCCCTCGACCTCCTTCTTCGTCGCGTCGAAGATCCCCCTGATCTCCGCCGCGACACGCGCCCGCTCCTGTTCCTCCTTGGACTGCGCGGCGCCCTGGCCCGTCGCGACCTGCTGCGCGGCACCCGCCTTCGCCGCCGTCATGGCCTGGATGCCGGCCGGGCCGGCGGCGGCCGCGCCGCCCTGCTCGGCGGCCACCCGCGCCGCCTCAGCCGCCCGGAACTGGTCGGGTGCCGTCGCCGCGTGCGCGTCGGACGCCTTCTTCGCGTCCAGCGCCTCCTTGAACTGCGGCTCGTTGGAGTGGGCCAGCTGCTCCGGGGTGACCTTGGCCTCCGCCATCATGGCGTCGGTCTCCTTGGGCCCCGTACTCAGGTCGGTCTGCTCGGGCGGAGCCTTCGCCACCGCGGCCGCCTTGGGGTCCGGGGGCGCGAGCGTCGGCGGTGCGGGCTGTCCCGGCAGCGGAGTGACCGGTTTCTCGACGGCCTTCGACTCGTCAGGGGCCTTCGCGGTCTTCTCCGTGATGTCCTTGGCCGAGCCCTCCTTGCCCGCCGTCACCTGGCCCGACACCTGGGACTTGATCTCGTCGGTCTTCCCGGACCGGGTGAACGTGTCCGCCTCGTCGAGGGTCTTGGGCGCCTTTGCGGCGATCGCGGCGGACACGGCCGCGATGAAGGCCTCCTTGTCGAAGGTGCCGGGCTTCGCCGCGCCCATCTCCCCGGCCTGCGCTGCCTTGGCCTGCGCCTCCTTGTCGTCCCCGGGCGGCTTCGCCGCGTCCTTCGCGGCCTTCACCTGGGACGAGGTACTCGGATGGGCCGCCAGGGCGTTCTTCTTGGCCCGGATGTCACCGGCGGCCTTCCGGAAGCGCGGGTCCGTCTCCGGTGTCAGGCCTGTGGGCGCAACGGGCAGTGCGGAGCCGGAGTCCAGCCGCTGTACGGGTGCGGGCTGCGGCTTCGCCACGAGGCGGGCCACGGCGGCATTCCCCGCACGGGCCTGCAGCCTCTGGACCGCTCGTGGGTCCAGCGGCCGGGGCCGGGTGGCCGCGGCCGGACCGCTGTCCGGGGCCCGGCGCGGCGGCGCCTTGGTCTCCCGTGCGGGTTCGTCCCCGGCGGCCCGGTCCGCTGTGGCCTTCACCCCTACTCCGCCGGGGCCTCGTCCTCTTCGGCCTCCTCGGCCGCCGCGCGCTGCACGAACACGCCCTGCACGGAAGCCTCCTGGCCCTCTTCGGCCGCCCGCTGCACCGAGGCGGCGGGGACCACAGGGGCCGGGGCGGCCATCACCCGCTCGGCGTTGGCCACGGCCTCGCGCTCGAACCGGTCGGAGGGATCGCTGACCTTGATGCCCCCGGCGGTCTCGGTGCCGTCCACCGGGCCCGACCGCTGCTGCACGACATGCGTCAGCTCGTGCGCCAGGGTGGTACGGCCCTGGTGGGAGCCGGGGTCGTAGGCGTCCCGCTGGAACACGACATGCGAACCCACCGTGTACGCATGCGCGTTGACCGATTGCGCCGATTCGTGCGCGGCGGAGTCCGTGTGAACCCGTACGTCGCCGAAGTCGTGCCCGAGCCGGGCCTCCATGTCGGTGCGGACCTCGGCATCGAGGGGCCTGCCGCCACCGGAGTTCACCACGTCGTGCACGGAGGAGCGCTGCACCACGGCCACGACACCGCTGTTGCCGAGGGCCCGTTGCAGTCGCAGCATCCCGCCGGGGCCGAGCACATCGGCCCGCCCGCCGGCCGCCGCCTTGAGCAGGAGGGCATCGGGGGCGCCCGCGTCGTCCTGCTCGGCCTTGGGCCGCGGACCGGCCACGTACTCCGCGTCGTGCTCGTGCCCGTGTTCGTGTCCGTGCATCTCTCCCCCTGACCCCGGTGCCGCTGTGAGGGCTCGGCTCACCTGCCACCATCCGCCGTGCGGCGCCCGCCGGACAGAGGCCTCCGGTGCCACCCGGGGGCAGGGCCGACTGCCCCTTCGGGCAGACGGCACCGGCCGACGGCTACCGCACAAGGCCCACATACGGCCCGAACTCGCTCTCCAGGCACAGCCGGCCCAGCTTCCGGTACTCCCGCGCCACCGCCGCCACCAGATCCGCCATCGAGACCGGACGCTCAGCCTCCGCCGCCAGGTAGGCCGCCGTGACCGCCGCCGAGCGGATGTCGCCACCCGCCAGCTCGAACGCCCTCCCGCAGAAGGCCAGGTCGATGTCGTCCGCTCGTGGGAGCGCCGTGCCCAGGCAGCGGTCCCACAGCGCCTCTCGCTGCTCCGCGTCCGGCAGCGGGAAGTCCACCACCAGGTCGAGGCGGCGCGTGAACGCCTCGTCCAGGTTCGCCCGCAGGTTCGTCGCCAGCACCGCCAGTCCGTCGAAGGTTTCCATCCGCTGCAGCAGATACGCGCTCTCCACGTTGGCGTAGCGGTCGTGCGCGTCCTTCACCTCGGAGCGCTTGCCGAAGACCGCGTCCGCCTCGTCGAAGAGGAGCACCCCGTTGACGCCCGCCGCCTCCGTGAAGATCCGTTCCAGGTTCTTCTCCGTCTCCCCCACGTACTTGTCCACGACCGTCGCCAGATCGACCGTGTACAGGTCCAGTCCCAGCGCCCCGGCGATGACCTCCGCCGACATCGTCTTGCCGGTGCCCGAGTCCCCGGAGAAGAGCGCCATCACCCCGCGTCCGCGTCCGCCGCCCGGCCGCATCGCCCAGTCCCCCAGCACCCGGTCCCGGTGCCTGGCCCGCGCGGCCAGCTCCCGCAGCTGGCCCAGTACGCCCGGCGGGAGTACGAGGTCGTCCCAGCCCACCGCCGGCTGGATCCGGCGGGCGAGCCGCTCCAGACCGGAGGTGCTCTGCGCCCGCGCCCCGTGGAGCAGTTCCGCCTCGCCCACCGGGCCGCGCTCCAGGACCGCCTGCTGCCGGGCCGCCGACGCCGCGCGCCGCATCTGCTCGGGGGTGAGGACGAAGGCCGCCACCGAGTCCCCCGTGCTCCCGTCCCCCAGCACCTGCCGCCACAGCGCCGCCCGCGCCGCGGCCCCCAGCCGTCCGACCTCCACCAGCAGGGGCGTGCCGTCCGACCACTGCGGGTCCCAGCCCGCCTGGCCTGCCAGAAGTACCGGTACGGGCAGCCCGGCCAGGGCCCGCAGCAGCTCCAGCCGCTCCGCCAGCGCTTCCACCGGTGCCGCGATCAGGCCCGCCCCGGCCAGTGCGGCCTCCCGGCCGGCCGCTCTGACCAGTGCCTCGGGACCGGTCTGCCGGGTCAGCCGCGCCAGGTCCAGGGCGAACGCCGTGCACCCCGCCCCGGCCAGGGCGTCGGCGGCCAGCTCCTGCGCGGTGCCGCCGGCGGGCTCCCGTAGGTACACCGGCGAGATCGCGTCCCGTACGGCACCGGCGAGCCGCTCCGGCAGATCGCCGAGGACCCCCTCGGGCAGGGCCCCGGCCCGCACCGGGCGCATCACGTCCACCAGTACCGGCTCCATGGCGTCATCACCCAGCAGATGGCTGGTGACCCGGTCCGGGACCCGCAACGACCGGCCCAGGAAGGGGCGTTCCCACTCCTCCACGAGCAGCAGGCCACGCTCCACCAGCGGTGCGTCGGCCGCCAGCCGGGCCCGCGCCCCGGCCGAGACCGCGGCCACCCCGCACAGACCGAGGGCCAGCCCGATCGTCGGGCGCCGGCGCGTCACGTCGTCGTTGAGATAGCCGTAGAGCTGCTCGAACCGGCCGTCGAGGTCCGGTGCCAGCGCGATGAGCAGCAGCTCCACGTCCAGCGGCGTCAGGCAGAAGTTCCGTTGAAGCGCGGTCAGCCTGGAGTCCTCGGCGGCGCGCTCCGGGGCCTCCCGGTCGGGCACGTCCACCGGGTCGTCCGGCCATGGCACGGTCTGCGGCTCGTCCAGAATCCGCAGGACAGCGTCCTCCGACAGGTACAGGCCCCGGAAGGGGTCGTCCGCGTCCGGGTCCACGGCCCGTCGTGCCTGAACGGCCCGGCGTACCCGTGCCTCGACGATCCCGAGCCGTCCCAGCAGATGGTCCATCAAGCACCCGTCCGGTCGCCGGGGCGGCGGGCGCGTCGCGGGCCACGCGGCCCCGGGACGGGTACGGACGCCGGAGCCGCGGTCGGCGCATGGACGTCCGACAGGTCGACCGCCAGCCCCTCCTCCACCGGTGGCCCCGCCGGGTAGACCGGTGCCGTGGTGACCGGCGCGCTCACCACCACGTCGAGCGAAGGCTTCAGCTCCCCTCCCAGCGCCGACCACACATCCGCGAACGCCCGGTCCTCCGGGGGTGGCAGCGCGATCGAGACCGGCACCGGCAGCCCTGTCGCCGTCAGCTCGGGCCCCAACCGCCCGCCCGGCAGGGCGGAATGCCGGAGAAAGCACGCCAACAGGGAGGAGAGCAGCCGGTGTTCGTCCTCCGGTCGCTGAGTCCACGCGCTGATCAGGTACGAGAGGGTGAAGTAGCGGGGCGGCAGGGTCCGGGCGGTGACCCGGCCCTGCTCGTCGTAGATGTTCTGCCGTCCGCGCGAGCGCCGCCGCAGGTCCTCCCGGATGTCGTACAGGTAGAGATTCACGGTGGGGGTGTTGCGCCGGGCCGCCCAGTCCCGGGTCGGCGCGTCGAAGACGACCTCGACGTCCGCGCCCTCCCCCAGCGCCTCCCCTCGCACCAGTTCCCGCAGCGCCTCGTCCACTTCATGGATCATGTCCGGTCACCTGCGCCACTGGAAGACGGACGGCTGCAGCACCCCGGGCACCACCAGGTACTCGGCCTTCACTTCACGGAACAGCGGCACGGGCACTGCGTCGTGCGTCGCCCGCAGGGCCCGCGGCCCCAGCGCGTCCTGTACGAGCACGAGCACCGGCGCCGAGAAGGTCCCGTCCGCCCCGACCACCACCGGCGCGGCCGCCGCCGTCACGCCCTCGCTCCAGCGCAGCCGCACCGTGGCCCCGGGCGGGAAGGAACTGCCGCGGGCCTGGGTGACCGCACCGGGCGGTCCCAGCTCGGGGTCGAGCCGGAGCACGGGCCGGCGCACGGTCAGCGGGGCGCTCGCGGTGTTGTTGGCGGGGTTGCTGTCCGAGCCCGTTGTCGTGACCGTCGCCGTGATCGCTCCGGTCAGCGCCCGGTCCGCCGCCAGCTGCAGCCGTACGGTGGTGCGGGCCGCGGGCGCCAGGTTCCCGAGCCCGCAGCCGTCCGCGGTCAGGCACGGCGGCCGGGACACCGACACGACCCGGAGCCCGGGCGGCACGACGACCTTCAGCGTCAGCCCGGTCGCGGTGACCTGCCCGGCGTTACGGATGGTCGCCTCGGCGGTGATCCGGCCGCCCGAGTACGCCGTGCGCGGCCCGGCGGTCACCGACACGGACGGATCCGCGGAGCGCCGCGGGGGCGACGGCCGCTCGTCCACGGTCAGCGGCGCGGAGGCGGAGTTGTTCCCCGGGTCGGTGTCGGGGCCGGGAGTGGTGACGGTACCGGCGACGGCCCCGCGCAGGGCGTTGCTCGCGGTCACCACCCGGGTCACGGTCACCGTGGCTCCCGGCGCCAGGTCCCCGAGGGCGCAACCGGTGGCGGGGCAGGCGGGTGTGGCGGTGACGACGGTCAGCCCGCTCGGCAGTACGGGCGTCAGCAGCACCGACTTCGCGGGGGCGTCGCCGAGGTTCCGTACCGTGTAGACGACGGTCGACCGGTCACCGGTCGGTATCCGGGAGGGCGTCGCGGTCACGGTGATTGCCGGGTCGGGCATCCGGGGGTCGACGACGGTCAGGTCCACCGACGCGCGGTCGTTGTCGGGGTTGATGTCCCGCGTGGTCGCGGTCACCCTGCCCTCGATCGTCCCGGAGAAGGCGTTCCGGGCTGTGTAGACGAGGGTGACCTTCTTCTCCGCGCCGGGAGCGATACTGCCCAGGTCGCAGCCCGCCGCCGGGCATTGCGTGCCGGACATGGGCGTGAGGCCGGGCGGAACGGCCGGCGTGAGCCGGGCGTTCACGGCGGTCGCGGAGCCGGCGTTGCGGACCGTGAACTCGACGGTCGACCGCTCGCGGATCTTGATGACCGGCGGGGTGGCCGTGGCAGTGACCGCCAGGTCCGGGACCACGACCTGGACCACCAGCTCGTCGGTGTTGTCCTGCGGCTGATGGTCGGTCAGGGCGCCCTCCGCTGTCGCCTCGATCGTCTGTGCACCCGGTGCGACGCCCTTCACGTCCAGCTCGATCCGCACCTCGGTGCCGGACTTCAGCACGCCCACGTCGCACAGCAGTTGCCGGGCGTCGGCCGGATCGGCCGTGCAGGCTCCCTGGGGGTCGGAGGGCGCGACGAAGTCCAGTCCGGTCGGCAGCTCGACGCGGACCCTGGTCCGGGGCGAGTCGGCGACGCCGTGGTTCCGCACGACGAGGACGACCGTGCCGGTGTCGCCCAGCATCAGCGGAGAATCGGGGGTGGTGAGGTGGACCCGCAGGTCGGAGCTCGGTTTCCAGGTGGGCTGCTGCTGCCCGTTGTAGAGCTTGCCGGGCAGCGTCTCTCCCTGGCCGTTCGCCGGGTCGACCACCCGGATCCGGCGGTCGGTCACCGAGTCCCAGCCGGACACCACCACGTCGACGGCCAGCCGCCGGCCGTCGGGCGACCAGGCGGGGTTGTCCGGCATGTCGTAGCCCGGCCCGTCGCCGTCGACCGGGGGCACGGCGAGAGGGCATGCGTCGCCGAAGGGCACGAGCCCCCGGCAGCGGGTGCCGTCGTCGCCCACCTCCAGCACCATCCGCGGCCCTTCGTAGCCCGAGACGGGCGCGGCACGCAGGCCGGGGTCGAGGGGCACGCTGGTCTGGCGTACGAAGGCGATGCTGCCGGTGCCGGGGCGGTAGGCGGGCCGTACGTCGACCACGCGGCACTCGGGGCTGCCGCACTGCGCGGCCGACACGTCGAACGGCACGCCGGCGTCCGGCGTTGCCCCGGCGGTCCAGATGTGGCGGTCGCGGATGTCGTCCCGGAACCGGACGGGACCGTCGGAGGTTCCGGCGCCGTCATCCGGAGGCGGCCCGTCGTCGACGGGAGGCCCGCTGCCGTCCGACGTGCCGCCGCCGTCGTCGACGGCAATCCTGGCGCCACCCGGGGCCGGCCCCCGCGGTGGCCCCGGAACCGCGTTGAGCCCCGGATCGCAGTCACTCCACCGCGAGAAGGCGAGCTTGCCACCGTCCGGTGACCAGGTCGGGTCACGGTCGTCCGAGGAGCACACGAATCCGGGCCTCGTCCGCTTCGGCACCACGTGGAGCAGCTGTCCGTCCTGCGGTCCCCGGGAGATGTCCACGACCACGATCTGCGCAGCCGGATCCGGGGCGCCGGGCGTAGGAGGCGCCGACCGGGCGAAGGCCAGCCTGGTGCCGTCCGGGGACCAGGCCGGCCGCTCCTGGAACTCGCTCGCGCCCATCCCCTCGTATCTCAGCGGCACGGCCCGGGCCAGCCCGAGCTCCTCCCCCACGAGGATCCGCTCGGTGGCGGGTGCATCCAGCGGCCCGGTGGTCCGTACGAAGGCCATCCTGCGCCCGTCCGGCGCGTACACGGGATCGGACAGGGCGCTCTCCTCGCCCTGTGCGGCCCGCAGTTCGAGCCGGTCCAGCGGTACCGCCGCCCGTTGGCTCTCGATGTTGAAGTCCTCGAGGTCCCTCCCGGACACCAGGACGGCAGGCTCGCCCCCGGCCGGGCTGAACCAGCCGACGTTCTCCGTCTCGTACAGCACCACGTTGTCGGGGTCGAACAGCGGCGTGCCCTGGCAGGTGCCGCAGGCTTCGGCCCTGGCGTCGACGAGGAACGGCTCACCGGACAGGAACACCAACTCCTTGCCGTCGGGCTTCCATGCGGCGCCGTGTCGTCCGTCCCGGTAGCGGTCCCCGACCGCGAGGATGTCGGCCGGCGTCTCCCCGCGGCCGGCCGCGGGGACCGTGGCGAGCGCCTGCTCATCCTCGCCGGTGCGGGTGATGTACGCGATCCGGTCCCTGCCGCCAGGGACTGCGGGCTCCCAGACCGGCCTGGCCGCCGGAGTCCGCCCGTACGAGACCGGGACCTCCGCACCGCCCGCGGCCACGGTCGTACGGTAGGCCCGCTCCTCCCGCGTGAAGACGAACTCCGTGCCGTCCGGGGACCAGTCGGCCCAGTCCGCGTTGCTGACCGCCTCACGCAGCCCGGTGCCGTCCGTACGGACGACCCACACGGAGGGCTGCGCACCGCCGAACCGGCCTCGGGAGTCGTCGCAGCGGTAGGCCGACGTGCGGCTGCCCTCGCCGTCGTCGTTCTCCCACGACACGAAGGCGATCCAACGCCGGTCCGGGGACAGCACGGGATCGGCCAGCCGCCCGCCGTCCAGGTGCACGACCGGGGTCACCGGCCCGTCGCCGGTGCGCCGGAACACCCCCTCCCCCGTGCCGCTGCGGTCGCTGACCCAGACCACGTCGTCGCCGCGTGCCGATGCCTGGCAGTCGTTGCCCGCCGCGCCGGGCGGCAGCAGTGGCGCAAGAGCGCCGCGCGGGCCGATCGTGGCCACGCTGCGATGGGGACCGTCGCCGACGTACGCGATCCGGCCCGGGTCGGGCCGGAGTTCGTCGACGGCCGGCGCGGGCGGGGGTTCGGCAGCCATGACGGCGGGGCCCGCGGCAGGCGCCGCACTCACGAGCACCATGGCGAGCAGCAGACCCAGCCCTCGCCGCCCCCGGACGGAGCGGAAAACACCTTCAAGCACGCGCATCCGCCGGACGTTTCCCCCGCGCCTCCCGGAGGCTTCCCCCGGGACGGTGCCGACAGCATCCGGACAGCCCTCCTCAGGACAACCCTGTCCGAAGCGCACCCCACAGGCAGCCCGAGAAGGGGCACCGGTCGGGGTAACCCGGACTGCCCTAAGAGGCAGTGCGTCCGGACTCGGCGCCAACGAGCCGGTGTCCGCGGCGCAGGCCCGGCGGCGGCCGACCGCGGTGACCCCGGGCCCGTCCGGCGCCGACCGGGCCCGGGCAGGCCCGAACCCACCTTCGCGCGGGCCGGGTTCGGGCCGGGTCAGATGAAGCCCTGCCGCATCGCGTACGCCACGGCGTGCGAACGGTTGCGCAGCTGCAGCCGCGTCGTCACGTCATGGAGGATGTTCTTGACCGTACGCTCCGAGAAGGCCAGCGTCCGCGCGATCTCCGCGGTGTCGCTGCCCTCCGCGATCAGCCGCAGCACGTCGACCTCCCGAGGCGCCAGCCCGGTGAACGCGAGCCCGCGCGGATCCAGCACCTGCCGCTGCAGCCGCCCCACCTGGTCCAGCAGGCGCCCCAGCAGGTCCGCGGGCACGCTGCCCTCGCCGCTCGCCGCGGCTGTGATGACCTGCACCAGCCGGTCCGTGGACGCCTCGGCCCGCCGGACGACACCCAGCACTCCGCATTCGGCGGCGGCGACCAGCCCCGCATCGTCGATCTCGGTGGCCACGAGCACGGTGCCGCATCCACCGCCTCGCTGGAAGCGGCGCAAGGTCTGCATCTCCGTCTCCCCGATCCGGTCCACGGACACCACGGCCACGGCCGGCCCGTCGTTCTCCTCCTCCCCCAGCAGCTCGAGTTGGGGGCAGTTCCTCAACTGCCCCGCCAGCCCGGCGCGCGAAATCGGGTCCTGGGCCATCAGCCGCACCCGGATACGCTCCGCGCCGCTCTCTCCTTGGTATCGCATGTTCAGCAACCCCCAGTTCGGCGCGCCCCCACGCCATGCGAGAGCGGCGCCTGTCGTGCCAGGCACTTCCTCACCTGTGGTCCAGTGAACACCCGGGCAGTCAGCAGCCACTCCACGCCGGCTCAACGGGCAACGCAACGTGCCCCCGGGTGTGTCCGCAGGGGAGCGGAGCCCTCCGGCCCGGCTCCCTACCGTCCCCTCATGACCACTTCCGCTCTTCTGGATGCCTCCCCCGCCTCGGTGCTGCCCGGCGAGGAGGCCCGGATCCCGTTCGAGATCCGCAACGGCGGAAACGTCGTCGAGGCCTACAGTTTCGAGGTCCTGGGTCCGGCCGCCGACTGGAGTGTGGTCGAGCCGGCGGCGCTGTCCCTGAACCCCGGCACGGGCGGGCAGGTGGAGCTGGTGGTCCGACCGCCCAGGGACACCACTGTGCCGCCGGGTGAACTCACCTATGGCGTACGGGTGCTGCCACAGGAGCAACCGCAGTACGCCACGGTGCCCGAGGGCGTCCTGCACATCCGGCCGTACGCCGACTTCACCGCGGAACTGACCCCGCGGCTGGGCCAGGGACGCACCGGTGCCCGATTCCAGGTGGCGCTGGACAACCGCGGCAACTATCCCCTGTTCGTTGCCCTTTCGGGCAAGGACCAAGGTGATCTGCTGAAGTTCGGGCTGCCTTCCGGGACCACAGTGGTGGAGCCGGGGCGGGCGGCGTTCGTGAAGCTGCCCGTCAAGCCGAGGAGGTGGATGTGGCGCGGGGTGGCCGTGCCGCACGTCTTCCAGGTGATCGCGGCCCCGTCCCCCGGCCCGGAGGGGGCGCCGGAGGTGGCCCCGGAGCCTCTCGACGGCAGTCTGCTGCAGCGTCCGATCGTCTCGGCGGGCCTGCTGAAGCTGCTGATCGCGCTGCTGGTGCTCCTCGGCGTGCTGGCGGGTCTGTGGTTCGGGTTGCTGCGGCCGGTCGTCCGCAGCGCCGCCAAGGAGGCGGTGAAGGCCCCGGTCGAAGCGGCGGAGTCCAAGGCGGCCGAGGCGAAGGAGGCGGCGGACGAGGCCAAGGAGGCCGCATCGGCGGGTGCCGGCGGCGGCAAGCCGGGCCCGGGCGGCAGTGCGTCCCCGTCGGCCTCGGCGACTCCGGGCACAGGCCCGGCTCCGCTTCCGCAGGCCGCCCTGTTCTCGTACCGCCTGACTCCCTCGGCCCCGGCCGGCGGCTCAGCCGCGGCGGCGTACACGGTCCCGGAGGGCAAAGTGCTGCGCCTGACGGATCTGGTCCTGGAGAACCCTCAGGGCGACGCCGGCACCATCACGCTGTCGGTGGGCGACAAGACCCTCCTCGCCCCCGCGCTGGAGAACTTCCGCGAGCAGGACTTCCACTGGGCATCGGCGATCCTGGCGGGCCCGAAGCAGAAGATCACGGTGACCCTCGCCTGCCGCACAGTGGGCCGCCCGCCCTCCGGCCCGGCCCCCGACCGCTGCAACGCGGCGGTCCTCTTCAGCGGCACGCTGGAGTAATACGGCCGGAATCGCTGCGCGACGGAGCCGCGACCTGCCCGCCGGTCTGTCCGGGACCGACTGCGTCCTGGTCAACTGCTTCGCCTCGGGCAGCGACGTCCCCGCCGTCGTACCGGACGAGGTCGCCGGCGGACGCGAGGCGACGCGGATGCTGCTGGCCGCAGGCCATCGACGCATCGGTTTCATCAACACCACCACGCCCTCACCCGCCCACGACGGCCGGCTGGAGGGCTGCCGTCAGGCCCTCGCCGACGCCGGCGTGCCCTTCGACCCGGCGCTCGTCGTCGACGCGCGGCCGGAGCAGGAGGGCGGCTTCGACGCCGTCGGCCCCCTGCTCTCCCAGGAGGTGACCGGCGTCTTCTGCCACAACGACCGGGTCGCCATGGGCGTGTACGACGGGGTCCGGGAGCGCGGCCGCCGGGGTCCCATCGCCTGGCCGACGGCAGCGCCCGGCCGGTCACCTCCCGCGGACTGGATCTGCCCTCGGACCCGGCCTTCCGCCCCGCCACCGCCTCGACCGCGAACAGCCGATGACCTGCCCCCCGGCGAAGCCGACCTGATCGTCGACGGAACCGGTCTGCTCTGCGTCACCCTCCTGCTGCGCCTGCGCAAACCGATCGGCGGCGCCCCGCCGGGCACGGTCGTCCACGTCATCGCGACCGACCCAGCGGCCCCGCCCGACCTGCCCGCCTGGTGCCACATGACCGGCCACACCTGCCTCGGCCCCCCTCCCCGGCGAGCAGCCGGTGTACGCCCTCCGGCTCGTCGCCGACGCCCGCCCCACCCGCCCCGACGCGCCATGGCGCTTGCACAGGGGTTGATGTCGGACTACCCGTACACACGACCCACGGTTGCGCGAGAGCAAGCAGGTCATGCGGCCGCGGCCGGCCACACGATCAGGAGAGGGGCCATCTGGCGAGGGGATCGGTGGTGGGTTCGGCTGAGCCTGTGCTCGGTTCGACGGTGATGGCAAGTGACGCGGCAGTCCCGGGCGGGGGGAGGGACACGGCCTGGAGGCCGGCTTTGGCGGGGAGGAGCCCAGCGGATCGGACTCCGTCCCCGGGGGCGACGTACCACAACTGGTAGGTCCTGTCCGAGGGCAGGGGAGGCAGGTCCTGGCAGAAGTAGACGGCCTGGTTCAGCTGGCGCGAGACCGCGACGCTGCCGGAGCCGCCGTAGGCCACGTTTTTCCTGACGAAAGTGGTGTCGGGTGCCGTAAGGAGCCCAGCGAGGTCGGCGGCGTGGCTTGCGGCCTCCTGGCGCGTCTCCCGCACCTCCTGGTGCTGCCAGGCTGCCAGACCGCCGAGCGCGGCGGCTGCGGCCAGACTGGCGGCCAGCGCGAGGTGCAGCAGAGGTGGCGTGGTCCGTCGGCTCCGGTGCTCGTCCGCCTGACCGGGAAGCGTCGGCGGGAACTGGGGGGTCCGGGCCGCCTCGGAGAGGACACGTTCTTTCAGACGCGGAGGCGGGGTGCGTGCTGCCGCGAGGGCGAGCCAGGCCGCGGCCTCCTGCTGGCGGGCGGTCTCGTGGGCGCAGTCGGGGCAGCCGACGACGTGACGCCGGAACGCCTCGCGCTCCTCCCGGGTGACGGCGTCCGCCGCATAGGCACCCGCGAGGTCGTGTGGGTCGGCTGGGTTCACGGCGGAGCTCCCAGACAATGCCGCAGCTGGGTCAGTGCCCTGCGCAGGCGGCTCTTGACGGTGCCGAGCGGCAGGGACAGCGCCGCAGCGATCTCGGTATGGGTCAGGCCCTGGTAGTAGGCGAGTACTACCGGTAGCCGCAGCTCGGCGGTGAGCTCTTTCAGGCAGGAACGGACTTGTTCGCGCTCTCCGAGCGCCTCCACCGTCTCCATGACGT
Source organism: Streptomyces sp. NPDC002867 (assembly GCF_053591895.1). NCBI lineage: Bacteria > Bacillati > Actinomycetota > Actinomycetes > Kitasatosporales > Streptomycetaceae > Streptomyces > Streptomyces sp. NPDC002867. The sequence goes on along the minus strand of NZ_JBSFUR010000026.1, from coordinate 58,519 downwards.
CGTCGAACGCGAGGGTCGACTCGTGCTGGGAGACGGCGCGCTCGCGTTCAGCGGATCTTCGCAGAGTGCGGACCCTGTCCACGGCGCGATGGTGGGCGATCGTCATCATCCAGGTGATGGCGTGCCCGCTCTCGGGCCGGTAGCGGGGGGCACGCTGCCAGACCTCGAGCATCACCTCCTGGGTGACCTCCTCGGCGTGTGCCGCGTCCTGCAGCACCCGGTACGCGATTCCGTAGACCGGGCCGGCGGCCGCGTCGTACAACCGGTCGAAGGCGTCCTGACTGCCGGCAGCGACGGACACCAACAGTCCATCGGTCTCGGATGCACCGATGTGCCGGGCCCCGGGGGCCTGCCGCTTCGCCACACCCTCTCCCGTCTGTGGGTCTGCCCCGATCCGTCATGGTGGGTTCACCCGCCCTCCGCCAGTGTCCGAGGCCCAGCCGTCGTCCGCATCCCGCAGGGGCGTGGGCACCGGTGGTGCGGAGCGGGCGGCCCCGGAGCCGACGACGGCCGAGCCGCCGGAGCGGAGCACGTCCTCGCCGTAGAGGGCTTGGACCCAGTTGGCCTGGTACACGGTCTCGAGGTAGCGCTCGCCCAGGTCCGGGGCGATGGCCACCGCGGTGAGGCCCGCCGAGTCATGCGCGGCCAGCCAGCGCTCCGCGCCGCTGACGACGGTGCCGGTGGAGCCGCCGAAGAGGAAGCCGCGTCGGGCGAGGTGGTGACAGGCGCGGATGGTGTCCGCCTCCTCGACGTGCACCGCCTCGTCGACGAAGGACTCGTCGAGCAGTGGAGGGCTGACACTCATGCCCAGGCCGGGAAGCATGCGGCGTCCCGAAGTACCGCCGAAGGTCACCGAGCCGACGCTGTCCACCGCGACGATGCGGACCGGCCGGTGCCACTGCCGGAAGTAGCGGGCGCAGCCCATCAGCGTGCCGGTCGTGCCGGCGCCGACGAACAATACGTCCAGTCCTGGGAACGAGCGGGCGATCGCCGGTGCCGTCCTGCGGTAGTGCGCTCTCCAGTTGCCCGGGTTGGTGTACTGACTGAGCCACACGTACCGGTCGTCGAGGGCGGACAGCGCGCGAACGTAGTCGAGCCGCGCACGGAGGAAGCCGCCGTGGGCGCTCGGCTCGGTGACCACGTGCACCTGGGCGCCCAGGGCCTCCATCACCAGCCTGGTCGACAGGTTGCAGCGGGAGTCCGTCACGCACAGGAACCGGTAGCCCTTGCTCGCCGCGATCATACCGAGTGCCACGCCCATGTTTCCCGACGAGGACTCGAGCAGGACCGACTGCGGGGTCAGGACCCCGAGCTGCTCGGCGGCCTCCACCATCTCGGTCGCGGGCTTCAGCTTGATCGAGCCGGCGAAGTTGAAGCCCTCGCACTTCAGGAAGAGCCTGCGCCCGAGGATCGACTGGAGGTCGACGTAGAGATCCTCCTCGTTGAAGGTGTAGGGAGTGGATATGACTGACACGATGGCCTCCGCGGAGTGAAGAGCGGCCGGGCCGGATGGTGTTCATCCGTATCGGCGCAGCTCATGGAAGAAGCCGTCGACGACGTGCAGCTCTCCGGAGCCGGCCACCTCGTCGTAGACGTACTTGCCGACTGCCAGATCGAGCACCCCGAGGCCGAAGGGCGAGAACACCACCGTCCGGTACGCCGACGGCGTCACGCTTCCGGCCATGACGTCCGCCAGCGTCCCCGTGAGGAAGTCGCGGTTGCCCGTGAGCTGTTCGGTCAGGTGAACGGAGGTGTCGGCCCTCAGACAGTGCTCGACGTCGTCGACGATGTTGTACGAGGCGAGTACGACCTCCGGAGCCAGGTCGCGCAGCGACACGTGCAGCACGAGCGGACGGTGTGCGAACCACGACGGATCACTGACGTGCGGCCGGGCGGCGACCGTGGCGAAGACGACCAGGTCGCTCCGACGGATCAGCTCCTCGGGGCTGTCGTGCACGACGATGGAGCCGGTGGCACCGGACTGCTCCAGGTAGCAGCGGAACCCGGCCGCGCTGTCGGCGGACACGTCGTGCACGCCGATGGCGTCGAACGACCAGCCGGTACCGGCCAGGAAGGTGTGGATGTAGCGGGCGATCAGGCCCGTCCCGACGAACCCGACGCGCGTCGGGCGCCGTCGGCCGCGGCTGAGGCGGTCCGCCGCCAGTGCCGCCGACGCGGCCGTCCTCGTGGCGCTGATGATCGAGGCTTCCATGCAGGCGAACGGGTAGCCGGTGCGGCGGTCGTTGAGGATGAGCACCGCCGAGGCCCTCGGGATCCCGGCCGCCACGTTCTGCGGGAAGCTGGAGATCCACTTCAAACCGTCCACCCCTGCCTCCCCGCCGATCGAGGCGGGCAGGGCGATGATCCGGGACGACGGACGGTCGGGGAAGCGCAGGAAGTGGGACGGTGGGTTCACCGAATCACCGGCGCTGTGCAGCCGGTAGGTTTCCTCGACCAACTCCACGATCTGCTTCTCGCGCCCCTGCAGCGCGTGCTGGACCTGGCCGCCGGACACGACCGCGAACGGCGGCACGGTGACCGGCCCGGACGGTGCGGACCCCGAGGTGGTGGAACCGGTGACGGTCATGTGGTGATCACCTCCACGGTCGGCGAGCAGTCGGCCAGGCGTACGGCGTACGTCATCGCGACCAGCACCTCGCGCGGCCCCTCGTACGGCTCCCTGCTGTGGGCGGTGCGGACGTTGTCGACGAGCATCAGGTCGCCGGTCTGCCACGGCTCGCGCAGGGTGTGGGACTGGTAGACCTCGTTCAGCAGCTGCACGGTGTCCTCGCCGATCGGTGCGCCGTCCCCGTAGCGGGTGTTGAACGGCAGGCCGTCGGCGCCGTAGACGTCCACGAGGTACTCACGTATCTCGGGGTCCAGCGTCCACTCGTTGAGAAACGCGATCTGGTTGAACCAGCAGCGCCGGCCGGTGACCGGGTGCCGCACCACGGCGCTGCGGCGCTGCCAGGTCCGCAGACCGCCGTCGGGCTGCCACTCGAACGCGATCGCGGCCGCGCGGCAGTAGTTCTCGACCGCACCGCGGTCCTCGGTGCCGAAGGCATCGGTCAAGGACGCGCCGATCTCTTCGTTGTAGGTGCGAGTGAGCAGCCAGCCCTCCCTCACGAATCGCTCGACGAGATCGGTGGGCAGGGCGTTCAGCACGGTGGGGGCGTCGGCCAGCGCGGTCGCCCCGCCGACGGCGGGGGCACCGAGGCAGGCGAACAGCATCAGGCCGGGGAACTCCAGGGTGTAACTGAGTTCATGGTGCATGCACATCGGCTGGTTCGGCGGCCACTTCGACGAGGAGTACACGCCGTCGGAGCAGGTCCGCCGGGGTGCGAAAGCCTCTTTCTCGGTCATCAGACCGCCGGCCCCGGCCAGCTGCCGGAATACGGCCGCGGTCTCGGCCTGGTCGCGCAGCCCGAGGCCCCGGACGAGGACCGAACCGTGCTCGGCGACGACGGCGCGCAGCTCGTCCCGGTGCTCGGCCGCCCAACTCGCCGCGTCGCCGGTGGAGCCGGTGTGCAGGATCGGGGGCTTGCCGGGCTGCAGGCCGACAGCCGACAGCGTCAGGGGGAACGAGGACGGGGACGACGGCATCTCGGGCTCCTTTCGCTTGGGTTCAGGAGGAAGGCGGTGGTCCGGTGGCACGCAGCGCTGCCCGGTCCGCCCCGGTCGTCGGACGGGACGGCGGCCCGGACCTGCTGTCGACCAGGTGGGCCAGGTCGGCCAGGACCGGGTGGCGCGTGAGGTCCGTGATGTCCACCGCGCGGTCCAGGGCGATCGCGAGCCGCACCGCCGCGAGGGAGGTGCCGCCGCGGTCGAAGAAGTGGTCGTTGCGGCGGACCCGGTGTTCCGGGATGCCGAGCACCTGGGCCCATACGGCGGCCAGCCGCCGCTCGGTCGGCGTGCGGGGCGCATCGCGGTCCTCGCCGGCGGTGTCGGGCTCGGTGCCGTCGGATACGGCGTCGGAGGCCGGGGCACCGAGCTGTGCGGCGAGCGCGGTCAGTGCCTTCCTGTCGACCTTGCCGTTGGCGGTCACAGGCAGGCTCTCCTGCCAGTGGAAGTCGGACGGGACCATGTACGCGGGCAGCGACCGGCCCAGCCGGTCCCTGAGGATACCGTCCTCCAGCGGACCCTGGCCGGAGTAGAAGGCCACCAGGCGACCGCCCCGGGCGGCCCCGTCGATGGCCACCACTGCCCCGTCGCGGACACCACGCACCCGCAGCATGGCGCTCTCGACCTCGCCGATCTCGATGCGGAAGCCGCGGATCTTGACCTGGTTGTCCTGGCGGCCGAGGAACTCGAGCTTGCCCCCGGGCATCCAGCGGCCGTAGTCGCCGCCCCGGTAGAGCCGTCGGCCGGGGTGGTGCGGATCCGCCATGAAGGCCTGCCGGGTGCGCTCGGGGTCGTTGACGTAGCCGCGGCCCACGCAGACCCCGGAGAAGACGATCGCACCGGGGGCGCCGAGCGGCACCGGTGACAGGTACTCGTCCACGACGTGGACGTACACGTTGTTGACGGGTCGACCGAGTGGGACCCGTTCGTCGTCCGGAGGCCGGCCCATCACCTCGTGGTTGGTGTCGTCCGAGGTCTCGGTCAGCCCGTACGCGTTGACCAGCCTGATACCGGGCTGGGCCGCGAACCAGCGCTGTACGAGCTCCTTCTTCAGCGCCTCGCCGGTGACCGACACGCACCGCAGATCCGGCAGGGCGCGCGGGTGCCGCTCCAGGTAGGTCACGACGGCGTCGAGGTACGACGGCACGACCTGGAGCACGTTCACCTTGCCGCGAGCGATCGTGTCGACGAACTGCGGGACGTCCAAGATCGCGTCCTGTTCCACGAGCAGAGCCCGCCCGCCGGTCAGGAGCGGGGAAACCAGTTGCCACATGGAGATGTCGAAGCACTGGGGCGCGGTCTGGGCGACCACCTGCCCCTCGCCGATCCCCAGGTCGTCGATCTTGGCGTAGAGGTGGTTGAGCATGCCCGCGTGCTCGCACATGGCTCCCTTGGGCTCGCCGGTGGAGCCTGAGGTGAAGTAGATGTAGGCGAGCTGGTCCGGTGCGACGTCGACGCCGAGGTCGGAGTCCGGGTGGCCCTCCGCGTAGGCCTCGTGGACGGAGATCGCCCGGACCGCGGGCAGCACATCGAGGGCTCGGTCGAGCATCGCCGTACTGCCCGGCTCGGTCAGCACGAGCCGGCACCCGGCGCGGGAGAGCATGGTCGCGATGCGGTCGGCCGGGAAGTGCGGCTCGACGGGCAGGTACACCCCGCCGGCCTTGAAGACCGCGAGGACGGCCGCCGCCCAGTCCAGGTTCCGCTCGGTCACGACCGCGACGACGCCTTCGCGGCCGAGCCCCCGCGCCAGCAGGGCCCGCCCCAGCCGATTGGCCCGCGCGTCGAGTTCGCGGTAGGTCCACCACTGGTCGCCGCGCACGGCCGCAACGGCGTCCGGGTGCGCCCTGACACGCTGTTCGAACAGCTCGTGGAAGCGGTGGTCGGGCAGCTCTCGGCGGGGCCCGGCGAGTCCTTCGAGCTGGAAGCGGCGCTCCTCGGCGGAGAGCAGGCTCTGCCGGCCGTGCGCGGCGTCCGGATCGGCGGTGATCAGCATGAGCGCGGTGAGGTGGTAGCCCACGATCCTCGCGGCGCAGTCCGCGTCGAGCGCGTCGGCCCGGTACCGCAGCCGCAGCGTGCGCCGATCGCCCCGTCGCGGAGACTCGACCCTCAGCACGGCATTCCCGGCGAGTCCGCCTCCGGCGCCGGCCGGATCGAACACGACCTCGGACGACGGTCCGGGCAGGCTCAGCTCCCGCCGGAGACCCTCGACGGGGAAGTCCTTGTGCAGCAGCAGTTCCGACTCGGCCCGGTGGGTGTGGAGCACCAGCGCCCGCCACGAGTCGGGTTCGGTGGTCAGCCGGCAGGGCAGCGGCCGGCCACCCGCCACGGCGACGTAACCGGTCGTGACCTCCCGCTCGCCGGACAGAGCGGCGAGCACCTTGGCGTGCGCGGCCAGCAGGATTGAGCCGAGCGGCACGGCGAGATCGTCCGCCAGACGGCTCAATGCGTCCACCAGATCCTCGGGAAGCGTCGCCTCGTGCTCGGCGATGCGGGCCACCGGGTCGAGGGTCCACCGAGGGACCGTGGTGACCCCACCGGCGGTGAGCACGCCCCGCCAGAACTCCCGGCCGGCCTCCGCGGGCAGCGTTGCCATGGCCCTACATCCCTTCACCCTCGCCCAGCGGCCTGGCAGGATTCCCGCCCCACCGTGCGTCGTCCGGAACGGCCTCTCCCTTCATGAGGAAGGAGTCGGCGGCGAGCACCGCGCCATCACCCACCGTCACGCCGTAGTGGACGAAGGCGCCGACGCCGAGGGTGCAGCCGGAGCCGATCGTGATGTGGTCGGACTTGAAGGTGCCGTCTTCCTGCGAGTGGCATTGGACGACGCTCTTCCAGTTGAGCGTGCAGCCGTCCCCGATGGTGGCCATGGCCCGTTCGGTCAGGGCGCAGCCGTCGTCGAAGACCCTTCTGCCGATCCGGACCCCCAGCAGCCGCCAGAGCACGTTCTTGAACGGGGTGCCGTTGAACATCCGCAGGTACGTCATCGACGGCACCTTCCAGTAGCGCTCGTGCTGCCAGAAGCTCGAGGTGTAGATCGAGCAGTACAGCGGCTTCAGGGGGCGTACCGCCGTGACGACGCGCTCGACGAGCACGAAATATGCGACGGTGAACAGCACGGCGAGGAGGTCGGCCAGCGCGATCGCAGGCGCGCCGAACATGCTGTAGAGCTCGACGGCTGCCGAGGTGATCAGGGCGAGGCCGAACACGTACATCCACCGCGACAGCAGGTACCAGCCCATGGTGACGACGTTGTGCCGGTTCTTGCCGGCAAGGCGGCGCCGCAGCTCCGCGGGGCTCTTGGGGTCGAATTTACTGTCCCGCAGGACCGACCGGGGAATCTCGAAGCTGGGCGAGCCGAGCAGCCCGACGCCCTCGCGTACCTCCCCGTCGACCGGCACCATGACCTTCGTCGCGAGGAGGCAGTTGTCGCCCGTCCTGCCCTGCGTGGGGTATGCGACGTTGTTCCCGAGGAAATTGTTCGGCCCGATCGATGCCCGGGACACACGGAAGCCGGTACTGGAGAAGTCGGCATTCACGATCGACAGTCCGTCGGCGATCATCGTCCCGCGCCCGACGGTGCTCAGGTACGGCGTCTCGTGCTTCATCTCCGTGCCGAAGTTCGACCCGGTCTGCTCGACCCGGGAGAGGTCGTACCCCAGGCATCGCAGGTAGTGGACGATGTACGAACTGTCACCGAAAAGGCGCTTCAGGACCTTCCAGTTGGTCATGAGCGTGATCGTCCGGTGCACTCCGAAGCAGAAGCCGTACAGAGGGTAGACCTTGCCCGGCGTGATGGTCAGGCTGAGCAGACGGGGAATAGTGGTCAGCACGAGGAAGCCGAGGGGAATGGCGCCGAAGACGAGCACGAAGGACGCCACCAGGGCGTTGCGGTAGAACGCCCAGTCGGTGACGACCGCGGCCCCCGGCTCCAGAGCCGCGCTGAGGCCCGGGACCTCGGCGAGCAGCGCGGTCACACCGCCGACGGCCAGCGGCACGTACCCGGCCAGTGCGACCAGCAGCTGCAGAACGCTGTGGGTGGCCCTGCGCACCGCACCGCAGGGGACGGACCCCACCACCTGGTAGTCCACGTCGGTCCGCTGTGCCGGAGACCCGTGCCAGTGCTCGCCGCCGGGCACTGCCTGTCCGCGGTGCAGCGAGGAGGCATGGCCGAGCTGGGCCCCGTCGCCCATCGAGGTGTCGATGTCAAGCACCGTGGCCTCGCTGACCAGCACATTCCGTCCGAGCGTGACGGGGCCGGTCTGGATCAGTCCGGCGTGGGCCCGGTAACAGGCGAAGGACGAGTCCTTGCGGATGACGGTGCCGTCACCGATGGCGAGCAGGTCGGTGCACACGGGCGCGGTCCGGGAGAGGACCAGGGCGCCGCGCCCGACCTTGGCGCCCAGGGCCCTCAGATAGAGCAGGTAGATCGGCGAGCCGCTGAACAGCACCAGTGGATCGGACCGGACCAGTGTCTTGACGATCCAGAAGCGGACGTACGCAAGGCTCCAGACCCGGATCTGTCCGGGCTTCCACCGGCCGATGAGCATCCACTTCGCGAGCACGGGAAAGAGGCACAAACCCAGGAAGGCCGCTCCGCCGAACAGGACCGACCGCAGGTAGACGTCGATCACACCGGATCCGGCGGAGATCCAGTCGTAGCCTCGGGCGGCGACGAGGGAGACGAGGGAGACGTATCCGAGGAAGACCAGGAACTGCAGCACGCCGCACAGGACGTATTCCTTGCCGGCCGGGGACTGGGCCTGTGCCGAACGCGACTCCGGTGCCGGGGCCACGGCCGCCGGCTCCGCCCGGGGCACGGACGGGGCATCCGCGAGCGCCGTCGCCAGGCTCCTGATCGTCGGGTGCCGATAGACGTCCTTCATCGACACCGACGGCAGATCCGCCCGTTTCCTGACGCGCGCGCAGAAGTGCGCCATCACCAGCGAGTCGGCCCCCAGGTCATTGAAGAAGTGACCGTCGACCGGAACCCGCTCGGTCCGCACGACCGCGGCCAGCACCGCGGCGAGAATTCGCTCGATCACGGCCGGTTCACCGCACCCCTCCAGGAGGGCCGTGGATTCCTCAGGAGCGGAGGGCAACGTTTCCACCGGCTTGTCCACCATGTCAGCTCCCAGGAAGGTGCCGAGGAAGTGCCGGCCGGCAGTGGCCGGCTTGCGTCGGACACCGATGCCGGACCGATGCCGAGTGCGAACGACGCGGACCGTGGTCAGAACCACTCATGTTCTTGATTCGGAGCCGGGACGCGGACGGATCTCCACATTCGGAAACTTTTCGTGAGCCGGGCCGTCGGCACGCGGGCACGGCGGTCCGTGCCAGGCCGGACTGCGGCCTCGACGCGTCCCGAGCGAATCGCACGTGACGGCGGCTCCCTGACTCGCTGCCGGGCGGGGATGTGCCGCCCGCCTGCCTTCGCCATCGCCATCGCCATCGCCATCGCAAGCAGAACCACGGCATCTACTCGCAAAGGACCGGACGGGGCGACCGTTTCATGCATCCGTTGGCTACTTCTGAGTCACCCGCGTGATCGGGTAGCGTCCGGAGCTGCTTAGTCCGCTTCGATGCTCCCGCCCCGTCCTGAGGACCCATGCCTACCAGTGAAGTCCCCGCCCGTGGTGCCCATCGGGGGCGCCGCTCCGTCGACACGGCCACCCTGCGGTCCGCCCGGGTCCGGCCGTCTCGAATACCGGGCGGTGGAGTTCTGGTCCCTTGAGATTCCGGATCAGACTTTCGAGCAACCCGCCCCTTCTCCCCTCCCCGGAGGATCCAGCACCGACCCCGGCCGAGCACACCGTTGAACCAGAGTTCGTCGAGGCACCTTTGTCAGCCCACGAGACAGAGCTCATACGCGCCTCGGTCTCGGTGGTCGAGCCACTTGCCGCGGACATGACGGTCTACTTCTACGCGATCCTCTTCGCCCGCCATCCCGAAGTACGGCCGTTGTTCCCGCCGGGGATGGACACCCAGCGCGGCCGCCTGTTGCGCGCGCTGCTGCGCATCGTCGACCTCGTCGACGATCCGGAGAACCTGGTCCGCTTCTGCGGACACCTCGGGCGTGACCACCGCAAGTTCGGCGCGCTCCGGGCACACTTCCCCGCCGTGGGCGAATGCCTCCTCGCCTCGCTGGCCCGCTACGCCGGCCCCGCCTGGACCGAAGACATCGCCGCCGCCTGGGCCAAGGCGTATGGTGCAGTCGCCGACGCCATGATCAGTGCTGCCGAGCAGGACGCGAAGGCACGGCCCGCCGTCTGGCCCGCCACGATCGTGCACCTCGTCCCCTGCGGGCACGGTATCGCCGAGGTCACCCTGCATCCCCACATGCCCTACGGGCATGCGGCCGGTCAGTACGTCAGTGTCGAGACCCCCTGGTATCCCAAGCAGTGGCGCTACTACTCCCCCGCCAACGCGCCCCGCGAGGACGGCACCCTCACCTTCCACGTACGGGCCGTGCCCGGTGGCTCGGTCAGCAATGCGCTGGTGCACCAGGCCGCGGTGGGCGACGTAGTCCGACTGGGCGCGCCGATGGGCGACATGGTGCTGGACGCCGCCGTCCACAGCGACTTGCTCTGCGTGGCCAGCGGCACCGGCCTCGCCCCCATCCGCGCGCTCATCGAAGAGGTCGCCCGACGCGGCGGCCGGCACCAGGTGGATCTCTTCCTCGGCGCCCGCACCGGGGCCGAGCTGTACGGGGTGGACGACATGCTGCGCATGGCACAGCGGCATCATTGGCTGACGGTCAGGGGCGCGGTCTCCGACGAGTACATCCCAGGGATACGGGGGTCTCTGCCGCAGGTCCTGGCCGAGTACGGACCGTGGTACCAGCACGACGTCTTCCTCAGCGGTCCGGCCCCGATGGTCACGTCAGCCAGGCGGACGCTCATGCTCAGTGGCACCTCGCCGGACCGCATCCATTTCGACCCGTTCGACACCCCCGTCCTGGCCACTCCCTGAGGCACCGCCGACCAGTCCCTCCCCCGTTGTCGCCTCTCCCCTGTCCCCTTCCTCCCTGGCGGGAGAACAGTCGGTACTGTTAAAGGGACAGGCGCCACGTCAGTTGAAAGGGCGTCAACTGCAGGTGCAGCCGGGCGCCACGTGCAACGCCCGAACCCCTCGAACATCAAGCGCGCCTCCCGCACATCAGACCCGAACCGGCAGGTCAGAGGGCCTTGGCGCTGGCTCCAGAATCGCCACGCACTCCACATGATGCGTCATCGGGACCATGTGCACCTGCCGACTGATCCGAAAACATGCAGGTCAGAGGCACTTTCGACGCCACGTCGGCCGTGATCAGGCGGCCACGAGCGTCAAACGAGCGTCACGGTCAGGACCGTGCGTCAGCGTCCTGACGCACGGCATGGTCTCGTGGCCTTGAACCTGGACCTGGAGCTTGGCCTCCGCCCGGGTGAAGTGCTGGGCGCCTGGGCGTCGTAGCGCCCCCGGAACGACGACGGTCCCTTGGTTCGGAGCACCGAACCAAGGGACCGAATACAGAGGCCGGATGGCTGGAAGCGCACGGTCGGCCACATTCCTGGTGATCATGAAGCGCCGGCCAGGACAAGGGCCGGCCGAGCGTCAGCGACAGCCTGGACGGGGACGATGAGCTGAGGCTCAAGCCGCGTCCACGCTCCGAGTACCGCCTCGTGGGCGTACGGAGCCAGGTGTGCGTACCGCTGGGTGGTCCTGTAGCTCTCGTGACCGAGAAGGTGCCGCACCTCGTACAGGGAAACGCCTTGCTGAACGAGCCAGGAGGCACAGGTGTGGCGCTGGTGTGCGGCGGGTACTGCGGCACAGCGTGCTTCCTGCCGTCCGCTTCGACATACCGCGCCGCGCGTACGGCCGGCCACCAGGTCTGTCGGCGCCAATTCCCGTCGCACAGCCAGCACTGCGACTGCCGCCGCGGGTGCGGTTCTACGGGTGATCGGTGGCGTCATGGGGCCCTCCAAGGGGCGAGGAGACTCGATCACTTCGGCGGATGATTGGCCCAGTACCTCGGTCTCCGCCCTGATGCACCTGCGCGACGACGTCCATTTCCTGCCCGACCGCGACGTCGAACGCACCGCCGCCCTCTCGCGTCTCAGCCGCCGCGACATCCTGGTCGTCTTCGACTACCGCCGCTACGAAAGCGACAAGGTCGCCATCGCGCAGCTGGCCGAGGAACGCGGCGGCAAGGTCATCGTCTTCACCGACACCTGGCTCTCGCCCACCAGCGCCCACGCCGAGGTAGTCCTCCCGAGTCAGGTCACCAGCCTGTCTCCCTATGACAGCCTCGTGCCCACACTGGCCGTCATCGAGACCGTGGTCGCCGGTCTCATCACGGCCCTCGGCGACGAGGGGCACCTGCACATGCAGCAGAACGAGGACGTCGCCCGCGTATCGGCCTGGTCTGACCCGGTGATACCGCGACCGTGATCCCCGCGCGGGAGGCGCCGATCGATTCCAGCCGATCGGCGAATACAGGACAGTTTCATCAGAGAAATGAAAAGTCCACTACAGGGAACCGACAGGGAGCGGTGCTTTCCTTGCCGGGCGCCGAATACGCGAAATACATTCGCCCCACTCGAGACAGGGGTGACATGACACGAGAATTCGGTGGCACGACACGAGTGCCCTCCACGGAGGCGGACCTCGCGGCATGCGAGGGCATCACATGCCGTGACCGAAGTCGGGAATCGGGGCGCCCCCGAGGCCGCGTCGCCGGTACCCGGCTCTGCCCCGCCTGCGCCCTCCGCCTGACCGACGACCTGACGCGACTGCCCCGCCTCTACCACGAGTGCGGACTGCTCCTCGGCGGCTCCGACCGGCCCCGCGACCGCACGTCCGGCGGGGGCTCGTTGCCCGGGCTTCCCTTCAACACGGCGGCGGCCGAGGCCCGTTCCCTGGTCCTCGGCATCCTTCGTTCCTGGGCCGGGCTGGTCGTGGGTGAGCGGGGCGTCGCCGCGCCCCGGGACACTGTGGCCGGTGTGGCCGAGTTCCTCGTCCGGCACGCCGACTGGCTGGCCGCCCACGAAGCCGCGGGCGAGCTGTCCCAGGAGGCGGCGCGGGCGGTACGCCGGGCCCGGTATGTGATCGACCCGCCCGCCGGACGGGGCATGCGCGTCGGAACATGCGTGGTGGCGGGCTGCGAGGGTGGGCTGACCGCCGTGGTCCGCGCCGGCCCGGGCGATGCGCCGGTCGAGATCAGTTGCGCCACGGACCCTTCGCACCGCTGGTCGGCGCGGGAGTGGATGGCGCTGGGCCGCGACGCGTCGGCGGACCGGACGGAGCGGCCGGCTGGTCCCGTGCTCCCGGCCGGCCGCCCGACGCCTCCTCCGGCGCCGGCGGTGCGATGGCTGGGCGCCCGGGACATCTCCCTCCTCTGGGGCGTCCCCTCCGGCAGCGTGTACCGCCACGCCAGCGAACAACGGTGGCGGCGCCGTACCGGCAAGGGGCGCACCTTCTACCACGAGGAGGATGTCCTGCGGTCCCTCGGAGCGCGCACGGGCGGTCACACCTGACGTATCACTTCTCCGGAACCAGTGGGCACGGCCTCGGCCGTGCCCACTGTCGTTGTACCCCCTCCCAGGGTCAAGGGCCCCGCCGCCGCCCTCTCCCCCATGACTTCCGAAAAGACCCACAGGTCAATCCGAATCCCTCCCGAATCCGCACCCTGATCAGGTGAAACCGCGTCGTTCGGGCAGCGTGATTTAACCATTCTCTGACTCACGCCTGTCGCTGCCTTGAGGAAGAGGCGTTGACATTCTCCCTTTCCACGAAGAAGCTGTTCACTAACTTCCTCAGCACTGTGCCGATCGGCCGACTGGAGAATTCGAAGGCCGTGCACGGGAATTCCCCTTCCGGCCCGATGCGTCATCACTTGATTTCTCGCACGGCGCACCGATGCAACATTCGGTGCGCCGCTTGCGTGCCCGTCTCATGAGGACGTCCCGGGACACAGCCGTCGGCGCGCGAGCCGCGACGCCGGAGCGGGTCCCGGCTCATCAGCCCGACAACAAGGAGATGTGGATGCACAGCACGTTGATCGTGGCCCGGATGGAACCCCACTCGGCCGCCAAGGTCGCGAGCCTCTTCGGCGCGTTCGACGAGACGGAGATGCCCCACCGGATGGGAGCCAGGCGCCGACAGCTCTTCTCGTACCGGGGCCTCTACTTCCACCTGCAGGACTTCGACAGCGAAGACGGCGGAGAGCGCGTCGAGGCGGCGAAGACCGACCCCCGGTTCGTCACCATCAGCCAGGACCTGAAGCCGTTCATCACCGCCTACGACCCGGCTACCTGGCGCTCGCCCACCGACGCGATGGCGCGGCGCTTCTACCACTGGGCCGCCCAGTGAGCGCGCCGCGCGTCCGACGGGTGGTCATCACCGGAATCGGCGTCACCGCGCCCGGCGGCGTGGGCAGCAAGGACTTCTGGAGCCTGCTGACCGACGGCCGCACCGCCACGCGTCGCATCAGCTTCTTCGACCCGAGCCCCTTCCGCTCACAGGTCGCCGCGGAGGTCGACTTCGACGCCGAACTCCTCGGACTGACCACCCAGCAGATCCGGCGGATGGACCGGGCCGCGCAGTTCGCCGTGGTGACGGCGCGGGAGGCGGTGGCGGACAGCGGACTGGACCTCGCGGCCCTCGACCCGCACCGCACCGGCGTGACGATCGGCAGCGCGGTCGGCGCCACCATGGGCCTGGACCAGGAGTACCGCGCGGTCAGCGACAGCGGACGCCTCGACCTCGTCGACCACACCTACGCCGTCCCGCACCTCTACAACTACCTGGTGCCCAGCTCCTTCGCCTCCGAAGTGGCCTGGAGCGTGGGCGCCGAGGGCCCCGCGACGGTGGTGTCCACCGGCTGCACCTCCGGTCTCGACGCGGTCGGCTACGCCACCGAGCTGATCCGTGAGGGCTCGGCCGACATCATGGTGGCCGGCGCCTCGGACGCTCCCATCTCCCCGATCACGGTGGCCTGCTTCGACGCGATCAAGGCGACCACCTCGCGCAACGATGACCCCGAGCACGCCTCCCGCCCCTTCGACCGCACCCGCAACGGCTTCGTCCTGGGCGAGGGAGCGGCCGTCTTCGTCCTGGAGGAACTGGACAGCGCCCGACGCCGCGGCGCGCACATCTACGCGGAGGTCGCCGGCTACGCCACGCGCAGCAACGCCTTCCACATGACGGGCCTGCGCCCCGACGGACGGGAGATGGCCGAGGCGATCCGGGTCGCCCTGGACGAGGCCCGGCTCAACCCCGACGACATCGACTACATCAACGCGCACGGCTCGGGCACCAAGCAGAACGACCGGCACGAGACCGCCGCCTTCAAGCGCAGCCTGGGCGAGCACGCCTACCGGACGCCGGTCAGTTCGATCAAGTCGATGGTCGGTCACTCGCTCGGCGCCATCGGTTCGATCGAGATCGCCGCCAGCACGCTCGCGATGGAGCACGGCGTCGTTCCGCCGACCGCCAACCTGCACACCCCCGACCCCGAGTGCGACCTGGACTACGTGCCGTTGACGGCACGTGACTGGCGGACCGACGCCGTCCTCTCGGTGGGCAGCGGCTTCGGCGGCTTCCAGAGCGCCATGGTGCTGGCCCGTCCCGAACGGAGCGCGACATGAGCGACGCCGCTGTCAGGACTGTCGTCACCGGTCTCAGCGTGGCCGCGCCCAATGGCTGCGGCACGGACACGTACTGGGCAGCGGCCCGCAAGGGCGTCAGCGGCATCGGCCGCGTCTCGCGGTTCGATCCCACGCAGTACCCGGCCCGGCTCGCTGGGGAGATCGACGACTTCGTCGCCGAGGACCACCTGCCGGGCCGGCTGCTGCCCCAGACCGACCGGATGACCCGGATCGCCCTGGCGAGCGCCGACTGGGCGCTCGCCGACGCGGGCGTCGACCCGCGAGCCCTGCCCGAGTACGACATGGGCGTGATCACGGCCAGTTCCTCGGGCGGCTTCGAGTTCGGCCAGCGGGAGCTCCAAGCGCTGTGGAGCAGGGGCGGCCGCCATGTGAGCGCGTACCAGTCGTTCGCCTGGTTCTACGCCGTCAACAGCGGCCAGATCTCCATCCGCAACGGCATGCGCGGCCCGAGCGGTGTGGTCGTCAGCGACCAGGCGGGCGGCCTCGACGCGATCGCCCAGGCCCGGCGGCAGATCCGCAAGGGCACCGGGCTCGTCCTGTCGGGAGCCATCGACGCCTCGATCTGCCCGTGGGGCTGGGTCGCCCAGATGGCCGGTGGCCGGCTGAGCACGAGCGAGGACCCGGAGCGGGCCTATCTGCCCTTCGACGCCGCCGCCCACGGACACGTGCCGGGCGAGGGCGGGGCCCTGCTGGTCCTCGAGGACCTCGAGCGCGCCCGTGCCCGAGGGGCCCGGACGATCTACGGAGAGATCGCCGGCTACGGCTCCACCCTGGACCCCAGGCCGGACAGCGGCCGGCCCCCCGGACTGACCAGGGCCGTGGAACTGGCGCTGGCCGATGCCGGCGTGGCCCCGGAAGAGATCGACGTGGTGTTCGCCGACGCGGCCGCGATCCCGGAGCTGGACCGGATCGAGGCCGAGGCGATCTCCGCCGTGTTCGGACCGCGGGCCGTTCCGGTCACCGCGCCCAAGACCATGACCGGACGCCTCTACTCGGGCGCGGCGCCGCTGGACGTGGCCGCCGCGTTCCTCGCCATGCGCGACGGAGTGATCCCGCCCTCCATCGGGGTGCGCCCCGAGCCTTCGTACGACCTCGACCTGGTCGTCGGCCAGGAGCGCACGGCGACGGTCCGCTCCGCCCTGGTGATCGCCCGCGGCCAGGGCGGCTTCAACTCCGCGCTCGTGGTGCGGGCCGCATGACGCACCACCGCAGTGACCGCCCCATCGAGAGGAAGGGACAGCCATTCATGTCCGCCACCGTGTTAACCGTCGACGACCTGAAGCGCATCCTGCGTGAGGGTGCCGGCGTGGACGAAAGCGTCGACCTCGACGGAGACATCCTCGATACCGACTTCGAGTCACTCGGCTACGAGTCGCTGGCCATGCTGGAGATCAGCAGCCGCATCGAGCGAGAGCTCGGCGTGACGCTGGACGACGACACGTTGACCGAGGCCACGACGCCGCGTGCCCTGATCGAGGCCGTCAACGGCATCCTGGTGCCGTCCGGCGCCGCCTGACGGTGAGGACGTGCGTGAGCGCTCCCCGGCCGGGACCGGCCCCCCACGGTAGCGGCCGCGGCCGCAAGCGGTCCGTCGCCCGCGCGCTCACCCGTCCTGAGACCGAAAACGCCGCGGCAACGGCCCCGTGCCCCCTCACGACCGCCGCCCGGCATCCGCAGAAGCACCCCCACCCGGCCCCGCCGGTCGACCCCCGGTCCCGGCCGGGGGCCGGCGGGGCCGCGGCGCGCCCTTCCTCCACGCCGGCCGCACGGCCGTACCGCGCCGGCGGCCGGCGTGCCCACCGAGCCAGTCAGGAGTCAGCATGACGGAGCAAGCACCGAAGGTCGCGGTCGTCACCGGCGCCACGAGCGGCATCGGCCTGGAGACGGCCAGGCTGCTGGCCCGCCAGGGCCACCGTGTGTTCCTCTGTGCCCGTACGGAGGACAGTGTGACCCGCACTGTCAAGGAGCTCGTCGCCGAGGGACTCGACGTCGACGGCGCCCCCTGTGACGTCCGCTCCCCAGCGGACGTCCAGCGCTTCGTACGGCAGGCCGTCGACCGCTTCGGCACGATCGACGTGCTGGTCAACAACGCGGGACGGTCCGGTGGCGGGGTCACCGCCGACATCGCCGACGAGCTCTGGTTCGACGTCATCAACACCAACCTCAACAGCGTGTTCCTGATGACCCGTGAGGTGCTCAACACCGGCGGCATGCGGCACAAGAACCGCGGCCGGATCATCAACATCGCCTCCACCGCCGGCAAGCAGGGCGTGGTGCTCGGTGCCCCGTACTCCGCCTCCAAGCACGGCGTCGTCGGCCTCACCAAGGCCCTCGGCAACGAGCTGGGCCCGACCGGGATCACCGTGAACGCCGTCTGCCCCGGCTATGTCGAGACCCCAATGGCGCAACGCGTCCGGCAGGGCTACGCCGCCGCCTACGACACGAGCGAGGAGGCCATCCTCCAGAAGTTCCAGGCGAAGATCCCGCTCGGCCGCTACTCCACCCCCGAGGAGGTCGCGGGACTCGTCGGCTACCTGGCCTCGGACACCGCCGCCTCCATCACCGCACAGGCGCTGAACGTCTGCGGCGGCCTCGGCAACTTCTGAGCCGACGCTGAAGAGAACCGAGCGAAGCGGACGAGAACAGACGGCCGAGAAGCCGAGAAGAGGACCGAGAGAAGTGGACCGATGACAAACCGCCTGGTCGAGCACGAGATCACCATCGGCGCCCCGGCAGCCGCCGTCTACCGCCTGATCGCCGAGGTGGAGAACTGGCCCCGGATCTTCCCGCCCACCATCTGCGTCGACCACGTGGAGCGCGGTGCGGACGAGGAGCGCATACGGATCTGGGCCACCGCCAACGGCGAGGCCAAGACCTGGACGTCGCACCGCACCCTGGACCCTCGCGGGCTGCGGATCACCTTCCGACAGGAGATCTCCACCCCGCCGGTCGCCGCCATGGGCGGCACCTGGATCGTCGAGCCGCTTTCCGACGCGGCGTCGCGGGTCCGGCTGCTGCACGACTTCCGGGCGGTCGACAGTCGTCCCGAGAGCCTGAAGTGGATCGACGAGGCCGTCGACCGGAACTCCCGCAGCGAACTCGCCGCCCTGAAGCAGAACGTCGAACTGGCCCACGCCTCCCAGGAGATCACGCTCTCCTTCGAGGACACAGTCCAGATCCAGGGGCAGGCCAAGGACGTCTACGACTTCGTCAACGAGGCGGGGCTGTGGGCCGAGCGTCTCCCGCACGTGGCGAGCGCCCGCCTGGAAGAGGACACGCCGGGCCTCCAGACCCTGGAAATGGACACCCGCGCGCGGGACGGCTCCACGCACACCACGAAGTCGTACCGGGTGACCTTCCCGCACCACAGGATCGCGTACAAGCAGGTCACCCTGCCCGCCCTGATGACGCTCCACACCGGTTACTGGACCTTCACGGAGAACGAGCGGGGCGTCGCCGCCTCTTCGCAGCACACCGTGGTCCTGAACACCGCCAACATCGCCCGGGTGCTCGGCTCCGCGGCGACCCTCGCGGACGCCCGGGAGTATGTGCGCAGCGCCCTCAGCACGAACAGCGTGGCGACGCTCGGCCACGCGAAGAGGCACGCGGAGAACCAGGCGAAGCCCCGGCGGTGACCATGGCCACGCACTCACTGGACACCGACGTGATCGTCGTGGGCGCCGGGCCGGTCGGCCTGATGCTCGCCGGAGAACTGCGGACCGGCGGGGCGCGCGTGACCGTCCTGGAGCGGCTGCCCGCGCCCACCACCGAGTCGCGGGCGTCGACCCTGCACGCCCGCACCATGGAGATCCTCGACCAGCGCGGGCTGCTGGCCGCGCTGGGCACGGTACCCCGCGACACGAAGGGGCACTTCGGTGGGATCCCCCTCGACTTCGGCGGGCTGGACAGCCCTTACCCGGGCCAGTGGAAGGCGCCGCAGGCCCGCACCGAGCGGCTGCTCGGCGACTGGGCGGCCGGTCTCGGCGCGGTCGTACGGCGCGGCCACGAGCTCGTGGGCCTGCGGCAGACCCCGACGGAGGTCGAGGCCGAGGCGGTGAGCCCCGCGGGCAACGTCCACATCCGGGGTTCCTACCTGGTCGGTTGCGACGGCGAGGCCGGCGCCGTACGCCGGCTGGCGGGCTTCGCCTTCCCCGGGACGGACGCGACCCGGGAGCTGCTCCGCGCGGACGTCGCCGGCATCGACGTGCCCGAACGGCGGTTCGAACGCCACGAGCACGGCTTGGCCATCGCCCACCGGCGGCCCGACGGGATCACCCGGGTGATGGTGCACGAGTTCGGCAGGACCGCCGCCCCACGGGTCCGCGCACCGGAGTTCGCCGAGGTCGCCGCCGTCTGGGCGAGGGTCACCGGCGAGGACATCGGCGCCGGCGAACCGATCTGGGTGAACGCCTTCGGGAACGCCCGCAGGCTGGCCGACACGTACCGGAGAGACCGGGTCCTCCTCGCCGGGGACGCCGCCCACGCGCAGATGCCGGTCGGCGGGCAGGCCCTCAACCTGGGCCTCCAGGACGCCGTGAACCTGGGCTGGAAGCTCGCGGCCCGGATACGCGGATGGGCCCCGGCCGGCCTCCTCGACACCTACCACGAGGAACGGCACGCCGTGGCCCGCCGTGTGCTCGCCAACATCGAGGCGCAGGCCATCCTGTTGTTGGGCGGCGCGGAGGTGGAGCCGATGCGCGCGGTCGTGGCCGAGCTGCTCGGCCACGACGAGGTGGTCGGGCACCTGGCCGACATGATCAGCGGCCTGGACGTCCGCTACCGCGACGGCAAGGACGCCGCCCCGCTCGTCGGCGCCCGGGTGCCGCACCGGGAGTTGATCACCGAGACCGGCCCCACCCGCCCCGCGGAGCTGCTCCGCACCGGCCTCGGGGTGCTGCTCGACTTCTCCGCCGGCCTGCCATCCGAGCTCGTCACCGGCTGGGCGGACCGGGTCCGCGTGGTGGCGGCCGCACCGCCGGAGGGCCCCGGGTCCCCGTACGAGTCGGGCGGCACGGCGCTCCGTGGGCTGCTGCTCCGCCCCGACGGCCACGTCGCATGGGTCGACGACGGTACGACACCGCTCCGTGCGGCGCTTGACCGCTGGTTCGGCCCGCCCCGGCCGCTCCGGTGATCCGCGTCGAGAGGGGGCGCCCATCCGTTTCCCGGGCACGGGGCCCGGAATCCGAACAGGAGACCTTTGATGGATGCCGCAATCGACGCGGAGGTCGTGGTCGTCGGCGCCGGTCCGACCGGGCTCATGCTCGCGGGGGAACTGCGCCTCGCCGGGGTCCACGTCGTCGTGCTCGACCGGCTGTCCGAACCGACTACCGAATCACGCGGGCTCGGTTTCACGCCCAGGACCATGGAGGTGTTCGCCCAGCGCGGCCTCGTGGACAGGTTCGGCGCGGTGGGCACCGCGCTACAGACGACCACCCGCGGCCACTTCGGCGGACTGCCGCTGGATTTCGGGGTCGTACCCCGGGTCCATCCGGCCGTCGTGAACCTGCCGCAGGTTCACACGGAGTCCATGCTGCGCGACTGGGTGGCCGAGCTCGGCTGCGACCTGCGCCGCGGCCACGAGGTCGTCGGCCTGACCGACGACGGCGAGACCGTGGAGGTACGGGTCGAGGGACCCAACGGGCCCCTGCGGCTGCGCACACGGTACGTGGTCGGGTGCGACGGCGGTCGCAGCACGGTGCGCGGGCTGGCCGGATTCGACTTCCCCGGCACCCCCGCCACCCTCGAACTCTTCCTCGCCGACGTCCGGGGCTGCGCCATCCGGCCCCGCTTCATCGGCGAGTGGCTGCCCGGAGGCGTCGCGATGGCGGCGCCCCTCGGCGACGGGGTGGACCGGATCGTGGTGTGTGAACGGAACACACCACCGCGACAGCGCACCGAGCCGCCGACGTTCCGCGAGGTCGCCGCCGGGTGGCAGCGGCTCACCGGCGAGGACATCAGCCACGGCGAGGCGCTGTGGGTGAGCGCCTTCGGCGACGCCACGCGGCTCGCCACCGAGTACCGCAGGGGGCGGGTGCTGCTCGCGGGTGACGCCGCGCACGTCCACCTTCCGGCCGGCGGGCTCGGCATGAACACCGGTATCCAGGACGCCTTCAACCTCGGCTGGAAGCTCGCCGCCGTCGTGCGCGGCCGGGCCCCTGACACGCTGCTCGACACGTACCACGAGGAGCGGCACGCGGTGGGCGAGCGGCTCCTCAACAACACACGCGCCCAGGGGCTTCTCTTCCTGGGCGGCACCGAGATGCAGCCGCTCCGGGACATGCTCGGCGAACTCGCCGAACACGAGGTCGTGCACCGGCACCTGGCCGGCATGGTCAGCGGGCTGGAGATCCGCTACCCGATGGGCCCGGGGGACCACCCGCTGCTCGGCCTGCGCATGCCCGACCTCGACCTCCTCGGCGAGACGGGGACGACGACGGTCTTCCCGCTGCTGCGCCGCGCGCGCGGTCTCCTCCTCAGCGCCGGCGACGCCCCCTCCCTACGGCAGGTGGCGGGGCCATGGGCCGACCGGGTCGACGTGGTGACCGTCAAACCGGCCGTCGACCCCTCGGTCCCACGGCTGGACGCCGTGCTGGTGCGGCCCGACGGGCACGTCGCCTGGGCGGCCCCCGGCGGGCAGGAGGAGGAACTGGCCGACGCGCTGCACCGCTGGTTCGGCGCCCGCGCCACCCCGGTGTGCTGAGAGCGGAGGAGGACCACACATGGCACACGACTCGGGCCGGCTGCGCCTGCTCGCCGACCGGATGGACGTGCGGGAGCTCGTCGACCGCTATCTGGCCGGCCTGGACGCGGCGGAGTTCGACGACGCCTGGGCCCGGTCGGTCTTCACCGAGGACGGCCGGTTCCAGTTCGTGCGGGGCAGCCATGACGGCGTGGCCGGTATGGCCGCGTTCACCGCCGCGATGATGGGCAAGTGGCAGCGGACCCACCACGTCGCCGCCGGCCACCTCGTCGAGATCGACGGGGACCGGGCGCGGGTGAGCGGAAACCTGATCGCCACCCATCTGCACCCCCACGCCGCGACACCGCGACGTCCGCCCGAGACGACAGGAACCCCCGAGCCCTTCCAGGTCGGAGACCGCTTCGAAGGCGAGGCGGTGCGGACCGACGCCGGTTGGCGCTTCACCCGGCTGGCGTTCGAGGTGGTCTGGACCCACGGCACGCCACCCGGACAGGCCGGCGACCACGCCACGTAAGGCCATCCACAAATGACAAGTAGGACCATTCACATGCGGATACTCATCGCGGTCGCCCCCCTGACCGCTCACCTGTACCCGAGCGTCCCGCTGGCCTGGGCGCTCCAGAGCGCCGGCCACGACGTGCGGGTCGCCGGCAACACCGGCCTGGTCGAACAGATCACCGCGGCCGGTCTCACCGCGGTCGGCATCGGGGAGCGCACCTCGCCGCCCGCACCGATCACCGACACGGAGCTGGACCGCTTCAGCGACGCGCTCGGCTTCGAGCCCGGCTCCGAGGAGGACCAGCTCTGGCGGGCGACCCGCTACTACCTGGTGGCCGCCAACAAGCGGTACCACCCCGACGAGGAAGGGCGACAGGAACTCTCCGACCAGCTCGTCGAGTTCGCCCGCGGCTGGTCACCGGACCTGGTGATCTGGGACCCGGCCTGCCCCGTGGGGGCGGTCGCCGCCCGCGAGTCCGGGGCCGCGTCCGCCCGGCTGATGTGGGGCCCGGACTACCTCGGTTGGATCCGCAGCCGTCTGGTCGCCCGCATGAACGACCCGGCCTCCGGGGTGAGCCCGGCCACCGACCCGCTGGCCGCGCTGCTGACGCCGGTGTTCGCACGGTTCGGCCACGACTTCTCCGAGGAGCTGCTGCTCGGCGACTTCACCGTGGACCCCGTCCCCACACGGCTGCCCGGCCCCTCGGGGCTGCGCCGGATCCCGATGCGCTGGGTGCCGTACACCGGGGCCGGCCCGGTGCCGGAATGGCTGACGCGGCCGCCGTCGCGGCCCCGCGTGTGTCTGTCCCTGGGCGTGACCGGGCGCACCGTCCACGACGGTCCCGACGCGCGGGTCACGGCCGCCTTCGAGGCGGTGGCCGGCATGGACGTCGAGGTGGTCGCCACCGTCAACGCGGACCAGCTGGGGAAGGACGCGCGCGTCCCCGACAACGTACGGCTCCTCGACTACGTCCCGCTCACGCAGGTCATGCCGACCTGCTCGGCCGTCATCCACCACGGCGGCTTCGGCACCTTCTTCGCGGCGGCCGCGCATCGGGTGCCCCAAATGATCGTCAGGGAGGAGCTGGGCAGCGCCCTGAACACCTCCCGTTATCTGGAGGCGAAGGGCGCGGGTGTCGTTCTCCCCAGCGAAGGACTGACCGCGGCCCAGGTGGGCGGCGAGCTGTCCAGGATGCTGACCGAGCCGTCGTTCCGGCGCGGGACCGCCGCCGTGTACGCCGACATGACCGCCGCCCCCGGCCCCGGGGAGATCGTGCCCGTACTGGAGCGCATGGCCGCGCAGTACCGCACACGGGACTGAACCGCGCATGGATGTGACCGAGACCCGGGTGCCGGGCGCCTTCGTGTTCACCCCGCGCCAGATCCCCGACGAGCGGGGCACGTTCTTCGAAGCGTTCCGCTCCGACCGGATCGAGGCCGTCACCGGGCGCCCCTTCCGGCCCGAGCAGATCAACTACTCGACGTCCCGGCGCAACACCCTCCGCGGCCTTCACGGCGTGGCCGTGCCACCGGGGCAGGCCAAATACGTCACCTGCGTGAGGGGGGCGCTCCGCGACATCGTCGTCGACCTGCGGGTCGGCTCGCCCGCCTTCGGCAGGCACCACGTGACCGGACTGGACGCCGAATCGGGGCGGTGCGTGTACGTGCCAGAGGGGGTCGGGCACGGATTCCTGTCGCTCACCGACGACGCCTGCGTCTGCTACGTGGTCTCCACGGCGTACGTGCCCGGCACGCAGATCGACATCGATCCCCTCGACCCGGACCTGGCGCTCCCGTGGGGGTACAGCGAACCCCCGCTGATCTCGGAGAAGGACGCGAACGCCCCCGGGCTGCGCGCGGCGCTCGCCGCGGGGACGCTCGCGGACTGGCACGACGTGCGTCCCTGACACCCGCCGCCTCCTTTGAGCCGGCGCCACGTCCCCCCGTCCCGAGTCGGCCCTGATCCGGCTCATCGGGACCCGTCGTCCACCCAATGACAACGCAAGGAGACCCTTCTTTGAGTACCGACGTGGGTACGGCGGCACCGCCGCGGGCGACCCGGAGTGAGTGGCTGGGGCTCGCGGTCCTCGCGCTTCCCACCATGCTCATCGCCATGGACCTGACCGTCCTGCACCTGGCACTGCCCACTCTCACCGCCGACCTGCGGCCCGGCAACACCGAACTGCTGTGGATCGTGGACATCTACGGCTTCCTCATCGCCGGCTTCCTCATCCCCATGGGTGCCATCGGCGACAGGATCGGACGCCGACGGCTGCTGCTGATCGGCGCCGTGGCCTTCGGAGCGGCCTCCGTCGTCTCGGCCTTCTCCGTCAACCCGGCGATGCTCATCGCCGCGCGGGCGCTGCTGGGCATCGCGGGCTCCACTCTGATGCCCTCCACCCTCTCCCTCATCCGGATCATGTTCCAGGACCCCAAGCAGCAGGGCACCGCGATCGGGGCATGGACCGGCTTCTTCGGCGTCGGCACCGTGATCGGTCCCCTGGTCGGCGGCACGTTCCTGGAGTGGTTCTGGTGGGGCTCCGTCTTCCTGCTCGGCGTTCCCGTGATGGTGCTGCTCGTCATCCTCGGCCCGCTGGTACTGCCCGAGTACCGGGATCGCACGGTCGCGCGCCCGGACCTCCCCAGCGCGATCGTGTCCGTCATCGGAATGCTCGCCCTGATCTACGGCATCAAGCGCGTCGCCCAGGACGGGCCGGGCCCCGCGTCGGGCACCGCCCTCGTCGTCGGTTCGGTCCTCGCGGCGCTCTTCCTCTCCCGCCAGCGCCGGCTCCGGCAACCGCTGGTCGACCTCTCGCTCTTCCGCAACAGGCTGTTCGGCATCGCGCTGGGCATGGTGGTCCTCGCCACCCTGCTGGCTGCCGGATCGCAGTTCGTCGTCCTGCAGTACCTCCAGCTGGTCCGGGGACTGTCCCCGGTCCAAGCCGGGCTCTGGTCGCTGCCCATCACCTTCGGAGTCTTCGTCGGCTCCATGGGGGGCCCCGCGCTCGCCGGACGTATAAGGCTGAGCACCCTGTTGTCCGGCAGCCTGGTGGTGGCCGCACTCGGCATGGTGCTGCTGAGCCGCGTCAGCGGCCCCCCCGACCTCGTCCTCGCGGTGGCCGGAACGGCCGTCATCGGCCTCGGCCTCGGCCCGTTGACGGTCCTGGGCACCGGAATGATCGTCGGAGCCGCCCCGCCCGAGCGGGCCGGTGCCGCGTCCGGCATGAGCGCGACCGGCTCCGAGCTCGGCAGCGCCCTCGGGATCGCGCTCATCGGCAGCGTCGGCTTCGCGGTGTACCGGGCCCGCCTGGCCGACACGCTCCCCGAGGGGCTGCCCGCCCCCGTCGGCGACGCGGCCAGGGACACCCTCGCCGCCACGGTGGACATCGCTCACACGCTGCCGGCCGCCGACGGCCTGCGGCTGCTGTCCGTGGCCCGTGAGGCGTTCGTGTACGGCCTCCAGACCACCGCGCTCGTCGGAGCAGTGCTGGCCGCTCTGCTGGCCGCGGCGGCCGCGACCCTGCTGCGCCGCACCTCCATGCCAGGCCCTCCGCCCCTCGCGGAGACGGCCGATACGGCGAAGTCCTCAGAGAAGACGGATGGCTGACATGCTGGACACGAACTCCGGGGCCGACGCGGGCTCGAGCCCCGTCGGCGTCTGGACCGGCGCGGTGCACCACGACGGCCGGACCGACCCCTACACGATCTCCTTCGCCCCGGACGGAACGATTGCCCTGCGGACCCCGGTCACCGTGGGCACCGGGACCTGGGCCGCCCAGGAGGCGGGGCGGTTCTCGTACGAACTGACCGAGACCTTCATCCCGTCGAGCGGCCACGCGGGGTACCTCCAGGCACACGTCGACGCCCGCCTCGACGGCGACACGCACACAGGAGTCGGCACCGCCCGCATCCACACGCCCGACGGCGTGCGGGTGCACACCACCACCGCCGAGTCCGCGGGCGAACGCGTCGGTGACGCACCGGCACCCTGGCACGACGTGGTGCGCCTCGGCGCGCCGATCCGCGGCCGCACGCTCCACCCCGGCGACGACGGATTCGAGGAGGCGACCTCGGGCTGGCTGCTCACCGTCGAGCACCGCCCCGCCGGCGTCGTCGTCGCCGCCGACGCCGAAGACGTGAGCGCCGCCATCCGGTTCGCCGCCACGGCGAACCGGCCGGTCGCGGTGGAGTCCACCGGACACGGAAGGTCCGTGCCCGCCGACGGCGCCGTGTTCGTCTCGACGCGGGAGCTGCGCGAACTCTCGGTCGATCCACGGGCCCGGACGGCCCGTATCGGGGCCGGGCTGCGCTGGGGCGACGTGCTCGCGGCCGCGGCCGAGCACGGCCTCGCGCCGCTGTGCGGCTCCTCCGACCAGGTGGGGGTGATGGGCTACCTCACCGGCGGCGGACTGCCCTTGACCTGCCGCAGCCACGGCTTCGCCGCGGACCACGTCCGCTCCCTCGAACTGGTCACCGCCGACGGCATCGTCCGCACCGTCTCCCCGACCCTGGAACCCGACTTGTTCTGGGCGGTTCGGGGCGGCACCGGCAACTTCGGCGTGGTGACCACGGCCGAGATCGACCTGGTGCCGCTGCGGACCGTCTACGGAGGCGAGCTCTACTACCCGGGCGAGGACCCCGACCACGCCGCGCACGTCGTGCGCTCCTACCTGGCGTGGGCCAAGGAGCAGCCGGACGAGATGTCGTCCTCGGTGACACTGCTGCGGCTCCCCGACGTGCCTCAGCTGTCCGAGGAGCTCCGCGGCCGCTCGCTCGTGCAGGTGCACATCGTCTACACCGGGGACGAGACGCGCGGCGCCCGACTGGTGGAACCGCTGCGCGCGCTCGCCCCCGAGAGCGACACCTGCGCCGCCATGCCGTACGCGCGGATCACCGAGATGCACCACGATCCGAAGAACCCCGTCAGGGTCCACTTCCGGAGCGCGCTGCTGTACGACCTGGACGACGCGGCCGTCGACACGCTGGTCTCGTTCATCGAACCGGCGGTGCCCGAAGGGCCGTTCCCCGGCCTCGAGCTCCGCCACCTCGGCGGGGCGCTGAGCCGGCCGCCCCGACGTCCGCACGCCGTCGGCGCCAGGGACGCGGCGTTCCACCTGTGGTTGCGGATGCCCGCCCCCGCGGAGGAGACGGCCGCGGTGCGCCGGGCCGCGGACGAGGTGATGGCACGGCTGAGGCCTTGGGACACCGGCACCGTGCTGCCCGGGTTCCTGTTCGACCACGACTCCGGCCCCGAGCACGTCCGGCGGTCCTTCGCGGAGTCCGATTACCGGCGGCTCACCGAACTCAAGGCAGCCCACGACCCGCACAACCTGTTCCGCGTCAACCACAACATCCCGCCCG
Source organism: Streptomyces sp. NPDC002867 (assembly GCF_053591895.1). Taxonomy (NCBI): domain Bacteria; kingdom Bacillati; phylum Actinomycetota; class Actinomycetes; order Kitasatosporales; family Streptomycetaceae; genus Streptomyces; species Streptomyces sp. NPDC002867. The sequence continues at coordinate 30,694 of NZ_JBSFUR010000026.1, read as the reverse complement.
TCTCCGACGGCGCGTGAAAGGAGAACAACCGGCATGTCACTCTCCACAGAGACACAGGCGGCGATGGACGAGCTCGGCAAGCTGGCCGGAGCGCAGGCCGAGCGGGCCGACGCGGAGGGCAGGGTGAGTCCGGAGGTGATCCGGGCCATGGTGGACGCCGGGTTCGCCCGCTGGCGAGTGCCGACCCGTTGGGGAGGACCCGACCGCAGCCACACGGACCTGACCGCCGCGGTGGCGAAGCTGGCCGAGGAGTGCCCCTCGGCGGCCTGGCTCGCCAGTGTCGCCGCGTACTCCGCCCGGTACGTGTGCTGCCTGCCGGAGCAGGGCCAGGCGGAGATCTGGGCCGACGGTCCCGACGTGATGGCCGCGATCGTCTTCAAGCCGCTGGGCACCGCGGTCCCGGTGGACGGCGGGTACCGGCTCTCCGGGTCCTGGACCTACGTCAGCGGCGTCGAGCACTTCGGCTGGGCGCTGCTGACCGGCCCCGCCCCCGGCCCGCAGTCCGGCGGACAGCCGATGCGGCTCTTCGCGGTGCCGCGCGAGAACTACACGTACGAGGAGACCTGGTCCTCGCTGGGCATGCGCGGCACCGGCAGCCACACGCTCGTCCTGGACGACGTGTTCGTGCCCGAGCACCGGACCTGCCTGCGCGAGGACGCCATGCGGGGCGTGATGGTGGGCCTGCCGGGGCGCACCCAGCTGTCGAACCCCGCCGTGAGCGGCCTCATGTTCGTCGCTCCCGTCCTGGGCGCCGCGCGGGCCGCGCTCGCCATCGCCGAGCAGCTCGTGGCGGTCCCCCCGACCGGCCCCCGGGCCGCGGCCGGCCAGCCCTACCAGGTGGACTTCGCCCGGGCCGCCGGAGAGATCGACGCCGCCCAGCTGCTGCTGGAACGGGCCGCCGCCGTCGCGGACGGCGCCGCCGTACCGCCGGAACTCGCGCTCCGCAACCGCAGGGACTGCGCGTTGGCGCTCCAGATGCTGATCGGCGCGACCGACCGGCTGCTGAGGATCGGAGGCACCAGGGCCCAGGGGGACGGGCACCCACTGGGGCGGTACTGGCGGGACGTCCGTTCGGTCGCCAGCCACGCGGTCATGCAGTTCGAACCCGCGGGCCTCGCCTACACCATGCACCTCCAGGGTCTCGTCGGACCCTCCTGAAGGAGAAGGCAATGATCTTGGTAACCGGAGCCACCGGACACGTCGGCCGGCCCCTCGTGGACGAACTCCTCGCAGCCGGCCGCGAGGTCCGGGCACTCAGCCGCGACCCGGACCGGGCCGATCTGCCCGCCGAGGTCGAGGTGGCCGCCACCGCCGACCTGCCCCTGGACGGCATCACCTCCGCCTTCTTCGTCATGAACGCGTTTCCGGGCGGCTCCGCCGAACCGATCGCCCGGATGAAGGCGGCGGGAGTCCGCCGCATCGTCGCCCTGTCGTCCTACTCGGTCCTCGACGACGACCCCAGGAACATGATCGGCGTGAAACACCGGGAGCTGGAACGCCAGATCGAGGAGACCGGTGTGGAATGGACGTTCCTGCGCCCCGCCGGAGGGTTCGCGGCCACCGCCCTGGAATGGGCCGAGCGGATCAGGACGGAGGGCGTCGCCCGCTCGCCCTTCGGGGACGCGCGCACCGCCCCCGTCCACGAACGCGACATCGCGGCGGTGGCCGCACGCGCCCTGCTCACCGACGAACTCGTCGGAGCCACCCCCCTGTTCAGCGGCCCCGAGTCGCTCAGCTACGCCGACCGGGCACGGATCATCGGCGAAGTGACCGGCGAGCCGGTCCGCTTCACGGAGCTCACACACGACGAGGCCCGGCACGAGTGGCTCCGGACCGGCGTCCCCCCGCACGCCGTGGAGGCCCGGCTGACGATGTTCGCGAAGTTCGTCGGCCGCCCGCACGAGATCTCTCCCGTCGACCCCCTCCTGGGCAGGCCCGGGCTGACCTTCGCCCAGTGGGTGGCCGACCACACCGACTCCTTCCGAAAGGTGACGTCATGATTCTGATATCCGGAGCCACGGGCAACGTCGGCGGCGAACTTCTGCGCCAACTGCGCACCGAGGGCATCGCCGTCCGCGCGCTCACCCGCGATCCGTCGCGGGCCGCGCTCCCGGCCGACGTGGACGTGCTCCAGGGAGACTTCGGCGACCCCCGGTCGCTCGCCAAGGCCTTCGCCGGCGTCGAATCCCTCTTCCTGATGATGTCGGGGAACGAGGCCGCCGTGCTCGAAGAGGCGGCCCCTGCCGGGGTACGGCGGGTCGTGCTGCTGTCCAGCATGGCCGTTCAGACCCGCCCCGACTCCTTCATCGGCCGGGTGCACCAGGAGGCCGAGGAGGCGGTGCGGAAGTCCGGCCTCGAGTGGACGATCCTGCGTCCGGGCCAGTTCGCCTCCAACACCCGGTCCTGGCGGGCCCAGCTCGCGGCCGGCGACGTGATCCGCACCCCGTACGCCCACATGGCGCTGCCCGCCATCCACTCCGGCGACATCGCCGCCGTGGCCCGGACCGCGCTCACCCGGGACGGGCACGCCGGCGCGGCCTACGCCCTCACCGGCCCCCGGGCGATCACCCCCGTCGAACAGGTGGCGGCCATCGGCGAGGCGATCGGCCGCCCGCTACGCCACGAGGAGATCAGCCCGGCAGCGGCCGCGCAGCAGATGGCCGCGCACATGCCGGCCGAGATCGTGGCCGCCACCCTGGAGTTCCTCGGCAGCCCCACCACCGAGGAGACCCAGGCCCTGCCCACCGTCGAGACGGTCACGGGCAAGCCGGCACGGACCTTCGCGGAGTGGGCGCGCGACAACGCCGACGCGTTTCGCTGACCCCGGGAAAGGGATCGGACCGTGCTGACCCAGCGCAGTTTCCGCGACGTACTGGGATGTTTCGGCACCGGAGTGGTGCTGGTGACCGCGGAGTCGGACGGCGGGCCGGTCGGCATGGCGGTGAACTCCTTCACCTCCGTGTCACTGGATCCGCCCCTGGTCGCGTTCTGCGCCGCGCTGACCTCGACCACGTGGCCGGCCATCCGGGCCACGGGCGGCTTCGCCGTCTCGATCCTCAGCGACGAGCAGGAAGAGGTCTGCCGCGCCTTTTCCGCGCCCGACGCGGACCGGTTCGCGGGCCGGGACTGGGCCCGCACCCCCGCCGGGCGCCCGGTGGCGGCGGACGGACTCGGCTGGCTGGACTGCCGGATCAGGACGGTCCAGGTCGCAGGCGATCACCACTTGGTGATCGCCGAGGCCGAGGACTGGTCCCTGGGGGCCGGCGCACGGCCGCTGATCTTCCAGGGCGGCCGCTTCGCCAGCCTGAGGGAGCGATCACGTGCGGAATGACGGAACCGAGGCGACCCGGAGGGTCGCCGAAAGGGAGGCGCCCGTGTTTCTGGTGACCGGAGCGACCGGGAACGTCGGTCGCCACGTCGTCGACCGCCTGCTCTCCGCGGGCGAGTCCGTACGCGCTCTGACCCGCCGGCCCCAAAGGGCCCACCTCACGGCGGGCGCCGACGTGGTGGGCGGCGACCTCACCCGGCCGGAGACGGTGGCGCAGGCGCTGGACGGCGTCACCGCGCTGTTCCTGTTCCCCGCACCCGGTGCGGCGGGCCCCGTCCTCGAGGCCGCGAGGGAACGCGGGGTGCGCCGCGTCGTCCTGCTCTCCTCGGCGTCCGTCCAGTACGACACCGACGGCGGCGACAACGCGATCGTGGCGTACCACAAGGAGGCCGAGCACGAGGTCGAGGCGTCCAGGCTGGAGTGGACCCTGCTCCGGCCCTGCGCGTTCGCCCTCAACACCCTGCAGTGGGCACCCCAGATCCGCGCCGGTGGTGTGGTGCGCGGCCCTTACGCCTCGGTCGAGATGGCCCTCATCGACGAGCGCGACATCGCGGACGTCGCAGCCCGCGCGCTGCTGACGGACGGGCACGCGGGCGCGAGGTACCACCTGACCGGGCCCGAGCCGCTCACCCAGGCGGAGCAGGCCAGGCGGATCGGCGCGGCCGTCGGACGCCCGGTGCGGTACGAGGAGGTGTCACCGGCAACCGCGCGCGAGCGGATGCTCCGCGACGGGGTCCCGGCCGAACTCGCGGACATGTCCCTCCGGTTCCACGCGGGGCGGGTCGGGGTGCCAGCGGAGATCTCACCGACGGTCGAGGAGGTCACCGGCCGCCCGGCACGCACATTTGACCAGTGGGCCGCCGACCACGCGGCCGGCTTCCGATAGGGGGCGACGGGCGGCCGACGGCCTCCCCCACCACGGCCGTGGAGCCGTGAACTCAGCACTTGCTGCGGATCGATGGCGGAACGAGAGAGGTGTCCTGTGGCGGATGTGATCATCGCCGGTGCCGGCCCGACCGGGCTGATGCTCGCCTGCGAGCTGCGGCTCGCGGGCGTCGACGTACTGGTGCTGGAACGGCTCGCGGAGCGGAGCGGTGAGTCACGGGCCGGCGGCCTCCACGCCCGGAGCGTGGAACTCCTCGACCAGCGCGGTATCGCCGACCGGTTCCTCGCGGCCGGCCGGACGGGGCCGCTCGCACACTTCTCCTTCATCCCCCTCGACATAGCGAACCTCCCGACGAGACACCCGTACGCCCTCGCCCTCCACCAGTCCCGGGTCGAGCAACTCCTGGAGGAGCGCGCGCACGAGTTGGGCGTACGGTTGCGCCGCTCCGCCGAGGTCGTCGGGCTGCGTCAGGGCGGGACCGGCGTCGAGGTCCGGATCGCCGGGGCCGGCGGCACCGAGCTCCTGCGGGCCGACTACCTGGTGGGCTGCGACGGAGGCCGCAGCGCCGTACGCAGGCTGGCCGGCATCGGCTACCCCGGCACACCGGCGACAGTGACCGCCCTGCTCGGCGACGTCGTACTCGCCGACCCGCCCGCCGGAATCGTCTTCGGCCCCGAGGGCCGACGGGAGCACGGCTCCTTCATGATCTTCGACTCCGACGTTCCCGGCACCCACCGGGTGATCACCATGGAGTTCGACAAGGTCACGAGCCGGGACACGCCGGTGACCCTGGAGACACTCCGCCAGGCGTGTCTCAGGATCGCCGGCACGGACTTCGGCATGCACAGCCCGCACTGGCTCAGCAGCTTCAGCGACGCCGCCCGGCAGGCCGACAGGTACCGCGAAGGACGGGTCCTACTCGCCGGGGACGCCGCGCACATCCACTTCCCCTCCAGCGGACAGGGCATGAACCTGGGCCTCCAGGACGCCGTCAACCTGGGCTGGAAGCTCGCCGCGGTGGTACGCGGGCAAGCCCCCCAGGAGCTGCTCGACAGCTACCACGCCGAACGGCACCCGGCCACCGAGCGCATGCTCGTCAGCACCCGCGCACAGACCGCCCTGTGGCGCCCGGACGCCCAGACCGAGGCGCTCCGCGAGGTGTTCGGCTCCCTCGTCCGGTTCGAGGACGCCAATCGGTATCTGGGCGGGGCCTGCACCCAGCTCGACGTCCACTACGCGGTGGACGACGGCCACCCCGCCCTCGGCCGCCGGATGCCCGACCTCGACGTCAAGACACCCTCCGGGCAGACGCGCGTCTTCGAGCTGATGCACGCCGGACGCCCCGTTCTCCTCGACCTCACCGGCCGGCCCGGTCTCCGTACCGCCCTCGACGGCTGGACGGACCGGGTGGACCTCGTCGAGGCGGAGTGCCCGGACGAGCGGTGGACGTACCCGGTGATCGGCGACGTCCCGGCCCCCCGGGCCGTACTGATCCGCCCCGACGGCCACGTCGTCTGGGCGGCACCCACCGCACCCACCGCACCCATTGCACCCACCGCGGCCCTCAGGTCTGCGCTCACCCGGTGGTTCGGTCCCGCCCGCAGGCGCTGAGCCACCGCCGCACGCGTGCCGCGCACCACGGGGCGCGCCCTGACACCACCTCACATCGGCCCTGTTGATCGGAGAATCACATGCCCCAGGACGAACTGACGCCCCCCACCGCCGTCGCCGGACTCCCCCCGGAGTTCGCCACCTTGATGCGGCTCGCCGACCTGGTCACCCCCATGGCCCTGCGGGTGGCCGCGAACCTCCGGCTCGTCGACCACATGCAGAACGGCCTCGACGATGTCGAGTCGCTCGCGAAGGCCACCGACTCCCATGGGGAAACGCTGGGAAGGGTGATCCGGCACCTGGTCGCCGTCGAGGTGCTGGCGGAGACCACCCCGGGCCACTACGCGCCCACCGCCCTCGGCGAACTGCTCGCCCACGGCCACCCCGTGTCCCAGGCGGGCTGGCTGGACCCGACGCACATGATCGGACGGGCGGACCTCTCGCTCGTCCACCTCTTCGAAGCCGTCCACGACGGCGGCTCCGTCTACGAGAAGCGGTACGGCAGGGAGTTCTGGGACGACGTCTCGGACGACGCGTTCCTCGGCGCCACCTTCTACGACCTGATGGCACACGGCCAGAAGCGCATCTTCGGCGAGGCGGTCGAGCGGCACGACTGGTCCGGCGTACGCCATCTCCTCGACGTGGGCGGCGCTGACGGCGATCTGATCGCCACCGTGCTGGCGAAGGAGCCCGGGATCAGCGCCACCCTGCTGGAACTCCCCGGCCCGGCGGCCAGGGCGCGAGCGAAGTTCGAGGAGACCGGACTGGCCGGCAAGGTCACCGTCGTCGACGGCAGCTTCTTCGACCCGCTGCCGGTGACAGCCGACCTGATCACGTTGTCGTTCGTCCTGCACAACTGGTCCGACGACGACGCCGTACGCATCCTGCGCCAGTGCGCGGAGGCGCTGGAGCCGGGCGGCTCCGTGCTGCTCGTCGAGTGCGCCGACCAGTCGCCCGCCAAGCCGGACCCGGGCTTCACCAGCGGCGACATCCGGATGATGGCCTACTTCGGGGGGCGCGAACGCACCTACACGCAGTGGCGGGAACTCGCGGTCGCCGCGGGCATGAGGATCGACTCGGTGTCCGAGACCCTGGCCTACGGCGCACGCCTGCTCACACTCGTGAAGTCGACCGCCTGAGCGCGGGCCACGACGAATTCTTCATGAATTCCCGGGATCCCGATCGGGCCAGGAGTCCGAATCGTGAGAAAGCGGCTGGTGAGCCCAGAAAGAGCCAGGGAATAACCCTTGTCGATCGCGTGAATCCACCCCGGGTAGCGAAAACTCCAACCGTGGCCGAATGTGATCGAGGGCTTCATCCCGGGTTTGACAGGAAAAGGTGCGGGTGGCACAGTCCGGGCGCCCAAAACCAGAGGGGACGACTCCACCCGGAGTTCGCCCCCGGATCGGCCGACCGGACCGGCAGCGCAGCGCATAGGACGCACAGACAGCGGAAGGGGAAGCACTGTGGCGCACGAAGAGGTCCGGGCGGCCGCACCGGAGGACCGCGGATACGTCGTTCAACTCATGTTCGGCAGCCTGGCGGCGCACACCGTGCGCGCGGCCATCGACCTGAGGATCATCGAGCTGATCGGCGACGGGCAGAGGCTCGCCACCGACCTGGCCGAGGAGGCCGGCACGGCACCGCAGCCCACCCTGCGGCTGCTCCGCGCCCTGGCGGGCCTGCGCCTCCTCGAGGAGTCCGCGCCGGGCGCCTTCTCGGTGACCTCCGCGGGCGCCCTCCTCGACCCGGGGCGGGCCGGCTCCCTGGCCTCGCTGGTCACCTCCTCCGGGTTCATGGAGCAGGTCATGCGACCCGGCTGGGAGTACCTGGCGGACAGCGTCCGCACCGGCGACACCTCGTTCGAGAAGGCCTTCGGCAAGGACTTCTTCAGCTATCTCAAGGACCACCCGGAGCGCTCCGCCGGATTCAACGAGGCGATGAGTCAGGCGACCAGGGCCACCGCCGAGGTGCTCCCGGACGCCTTCGACTTCGGCCGCTTCGGCACGGTCGCCGACATCGGAGGCGGCGACGGCACCCTGCTCGCCGGCGTCCTGCGGGCGCACACCTCCCTCAGCGGCATCCTCTACGACACAGCGGAGGGCCTGGCCCAGGCGCCGGAGACGCTGCGGCGCGAGGGCCTCACGGAACGCTGCTCCCCGGTGCCGGGCGACTTCTTCACGTCGGTTCCCGAAGGCGCCGACATCTACCTCGTCAAGAGCATCCTGCACGACTGGCCGGACGACCGGTGCGTCATGATCCTCAGCCACATCCGCGAGGTGCTGCCGGCCGACGGACGCGTCCTGATCGTGGAGCCCGTCCTGTCCGAGGTGGTCGACCCGCACGCCGTCGGGCTCTACCTCGGCGATCTCAACATGCTGGTGAACTGGGGCGGCCGGGAACGCAGCCGCGCGGAGTTCGACGAGGTGTGCCACCGGGCGGGGCTCGAGATCGTATCCGTGACACCCCTCGGCGGGCCCGGCTTCTGCCTCATCGAGGCCAGGGCAATCTGAATACGGCGTTTCATTCGGAGCGCTTCCCGCGCCGGAAACGCTCCGTGACGCGTCGGCCCCGCGATCCGAAAATGGTTCTTCCGCACGCACCAAATCCGCCGGGACCGCGCATGTCCGCCTGCCGGAAATAGACAACTCGATGCCAACCGAGTTCGAACGGGCCTTTCCTCTGGTGTTTGACAGCGAAAACGATCAGGTGGCAGGGTCGGAACGTCTGCGGAATCCCAAGGACGGGAGACGCGAATCAATCAGCGATGGACACCAAGGAGCCAGTCTGTGACAGCATCCCTCGGCCGCATTCCCCTTTCGATCGGTGACCTCACCGATGAGCAGTACGGACAGGTCATCAGGCCTGGGGGTGCCGAGTACGAAACAGCGCGCGCCGTGTACGCGGGCGACATCGACCGCAAGCCCGCCGTCATCCTGCGCCCCACGGACGCCGACCAGGTCGCGGCCGTCGTGGCGCTGGCGCGGGAGACCGGCCTCGCGTTAGCGGTACGCGGCGGCGGACACAGCCCGGCCGGGCACAGCGTCTGTGAAGGGGGCATCGTCCTCGACCTGTCCCTCATGCGGGCGATGGAGATCGACGTCGAGGGCCGGACGGCCTGGGCGGAGGCCGGCATCACCGCGGGCGAGTACACCCTGGCCGCCGCCGAGCACGGGCTCGCGACCGGCTTCGGCGACGGCGCCCTGGTCGGCGTCGGGGGCATCACGCTGGGCGGCGGCATCGGCTACCTGTCCCGCAAGTACGGCATGACCATCGACGACGTCCTCGCCGCGGAGATCGTCACCGCCGACGGCGAACTGCTGCTGGTGGACGAGCACAACCACCCCGACCTGTTCTGGGCCATCCGCGGAGGCGGCGGCAACTTCGGGGTGGTCACCCGCTTCAAGTTCCGCCTGCACCGGCTCGACGGCGTGTACGGCGGCATGATGGTGCTGCCGGTGACTCCCCAGATCCTGGAGGCCTTCGTCGCCGAGGCCGAGGCCGCCCCCGAGGAGCTCTCCGCGATCGTGAACGTGTGGACGGCACCCCCGTTCCCGTTCGTGCCCGAGGAGTACCACGGCCGCCCGATCATCCTCGCGATGATGTGCTACGCCGGCCCCGCCGAGGAGGGCGAGAAGGTCGTCAGCCGGTTCCGGGCCATCGCCCCGCCGCTGGCCGACATGGTGCAGGCCATGCCGTACCCCGGGATGTTCCCCCCGGCGGACCCCATGGAGCACCCCATCTCCGTGTCGCGCACCATCTTCATCGACCGGGTCGACCGCCCCACCGCCGAGACCGTCCTGGAGAACGTCACCGCCTCCAGCGCCATGGTCGCGGGGGCGCAGCTGCGCGTTCTGGGCGGGGCCATCGCGCGGGTCCCGTCCGAGGCCACGGCCTTCGCTCACCGGCAGAGCAGGATCATGGCCCACCTCTCCGCCGTCTACGCCGACCCGGCCGAGGCCGACCTGCACACGGGCTGGGTCGAGGAGTTCACGGCCGCCATGCGGCAGTCCGACACCGGCGCCTACGTCAACTTCATCATGGACGTGGACCAGGAACAGATCCGGGACGCGGTCTTCCCGGGTGCCACGGGGGAACGGCTCGCCCAGATCAAGGCGAAGTACGACCCGGCCAACCTGTTCCGCTCCAACCACAACATCCTGCCCGCGACCTCATGAGTCCTGCCGCGGGCTGACACCTCGGAGCGACGCTCCGAACCGTCCTGGGGGACGCCGTTCTTCGGCGTCCCCTTTCCGCGTTCCCGAGCCGTCGCACCCACCTCCTTGGAGACCCGTTCATGACACAGGAACCGACGGCCGTGGCACCCGCCCACGACGACGCCCCCGTCGCCCCGGCACCGACCACGGAGCCGAGACCGCGGTGACCTCCCTCGACAGCGCGGAGACCCGCGAGCGGGGGACAGCCCTCCAGGCGGCGACAGCATCCGCGGGAGGGCACCGCGCCAGACTGGACTCCCTGACCGGACTGCGCTTCTTCGCGGCCCTCCCGGTCTTCGTGAGCCACGCCGCCGGCCCGGTCTTCCCCACCTTCGCCGACCCACGCGCCCAAGCCGGCTTCAACACCGCGGCCGGCGCCCTGGGCGGCCTCGGCGTCAGCTTCTTCTTCATCCTCAGCGGATTCGTCCTCGCCCGGTCCGCACGGCCCGCCGCCGCACCGGGGGCTTCTACCGCCGCAGGTTCGTCAAGATCCTGCCGCTGTACTACGTGGTCGGCGCCGCCGCGACCGTGCTGCTGTGGGACGCGGGCATCCGCTGGCAGGACCTGCTCGCCTACGCGAGCCTCGTCCGGGTGTGGCTGCCGGACCCGCGGGTCAACTTCGCCGTCCTCGCGCCGGGCCGGCCCCTCGCCGTGGAGGCCGTGTTCCACCTGGTGTTCCCCTTCGTCATCGGGAGGTTCCGCCGCCTGGGTCACCACGCGGCCTGGACGGGCTCAGCCCTGTGCGCGGCGGGCGCCTTCCTCGTACCGATCCTCGCCTACGTCCTGCCCGCCGCGCGGCTCGTCGGCGAGCCGAACGCGGCCGGCTTCCCGATGTGGTTCGCCTACGTCTTCCCGCTGGGCCGCCTCTGCGACTTCTTCGCCGGCATCTTCGCCGCGCTCCTCGTCGCCAACCACCGCTTCCCCCGGATCAGCCTGCCGTGGGTGCTGCTCTCCTTCGTCCCCTGCTACATCGTGGCGAGCCGCACCCCGATGCTCTTCGGCTGGCGAGCCCCCTGCTGATCCCCAGTGTGCTGCTCATCGTGGCCGCCGCACAGTGGGACGTCTCACGCCGGCCGACGTTCCTGTCCTCGCGCCCGATGGTGCTGCTCGGCAACGCCTCGTTCGCCTTCTACCTCTGCCACTACCTGGTGCTCCACACCCTCAACATCACCGTGCTGCACGGCCCATTCGACTCCACGGCCATGGTGAACGGCTACCTCGCCTCGGCGCTCGTCGCCTCCCTCACCCTCGCATGGCTGCTGTACCGGTACGTGGAGCTGCCGATCGTCCGACGCTTCGGTACGTCCGACACGCGACCGTGAACCGAAAGGACCTCCCGATGAAGGCTCTGGTGCTCGCAGGCGGGTCCGGTACCCGCCTGCGGCCGTTCAGTTACTCGATGCCCAAGCAGCTCATCCCGGTTGCGAACACACCCGTCCTCGTGCACGTACTGCGAGGCGTCCGCGAGCTGGGGGTGACCGAGGTCGGCGTCGTCGTCGGCACCCGCGGCCCCGAGATCGAGGCCGTCCTCGGCGACGGCTCCCTGTTCGGCCTGCGGCTCACGTACATCCCCCAGGACGCCCCCCGAGGACTGGCCCACAGCGTGTCCATCGCCCGCGACTTCCTCGGCGACGACGACTTCGTGATGTACCTGGGCGACAACATGCTGCCCGACGGCGTCGCCGACATCGCCGAGGAGTTCACCACACACCGACCGGCCGCTCAGGTCGTCGTGTCCAAGGTGCCCGACCCCCGCTCCTTCGGAGTCGCCGAACTCGGCCCGGACGGCGAGGTGCTGCGCCTGGTCGAGAAGCCGCCGGAGCCGCGCAGCGACCTGGCGCTGATCGGCGTGTACTTCTTCACACCCGCCATCCACGAGGCTGTCGACGCCGTCGAGCCCAGCGCCCGCGGCGAACTGGAGATCACCGACGCCGTCCAGTGGCTGGTCACCTCCGGCGCGGACGTCCGGGCCAGCCGCTACGACGGCTACTGGAAGGACACCGGAGGAGTCGAGGACGTCCTGGAGTGCAACAGCCACCTCCTCGACGGCCTGAGCCGGCGCGTCGACGGCCACGTCGACGCCGCCAGCGTCCTCGTCGGTCAGGTCGTGGTCGAGGCGGGGGCGCGCGTCCTGCGGTCCCGGATCGAAGGCCCGGCGATCATCGGCACCGACACCCTCGTCGAAGGCAGCCACGTCGGCCCGCACACCTCGATCGGCCGGAACTGCCTGGTGAGCGACAGCCGACTGGAGAGGTCCATCGCCCTCGACGAGGCATCCGTCACCGGAGTCCACGGCCTGCGCGACTCACTGATCGGGCGCGCCGCCTCCGTCGGCACCGCCGGCCCGGGCACGGACCGGCACTGCCTGGTCGTCGGCGACCACACCCGAGTGGAGGTCGCGGCATGAGGATCCTCGTCACCGGAGCGGCCGGCTTCATCGGCTCCCACTTCGTCCGCGAACTGCTGGCCGGCGCGTACCCCGGCTGGGCCGCCGCCCGCGTCACGGCCCTGGACAAGCTGACCTACGCGGGAAACCGGGACAACCTGCCCGCCACGCACGACAGGCTCGAGTTCGTCCACGGCGACGTCTGCGACCGCGACCTCATGCGCGCACTCGTGCCCGGCCACGACGCCGTGGTCCACTTCGCCGCCGAAACCCACGTCGACCGCTCCCTGGAGGGCGCCGGCGAATTCTTCCGCACGAACGTCCTCGGTACCCAGACCCTCCTGGACGCCGTCCTGGAGAGCGGCGTGGAACGGGTCGTCCACGTCTCCACGGACGAGGTGTACGGCTCCCTCCAGGAGGGCTCCTGGACCGAGGAATGGCCCCTCGCGCCCAACTCCCCTTACGCCGCCTCCAAGGCCGGCTCGGACCTGGTCGCCCGGACGTACTGGCGCACCCACGGCGTGGACCTGTCCATCACCCGCTGCTCCAACAACTACGGGCCGTACCAGCACCCCGAGAAGGTCATTCCCCTGTTCGTCACGAACCTGCTGGAAGGACGCCGCGTCCCGCTCTACGGCGACGGGCGCAACGTCCGCGAATGGCTCCACGTAGCCGACCACTGCAGGGGCATCGCCCTGGTGCTCAACAACGGGCAGCCCGGCGAGATCTACAACATCGGCGGCGGCAACGAGTACACGAACCGCGCCCTGACCGAGAAGCTCCTCGAACTGACCGGCACGACCGAGGACATGATCCGCCGGGTCCCCGACCGCAAGGCGCACGACCTGCGGTACTCGATCGACGAGTCCAAGATCCGCGAGCAGCTCGGCTACACCCCTCTGATCGGCTTCGAGGAGGGCCTGGCCGAGACGGTCGCCTGGTACCGCGACAACCCCGACTGGTGGAAGGCCGTCGAACACGGGGCGAACGGTGCGGCCTGACGCCCGTCCGGCCGCCGGACTCTCGGTCGTCGTCCTGGGCGGCACCGGATTCCTGGGGCGCCACGTCTGCGAGGCCTTCGCCGCCCTCGGCGCCCGCGTGCACCCGGTGTCCGGCACCGGCGCGCACGACCCCGCGAAGGACCGCACCCCCATACGGCTGGACCTGCTCACGGCGGAGCCGAAAGACATCGCCCGGCTCCTCGTCTCGACCAGCGCCGACGTGGTGGTCAACGCCGCCGGCCGGGCCTGGCGGGCGGACGAGCAGCAGATGGCCGCGGGCAACACCCACGTGGTCGAGCGTCTCGTCACGGCGCTCGCCCGGCCGTCCTGTCCACCGGTACGGCTCGTCCAGCTCGGCAGCGTCCACGAATACGGGGCCGGCGCACCGGACGCCGCCACCGGCGAAGACCACGAACCAGCCCCCGTCACCGCCTACGGACGCACCAAACTCTTGAGCACCCGCGCCGTCCTGCGCGCCACGTCGGAGCACGGTGTCGACGGCGTCGTGCTCCGGCTCGCCAATGTAATCGGTGCCGGGGCACCGGAAGGCAGCCTCTTCGGCCGGGTCGCGGCCCACCTCGGGGAGGCCGCCCGTGCCGTCGCCCGTGGCGAGAAGGCCGCCGCACTGCGGCTTCCGCCCCTACGCACCGCCCGCGACCTGGTGGACGCGGGCGACGCCGCGGCCGCGGTGGTGGCCGGGGCCACGGCACCGGCACCAGCCGTCACGGGAGCGCTGATCAACGTGGGCAGTGGCCAAGCGGTCCCGATGCGCGGACTGATCCACCGACTGGTCACGCTCAGCGGCCTGGACGTCCCGGTCGCCATCGACCCCGAGGGCCCGTCCGCGCGCACCGACGTCGCCTGGCAACGGCTGGACATCGCCCGCGCCGAACGGCTCCTCGGCTGGCGGCCGCGCCGGCACCTCGACGACTCCCTGCGCGACCTGCTCGCGCCCTTACTGCCGCCGGGACACCCACCGCTCGGCGCGGTGGCCCCCGCACCGGACATGGAAGAGGAAGCACCGTGAGCGACCACAAGGAACTGATACTCGACGAGGTCCGCAAGTACCACCATGAAGCCTCCCCGCAAAGAGAGTTCCTCCCGGGCACGACGGAGATCTGGCCGTCCGGCGCCGTGCTGGACGAGACGGACCGGACGGCGCTGGTGGAGGCCGCGCTGGACATGCGCATCGCCGCGGGCCGCAGCGCCCGCAGGTTCGAGTCGGCCTTCGCCCGGCGGCTCAAGCGCCGCAAGGCCCACCTCGCCAACTCCGGCTCCTCGGCGAACCTGCTTGCCGTGTCGGCCCTCACCTCGCACGTCCTGGAGGACAGGCGGCTGAAGCCGGGCGACGAGGTGATCACCGTCGCGGCCGGCTTCCCGACGACCGTCAACCCGATCCTGCAGAACGGGCTCGTCCCGGTCTTCGTGGACGTGGACCTCACCACCTACAACACGACGGCCGACCGGGTGGCGGCCGCGATCGGCCCACGCACTCGGGCGATCATCATCGCGCACGCGCTCGGCAACCCCTTCCCCATCGAGGAGATCTCGCAACTCGCCGCGGAGCACGAACTGTTCCTCATCGAGGACAACTGCGACGCGGTCGGATCGCTCTACAACGGACAACTCACCGGCACCTTCGGCGACATGTCCACCGTCAGCTTCTATCCCGCGCACCACCTCACCATGGGGGAAGGCGGCTGCGTCCTGACCTCCCACCTCGGCCTCGCCAGGATCGTGGAGTCGCTGCGCGACTGGGGCCGGGACTGCTGGTGCGAACCCGGCGAGAACGACAAGTGCCTCAAGCGCTTCACGTACCAGATGGGCACGCTGCCCGCCGGATATGACCACAAATACATCTTCTCCCACGTCGGTTACAACCTGAAGGCGACCGACATCCAGGCCGCCCTTGGACTGAGCCAGCTGGCCAGGCTGGACGACTTCATCGCGGCCAGGAAGCGCAACTGGCGGCGGCTGCGGGACGGCCTGGAAGGCGTACCGGGACTGCTCCTCCCCGAGGCCACCCCCCGGTCCGACCCGAGCTGGTTCGGCTTCGTGCTCACGGTGCGCCCCGAGGCTCCGTTCAGCCGCGCCGAGCTGGTGGCCTTCCTGGAGGACCGGAAGATCGGTACGCGCCGGCTCTTCGCCGGCAACCTGACCCGGCACCCTGCCTACACCGACCAGCCGCACCGGATCGTGGGCGAGCTGACGAACAGCGACATCATCACCGACCACACCTTCTGGATCGGCGTCTACCCGGGCCTCACCGACGAGATGCTCGACTACGTCATCGCCTCGGTCAAGGAGTTCGTGGCCGCGCGCGGCCACGGTCCGGCACACCGAACCCAGGGAGCACTCTGATGTCCTCACCGTCCCCCCGCCCCGGGCTCAAGCCACGCGCGGACGCGCGTCTGCCCTCACGCGTCGCCCATTCCGCCGCCACCGCG
This sequence comes from Streptomyces sp. NPDC002867, assembly GCF_053591895.1. Classification (NCBI taxonomy): domain Bacteria; kingdom Bacillati; phylum Actinomycetota; class Actinomycetes; order Kitasatosporales; family Streptomycetaceae; genus Streptomyces; species Streptomyces sp. NPDC002867. Next base: position 14,818 of record NZ_JBSFUR010000026.1, on the reverse strand, counting down.
GAAGGCACCCGGCTCCGCACCGAGGACTTCGCCGCCTGGCTGGCCGAACGAGGGCGCGTCAGCGAGTTCCGCGTCGACCGCATACCGTTCACGGAACTGGACGGCTGGTCGTTCGACGAACGCACAGGCAACCTCGCCCACCACAGCGGCCGCTTCTTCACCGTCGAAGGGCTGCACGTCACGGAAGAGGCCGGCCCCTACGGAGACGGCCCGTACGCCGACTGGTACCAGCCCGTCATCGCCCAGCCCGAAGTGGGTATCCTCGGCATCCTCGCCAAGGAGTTCGACGGTGTCCTGCACTTCCTCATGCAGGCCAAGATGGAACCCGGCAACCCCAACCTGCTCCAGCTCTCGCCCACCGTCCAGGCCACCCGCAGCAACTACACCAAGGCCCACAAGGGCGCGGACGTGAAGTACATCGAGTACTTCACCGGCCCGCTCCGCGGCCGCGCCATCGCCGACGTGCTGCAGTCCGAACACGGCTCGTGGTTCTACCGCAAGTCCAACCGCAACATGCTCGTGGAAGTCACCGGCGACGTACCGCTGTTCGACGACTTCTGCTGGCTCACCCTCGGCCAGATCACCGAACTGCTCCACCGGGACAACGTCGTCAACATGGACGCGCGGACGGTCCTGTCCTGTCTGCCCCACCCGGACACCGGACAAGGAGCGCTGCTCAGCGACATCGAGCTGCTCTCCTGGATCACCGCGGAACGCGCCCGGCACCACGTGCGCACCGAGCGCGTCCCCCTCGCGCACGTCCCCCGCTGGAAGCGTGGCGAGAGCGCCATAGAAAACGAGGACGGCCGCTACTTCCGGGTGGTGGCCGTGTCCGTACGAGCGGGCAACCGCGAGGTCACGAGCTGGACCCAGCCCCTCTTCGAACCGGTGGGCCAGGGCGTCACCGCCTTCCTCACCCGCGAGTTCAACGGCGTCCCGCACGTCCTCGCGCACGCCCGCGTCGAGGGCGGCTTCCTCGACACCATCGAACTGGGCCCCACCGTGCAGTACACTCCGGACAACTACGCCCACCTCGACGAACCGGACCGGCCGCCCTTCCTCGACACGGTGCTGCGGGCACTGGCACACCGCATACGCTACGAGGCCGTCCACGCGGAGGAGGGCGGGCGCTTTCTCAACGCCGAGAGCCGCTACCTGATCGTGGACGCGGACGAGTCCGACGCCCCGCAGGACCCGCCGCCGGGCTACGCCTGGGTCACGCCGGCACAGCTCACGTCCCTGGTCCGGCACGGCCACTACGTCAACGTTCAGGGCCGCACCCTGCTGGCGTGCCTCCACGCGGTGGGGTACCCCCGATGAGCGAACCGGTACGCATCGGGGTGATCGGCTGCGCCGACATCGCGGTGCGCCGGATGCTCCCCGCCTTCGAGGCCGGCCCGCACACCGAAATCGTCGCGGTCGCCAGTCGCTCCCCGCAGAAGGCGGAACGGGTCGCGGAGCGCTACGGCGCCCGCGCGGTGCGGGGCTACGCCGACCTGCTCGATCTCAAGGAGGTGGACGCCGTCTACGTGCCCCTGCCCGCCTCCCTGCACGGCCCATGGGCCGAGGCCGCCCTCCGCGCCGGTAAGCACGTGCTCGCCGAGAAACCCCTCACGACCAGCGCCGCCCGGACCGGGCACCTCTTCGATCTGGCCCGGGAGCGCGGGCTGGCGCTGATGGAGAACGTCATGTTCGTCCACCACCCGCGACACGAGACCGTACGGCGCCTGCTGGCCGACGGCGCCATCGGCGAACTCCGGTCCCTGCACGCGGCGTTCACCGTCCCAGCCCTGCCGGACGCCGACATCCGCCACCGACCCGAGCTCGGCGGCGGCGCGCTGGCGGACGTGGGCCTCTACCCGCTGCGCGCCGCTCTCCACTTCCTGGGCCCCGGACTGGAGGTCGTGGGGGCCTCACTCGCCCGGGGGCGCACCCGCGAGGTCGAGACCTCGGGCGCCGCCCTCCTGCGCACACCCGGGGGAACGACGGCACACATCACCTTCGGCATCGAGCACGCCTACCTCTCCCGGTACGAGCTGTGGGGGAGCGAGGGCCGGATCACGGTGGACCGCGCGTTCACCCCGCCGGCGGACCTCGTCCCCGTGATCGACCTGCACCGGGGCGGGGACCACGAGGAGATGCGGCTGGCCCCCCACGACCAGGTGGCCTCCACCGTCGCCGCCTTCGTCGCCTCGGTACGCGCCGGCGCCGCCCCGTCCGAGGCGACGCTGCGCCAGGCACGCCTGTTGGACGACGTGCGCGAGCGGGCCGCATGACCGCCCCGTGGTCCCCGCCGCTCGGGGCGGAACCGCGTCCGCGGCCGGGGCGACTGGACCTCTGGCTCTTCGCCACGCCCGAGAGCGCCGGCCGGCACGGTCCCCTCGCGCTGTACGAGCTGGACGAGGCCGAGCGCCGCCGCGCGGACGCCTTCCGGCGGCCCGTCGACCGCGAGCGGTACGTGGCCGCCCACATCGCGTTGCGGCGGGTGCTGGCCGCGTACACGGGAACGGCGCCGCGTGACATTGCCTTCCGCCGGGCGGAATGCCCCCGGTGCGGCGCCCCGCACGGACGCCCGGTGCTGGTCGGCTCCGCTGTGCACTTCTCGCTGTCGCACAGCCGGGGTGCCGTCCTCATCGGCGTGGCCCCCGCACCGGTCGGTGTCGACGTGGAGCGGCTGCCACGGCCGGAGCGCGTCGATCTGAGCGCCACGGCACTCCACCCGGGCGAACGGCGGGAGCTGGAGCGGTACGCGCCCGGCGACCGCCCGGCCGTGTTCGCCCGGCTGTGGGCCCGCAAGGAGGCGTATCTCAAGGGAACAGGCATCGGAGTCGGCGGCTGGACCTCGGAGGTGTACCTGGGCGACGGAGGACCGCACACCCCGCCGCGGCCCGCCGACTGGACGGTCGTGGACGTGCCCTGGGGCAGCGGCCACGCCGCCGCCGCCGCGATCCGGGGACGCCTGCGGCGACAGGTCGTCCGCCGGTTACCGCCTCAGGCGGTGCTCGCCGGCGGACGCGTCCCAAGCACCGGGCACAGTTACGAGGAGGAGGAAGAAGAACGGTGACCGTGTGGACGGCACGGCGACCCGCCGCTGTGACCGCGCCCCGCCACCACCGTGGCGGCGGCGCCGAGCGATCATCCGGCAGTTACGAAACGGAACCCGACACCACGCACCGTGGTGATCCACCGGCTGGAACCGAGTTTGCTGCGCAGGCTGCTGACGTGCGTGTCGATGGTCCGGCCGGGTTTCGCCCTGGGGTCGCTCCACACCTGGGTCATGATCTGCCGGCGTGAGAAGACGCTGCCCGGCCGCGAGGCGAGGAGATAGAGCAGATCGAATTCCTTGCGTGTCACCCCGATGTGCCGACCGTCCAGGCGGATTTCCCGGGCGCGGTGATCAATGCGCAGGGGGCCGGCCGTGATGACGTCCTCGGGGACGACCGGCTGCAGCCGCACCCTGCGCATCACGGCCTCCATCCGAGCGGTCAGTTCGGTGAGACTGCAGGGCTTGACGACATAGTCGTCCGCTCCCGCGCGCAGACCGAGAACCCTGTCGAGTTCCGTGTCGCGGGCGGTGACGACGATGATGGCAACGTCACTGGTGGCCCGAAGGGTGCGACACAACTCCACACCGTCCAGGTCCGGCAGATCGAGATCGACGAGAAGCAGATCGGCCTTCCGGTATTCCCGGAGCGCCTCGGCGCCAGTCCGGCTCCGCCCCACCGCGTACCCGTGCCGGCGCAGTCCCTGAACGAGGAGGTCGGCGTCGGGTGACTCCCTCTCCACAGCGAGTACGCGGAGGGCCTTGCGATCAGTCCGCTCCCACGGTCGAGCGGGCGCGGTTTCTGCGGGCACGTGGTGCGGAACACGATGCGCGACCGTTTTCGTGGACTGGTAGTTCATGCCGAGAGAGTCTCCACTTTCGTCCAATAGAACGGAGTTCGAGTAGGCGTCTGCACGCACGCGCGGGATACCGGAATCGCCGGGCATCCGGCCGGGGCCGGTTGCCGTGGGACGGCGAGGCAGAGGGATCCGGTACCGCCTCGGAATGAAGCGGAAGTCGACGAGTTTCGGGACCATGGGCGATTGAGCCTTCGGGCGCCTACCCCGTTTCCTGTGCGCCGGCGCCGCAGGCGACGCGGCGACTGAACGACGTTCCGCACTCCTGCGTCGGCGATACGGCCGCGCCGACGGCCCTCCGACGCACAGCGCTGCCACTGTTGTTTCTTCGCGAGATCGTCGCCAGCAACACCAGTTCGACTGACGGCCACGCTAACTCCAGAGACTCCGCCGAGTCAACTGACGTTTGACGAACATGGCGCGCACCTGCACGCCAGTGCGGAGGTATGATGTGGCACCACGGATGGAGGCGTAGTCGTGACCGACCCCGAGGGCCGACCGCCCACTCGCACTCTGGCCGACAAGCTCACCCATCTGTTCAGCCACACGGCGCCTGCCGACCGAGGTCCGTACACGTCCGAGGAAGTCGCCCGCGCCATCACCGCGGACGGCATCCCCATCTCGGGCAGCTACATCGGCATGCTGCGCAAGGGGCAGCGTGACAACCCAACCGTCCGGCACGTCGAAGGCCTGGCGAAGTTCTTCGGCGTCCCTCCCGCCTACTTCTTCGACGACCAGGTGACCGAGGCCGTCGACACGCAGTTGTCCCTCCTCATGGCCCTGCGGGACGCGGAGGTGCAGCGCGTCGCGCTACGGACCGCCGGGCTCTCGCGCAAGAGCCTGAAGTCCATCCAGGAAGTGATCGAGCGCGTCCGCGAACTCGAGGGGCTTCCCGAAGAACCCCCGGCCATGGGTTCGTAGAACACGCACCACCGTCCAGCGGAACGCGGGAGACCTGCTCGGCCGGCCCCACGAGGAATCCGCCCCCTTCTCGTGCCCTTTGACGGTTGATCGACTGACTCAAACCACCCTGGTGAAGCCTTGGTCACTGTGTTGAGATGAGTTCCGGTGGATCAGCAGGGAAGGACGCGTGAATGGTAACGACCCGGCGTGCACTCGACGTCGTCTCCGTCAGCCCCTTCCCTTGACCCGTATCCCTGCCGCCGTGGAATCGACCTACCCGCCCCGATTCCCCCAGGTACCGGTGCCCGGTGACGCACCGGTCCAGCGGACACGGCCCATCGGCCGTGTCCCACCTGGCATCCGCCGCGCCCTTGACGAACCTCCACGGGACAACAGCGGCTTCCCCCCACACTCCCCTCCACTTTCCGCCGCCATCCGTGAGAGCGAGAAGCACGGCACGTCCGGCGGACATACCAGCGGAAAGACGGTTGTGAACGAGCGACGCTTACGGAAGCGCTGCAAACGCATCCTCCGGGATCTCGGAGTAAGGCCTCCGCTCCAGGTACGCGAATTGTGCAGACTCCTCGGCGACTACCGCGGCCGCCCCATACATCTCGTCGACTACGCCCTGCCAATGCCGGGGCCCTTCGGCCTATGGGTCGCCACGGACACGGCGGATTACATCTTCTACCAACAGGAAACCAGCCTCGCGCACCAGGACCACATCATCCTGCACGAGGTCGGCCACATCCTCGCCGACCACGTGAGCGACGGATCCGACCCCGCGGCCTGGGGAACCATCCTCCCGGACATCTCGTACCACGTCATCAACAGAGCGCTGCGGCGCACCGCGTACGAAGAGGAACACGAACTCGAGGCCGAGCTGGTCGCCACCATCATCCTGGAGTGGTCAGCCGTACTGGACCAGGTGATTCCCCACGCTCCGGAGGACCCCACGCTCGGTGCCCTCAGCTCCGCGCTCCACCCGCGCTGGGGGTGGCTGTGATGTTCCAGGTGCCGCTGATCACCATGCTGAGCGTCGGTGCGCTGTGGAAGGGCATCGACCTGGCACGCGCCCCCCACAACCGCGTGCTGCGCTTTCTCGTCGCCTGCCTCCTGCTGCTGCTCGGAGGCGAAGTCCTCAGCTTTCCGGAGGTCAACAGCGCCTTCGACGCCGCCTCCGCCGTCGGCGTCGGCAAAGTCGCCTTCAACGCCATCTACATGTCGGGCCTGTGCGCCCTCATCCTGTTCTTCACCTGCGCCGCCCGCGGCGCGGACGAGGCATACCGCCGGCACCTGCGGATCCACACCGGCCTCCTCGCCGGAACCCTGATCGCCCTCGCCCTCTCCATGGCGGCCACGCCCGCGGGGCTCCGCGCCCACTCCCTGCGCACCCCGCACATGGCGGAACCGGCCATCGCCTCCTTCTACGTCATCGGCAACGCCTACTTCATCTACGCCTACCTGACCGCCGGCTGGTGGACGCTCCGCTACGCCCGCAAGGCAGCCCAGCACCTCGGGATCGGCCTGCGGATCACCGCCCTCGGTCTCCTCGGGCTGACCGTGTCGTCGGCCGACCGGATGCTCCTGGTACTGCTGCGCATCGGCGAGCCCGGGTCGCACGAGGGGTTCAACACGGTCAACTGGTCCCTGTCCAACTGGAGCATGGGGATCGTCCTCACCGGAATCTGCTACTCGGCCTCCGTCCAACTCCTCGCCCGACTGCGCTCGATGTCACGCCACCGGCGCATGTACCACGAGCTCACCCCCCTGTGGACAGCCCTGACCACCGCCTACCCCGAACTCGTCCTGGACCGGGCACCGGCCCGCAGGCGGTGGCGCCACCGGCGCCGGACGTACGAGCAGCGGTTCTACCGGCGGCTCATCGAATGCCGTGACGGACTTCTGCGCCTGAGCCCCTACCTGGCGCACATCGCGCCCGACACCGACCTCGCTCACGTACCCGCCGAACGACTCGCCGGGTACGTCACCGAGGCACTGGCCATGGTGTCCACGGCCGAGGTACCGCACACCGAGCTGTCGGCGGTACGTGTCGCGACGCCGGTCGGAGGCGACGACCTGGACTCCGACGCCCGCGAACTCATCGCCATCTCCCATTGCCTGGGCGGAAGGAAACCATGAACAAGGTACTGATCACCGCGGACACCGTCATCGCCGGGCCCGCGAACGAGGTGATCGCCGACGGCGCCGTCCTCATCGACTCCGGAGCCATCGCCGCGGTGGGCACCACCGCCGAGCTGGACGCGACGCTCGATCCACGCGTACCCCGTCTGGGCTGTCCCGGAGGCACGGTCGTACCCGGCATGGTGGACTGCCACGTCCACCTCGCCTTCGACGCGGGCCCGGACATCGTCAGCGCGGTCGCCGACACCGACCCGGCCCGGACGACCACCGCCATGGCGGACCGCGCCCACCACCTGCTCGCCGCCGGCGTCACCACCGTACGGGACCTTGGCGACCGAGACGGCCGCACCCTGGCACTGCGTGGGGCCATCACCTCCGGATCCGTCACCGGTCCTCGCATCCTCGCCGCCTCCACACCCCTGACCTCACGCGGCGGCCACTGCGGCTTCCTGGGCGGTGAAGTGACCACGGACGACGACATCCGGGCCCTCGTCGCCCGCAATGTGGCGGCCGGCGCCGACCTGATCAAGGTCATGGCCTCCGGCGGCGCCCTCACCCCCGGCGGCCCACGCATGTGGGAGCAGCAGTTCTCCCCGGCCCAACTACGCCTGATCGTCCAAGAAGCGGCACACCACGGCCTCACCGTCGCCGCCCACGCACACGGCACCGAAACCATCGGCCACTGTGTGGACGCCGGCGTCCGCACCATCGAACACTGCTCCTGGCGCACCGCCGAGGGCATCACCTACGACCCCGCGATCACGAGCCGCATCGTCGACAACGACGTAGCCATCTGCCGGTGCGTGTCCGGCGACTGGCGACTGTTCCTCGAACAAATGGGCCCCGCACGCGCCGAAGCGATGATCGCTTCTATCCAGGAAATGCGAAAGCAGGGCGTCCGTTTCATCGCCGGCACCGACGCCGGCGTACCAGGAGCCCAGTTCGGCGACTACGTGGGCATGCTCGAATTCTTCGCCTCGATGGGCTTCGAGAATGCCGAAATCCTCGACATGGCGACCACCAACGCCACCCGAGCACTCGGCCTCCAGGACACGGGTGCCCTGACCCCGGGCATGCGGGCCGACCTGATCGTCGTCGACGGCAATCCCCTGACCGACTTGGGCGCCCTCCGCCGCATCCGCCACGTCTTCACGGCGGGCCGCCCCACGATCGCCCCCTCGGACGCGCCGCGATGATCCGGCCGCCTCCATGACCGGTCGAGGCCGAGATCGAGGTCCTCGGCGGCCAGGAGAAGCATCCCGGGTGGACGAGCGACCCGCTCGCAAGGGCGTCGGCGCCTGGTCGCCCGGGCGGCGGGGGCACCACGCTGAAAGCGGAGTTGAGGGGCCCCCCATGCCTGCTTCGTTGAGTTCCACGAAAACCGCCGCCGCGCTGCGCACCTCAGCCCGTGTCTCCATGGAGTTGCTGTTGGTCCTTGTGGCGGCTTCGGTGGCGCGCGGCCGGCCTCTGACGCCTGGAGAGTTGCGCGACGCCTTCACCCGGCGCGGGCACACGGTTCCGCCGCGCAGCTGAAGCGAACCATGCGCGCCCACCATGCGTTCGTCCGCGCCCATGGCGACATGTGGACCGTCGGCCGTCCGGTACAGGGATAGCGAACTGACGCGGAGATCGAAGCCTGGGATCATCGGCTGATGACAAAGGACGGGGATCGTACGGCACTTCGCCGGCTGCTGGTGACGTCACCGCTCTGCTCAGCGACGGGAACTCGCACAAGACGCTGACCGAACCCTTCACCGTCCTGGGGCATGCCGCCAGCCGATGAAGGATCGAAGCGGGAGCGCGTTGAGCGCAGCTTCGCCCAAGTTCCAGACAGCGATCTCCTCCGGCTCGCCGAACACTGGCTGCAGACGCAGAGCTTCGACGCCTCGACCCGCAACCAGCTCCAGGGCGCGTTGTGGGCCGAGGCGTCCCCAGGATCCCCATGCGAACCGCCGTGAGCTCGCCCGGGCCATCAACCCGACTGTCCTGGTGCAGCACGCGGCCCGGTTCATGGCGATGCTGGACCGCTTCTGGATCCTCGACGACGATCCCTTCGCCGCACGGTCCTTCACCACAAGCACGACAAGCCTGCGGGCCCGCAGAGAGCAGCACCTCATCCGCAATCCCGACTGGTCAGCCGAGGACCTCTTCGAGGCGCTGGGCGCATTCGAAGCAGGCGACGCCAGGTTCGCCCGCTTCCTCGAAGCGACCGGCGCCGCGGACGTCCTGCTCGACGAGACCGCACAGCGCCACCTCGCGGACACGATCAACGAACACCTGCGCACGGCAGCGATCGAGCTCAGGGAGACAGGCACCGACGGCGGCTATCCACGCTTCACCCTCGTTCCCACCCAGCCGGCCCGCACACGGCGCCCGAAGAACGTCACCTTCACCTCGCCCACCAAGCCCGACATCCGCTTCCGCTCGGCCGTGGACAACGACATCGAGCTCGTCAGCGGCGACGCTCTGGTTTACGACCGCATCGTCACCGACGACGGCATCCGCTGGCGCGACCTGCAGTCCTGGTGGCAGGAGACCCAGCAGATCTCCGACGACACCGAGGGGGCGACGCCCGCTACGCGGCGCCTCGGCCGCCCTCCGCTGCGCCCCACAGAGGCGCCACGGGGAGCCCTAGAAGCCTCTGACGGCCCATCAGGAAGGCCGCCAGGCGTGCGTCAAGCGAGCGTCACGAGCGTCATTTTTCAGCGTCAAGATATCGCCTGTAACGCCCACACCACACCGAACGCGCATCCGCAAAATCGCAGGTCAGGAGCCCTTTGCGGCTGGCTCCAGAATCGCCACGCACTCCACGTGATGCGTCATCGGAAACAGGTCGAACGCCCGCAGCGTCCTCGGCTTGTAACCGCCCTCGCGGAAGTACGCCAGGTCCCGCGCCAGCGCCGCCGGATCGCAGGCCACGTACGCGATGCGGCGGGCGCCCAGGGACGCGAGGTGCCTGACCGTCTGCTTGCCGGCGCCCGCGCGCGGCGGGTCGAGGACGATCAGATCCACCTCGGTGATCCGGGTGCGCGGCAGGACCTGCTCCACCTTGCCCTGTTCGATGCGGACGCGGTCGAAGTCCTGGAGGTTGTGGCGGGCGTCCTCCACCGCGCGCTTGCCCGACTCGATGCCGAGCACCGCGCCCTTCTCGCCCACCCGGTCCCCGAGTGCCCCGGCGAACAGGCCCACGCCGCAGTACAGGTCGAGTGCCATGTCGCCCTTGCGGGGCAGCAGGCCCTGCATCACGGCCTTCACCAGCACGTCCGCTGCCTGCGGGTGCACCTGCCAGAAGCCGCCCATGCCGACGCGGTACGTGCGCTCGTCCGCGCGCTCGCGGACGAAGGCGCGGCCGTGGACGCGGTGCACTCCCCCGTCCTTCTCGTCCACGCGCAGCACGGAGACGGGCTTGTCCAGTTCGACCAGGGGCAGCCGGCCGCCGGGGCGCGGGGTGAGGACGACCTGGCGGTCGTTCGAACCGGTCGCCGCGATCGCCTCGACCGTGGCCATCTGCGGCCACTCCCGCTTCTCGACGCCCAGTTCGCTGACGCCCGGCGCCGCGATCATGCAGTGCTCGATGGGCTGGACGTCGTGCGAGCGGTGCTTGCGCAGTCCGGCCCGGCCTTCGGCGTCGATCGCGTACTGCACGCGCGTGCGCCACGCGGGAACCTCGCCGGACGGTACCTTGTCGCCCGGCGCCGGCATCACGGTGCCGTCCCAGCCGGCCTCCTCGGGCGTCAGGCCCGCGAGGCGCTTCAGCTGTTCGGCGATGACCTCGCCCTTCAGGCGCCGCTGCGCACCGGGCTTGGCGTGCTGCCAGTCGCAGCCGCCGCACTTGCCGGGTCCGGCGTAGGGGCACGGGGCCTCGACGCGGTCCTTCGACGCCTCCAGGACGCGCACCGCGTCGGCGCGCAGGAAGCGGGAGTCCTCCTCGCCCTCCGTGACGCGGGCGACGACCTTCTCGCCGGGGAGCGCGTGCCGGACGAACAGCACGCGGCCCTCGTCGGTGCGGGCGATGCAGTGGCCGCCGTGCGCCACGGGACCGACCTCGACCTCGTACTCCTCCCCGATCAGCGAAGAATCAGGTGCGTTCTGCATGACGAGGTGACTCCAGAGGTGAGACGGGGGCTGCCGGAGCGGCAGCCCACCAGTCTACGTGGCCCGCAGCTCAGCTCTTGGCGGCCGGCTGCTTGGGGCGCTCGTCGACCGGACCGCGGCGCACCGAGCCGGGCGCGTTCCACTCCTGGCGCTTCCTGGCCCGCTTCTTCGCGACCTCGGAGGACTGGAGCTGGTACGGCACCGAGGTCACCATCACGCCGGGCGTGAACAGCAGCCGGCCCTTGAGGCGCAGGGCGCTCTGGTTGTGCAGCAGGTGCTCGTACCAGTGGCCGACCACGTACTCCGGGATGATCACGCTGACCGCGTCCCGCGGGCTCTCGCGGCGGAGGCTCTTGACGTAGTCGATGACCGGGCGGGTGACCTCGCGGTACGGGGAGTCGAGGATCTTCAGCGGGACGTTGATGCCGCGCCGCTCCCACTCGGCCTGCAGCGCCTTGGTCTCGGCCGGGTCGACGTTGATGCTCAGCGCCTCCAGCTTGTCGGAGCGCATCAGCTTGGCGTACGCGACGGCGCGCAGCGTCGGCCGGTGGACCTTGGAGACCAGGACGATCGAGTGCACACGGGAGGGGCGCACGCTGTCGTCGCTCGGCTCGTCGGGTGCGGCGATCTCCTCGGCGACCCGGTCGTAGTGCTTGCGGATCGCGGTCATCGTTCCGTAGAAGATCACCATGCCGAGCAGGGCGACCCAGGCGCCGTGGGTGAACTTGGTGGCGAGGACGACCACCAGCACCAGGCCCGTGAAGAAGGCGCCGAAGGTGTTGATCGCGCGGGAGCGGATCATGTGGCGGCGCTTGGCCTTGTTCCGCTCCGTCTTCAGGTACCGGTTCCAGTGCCGGACCATGCCGGTCTGGCTGAGCGTGAAGGAGACGAAGACGCCGACGATGTAGAGCTGGATCAGCTTGGTGGAGTCGGCCCCGTAGATCCAGACGAGGAGGATCGCCGCGCCGGCCAGCAGCACGATGCCGTTGGAGAAGGCGAGCCGGTCGCCGCGGGTGTGCAGCTGACGCGGCAGGTAGCGGTCCTGGGCGAGGATCGAGCCGAGGAGCGGGAAGCCGTTGTACGCGGTGTTCGCGGCCAGGAACAGCACGAGCGCGGTGGCGGCGGCGAGCAGCACGAAGAAGAACGTCCCGTCGCCGAAGACGGCGGCGGCGACCTGCGAGATCACCGGGTTCTGGACGTAGTCGGCACCGACCGGCGCGCCGTTCGAGAGCAGGTCGTGCGCCGGGTTCTCGGCCATCTTGACGTCGGTGGCCATCGCGAGGCCGATGATGCCGCAGAACATGGTGACGGCCAGGCCGCCCATCAGGAGCAGCGTGGTCGCGGCGTTCCTGCTCTTGGGCTTGCGGAAGGCGGGGACGCCGTTGCTGATCGCCTCGACGCCGGTGAGCGCCGCACAGCCGGAGGAGAAGGCGCGAAGCAGGAGGAAGACGAGCGCGAAGCCGGCGAGGCCCTGGTGCTCGGGCTTGATCTCGTAGTCGGCGGTCGGTGCGCGCATGGTGTCGTCGAGGACGATGCCCTTGAAGGCGCCCCAGAGGATCATGATGAAGACGCCGGCGACGAAGACGTACGTCGGGATCGCGAAGAGCTTGCCCGACTCCTTCACACCGCGCAGGTTCATCAGCGTCAGCAGCACGATGATGACGATGGCGCTGAGCACCTTGTGCTCGACGACGAACGGGATGGCCGAGCCGAGGTTCTCCACGCCGGAGGAGATGGAGACGGCGACGGTCAGGACGTAGTCGACGAGCAGCGCGCTGGCGACGGTGAGGCCGGCCTTCGGGCCGAGGTTGGTGTTGGCGACCTCGTAGTCGCCGCCGCCGCTCGGGTAGGCGTGGACGTTCTGCCGGTAGGAGGCGACGACCGTGAACATCAGCACCACGACCGCCGCGGCGATCCAGGGGCTGAAGTGGTACGCCGACACACCCGCGATGGACAGGACCAGCAGGACTTCGCCTGGGGCGTACGCCACAGAGGAGAGCGGGTCGGAGGCGAAGACGGGGAGTGCAACGCGCTTGGGGAGGAGTGTTTCCCCCAGCCTGTCGCTGCGCAGCGCCCGGCCGATCAGGATCCGTTTGGGCACGTCGGTCAGTTTGGACACGGGGAGGATCGTAAGCGTTCGAAATGAGTCATGCCCACTTCCCACCCGGGCCTTAACGGAATCCTGTCTCCCCGTCACGCCCGGGTCCCAGGGGCGACCGCGCGTGTTTAGCTAGGGCAGCGGTCTGAGACCCTGGAGGGCCTTGACAGCGAGACAGGATCAGTGACAGCCGGAAGGACGGTCGTGCACATCGTCATCATGGGGTGCGGGCGAGTGGGAGCCGCCCTCGCGCAGACCCTGGAGCAGCAGGGGCACACGGTCGCCGTCGTCGACCAGGACCCCACGGCCTTCCGTCGCCTGGGATCGGGATTCGGCGGCCGCCGCGTCACCGGAGTCGGCTTCGACCAAGACACCCTGCGCGAGGCGGGGATCGAGGAAGCGGGCGCGTTCGCCGCGGTCAGCAGTGGCGACAACTCGAACATCATCGCGGCCCGGGTGGCGCGGGAGATGTTCGGCATCGAGAACGTGGCCGCGCGAATCTACGACCCGCGCCGCGCGGAGGTCTACCAGCGCCTGGGCATTCCGACGGTCGCGACGGTCCGCTGGACCGCCGACCAGATGCTGCGGCGGCTGCTGCCGTCGGGCGCGGAGCCGCTGTGGCGCGATCCGAGCGGCGGGGTGCAGCTGGCGGAGGTCCACACGTCGCCGACGTGGATCGGCCACAAGGTGAGCAAGCTGCAGGAGGAGACGGGCGTACGTGTCGCGTTCCTCACCCGGCTGGGCGAAGCGGTGCTGCCGACGTCGCAGACCGTCTTGCAGGAGGGCGACCTCGTGCACGTGATGATGCGTACGGACGAGATCGCGAAGGTCGAGGCGGCCTTCGCGGAGGGTCCCGAGGAGGGCGGTCACTGATGCGGGTGGCTATTGCGGGCGCCGGCGCGGTGGGGCGTTCCATCGCGGGCGAGCTGCTGGAGAACGGGCACGAGGTCCTCCTGGTCGACAAGGCCCCGACCGCCATCTCGGTGGAGCGGGTGCCGCAGGCGGAGTGGCTGCTGGCCGACGCGTGCGAGATCACGTCGCTGGACGAGGCGGCGCTGCAGCGCTGCAACGTGGTGATCGCGGCGACGGGCGACGACAAGGTGAACCTGGTCGTGTCGCTGCTCGCGAAGACGGAGTACGGGGTGCCGCGGGTCGTCGCCCGGGTGAACAACCCCAAGAACGAGTGGCTCTTCAACGAGGCCTGGGGCGTGGACGTGGCCGTGTCCACCCCGCGTCTGATGTCGGCGCTGGTGGAGGAGGCGGTGAGCGTGGGCGACCTGGTGCGTCTCCTGCGCTTCAGCCACGGCGACGCGAACCTGGTCGAGCTGACGCTGCCGCCGGAGTCGGCGCTGGCGGGTACGCAGGTGGGCGACGTGGCATGGCCGGAGGACACGTCCCTGGTCACGATCATCCGCGGCCCCCGGGTCCTGACCCCGAGCACGGAGGAGACGCTGGAGGCGGGCGACGAACTGCTGTTCGTGGCGGCCCAGGCGCGCGAGGAGCAACTGGAGGACCTGCTCTCCGTCCGCCGCGAGTCCTGACGACCCGGCGGCACCCTCGCGCATACGGGACGGCCCGGAACCGATCGGTTCCGGGCCGGCCCCGAGGGGCGGGCCGGCGGGGCGACGCGGCGCCGCCCGGGGGCGGTGCGGCCGCCGGGCGGGGCGCGCGGGAGAG
>NZ_JBSFUR010000025.1:0-104426 GCF_053591895.1 Streptomyces sp. NPDC002867 | reverse complement strand
TTTTTGGCACGCTGTTGAGTTCTCAAGGAACGGACGCTTCCTTCGTACTCACCCTTTCGGGCTTTCCTCCGGGCGCTTCCCTTCGGTCTTGCGTTTCCGACTCTATCAGATCTTTCCGATCCGATTTCCTCGGTGCTTTCCAGTTCTTCGCTTTCGCGCTTCCCTTTCCGGCGGTTCCGACTCTACCAGATCCTTTCGGGCCTGATTCCCAGTCAGAGGGGATTGACTTCCCGACCCCTGGGCCGTTCCGACATCCAAACTCTAGCGGATTTCCCGGGCGACTCATAATCGAGTCATCGAAATGAATTTCGACATGCGAAATTCGTCCCGACTGGGAGATCGTGCTGAGTGTGGTTGCCGCATCAGCGGCGAGGATGGCTGTCGAAGAACCGTTCCGGCTCCGCGACAACTCGAAGAACCTTACGGATCGACGGGGAACGTGTCAACTGTCCCGGCCGCCACCCGGAGGCCGGTCGCTAGTCCAGGTCGGTCAGGCGTCCGCCGGCGTCCGGCTGGTCGTGCTCGACCCGGCGCAGCACGCGGATCAGCAGCTCGCCGAGCAGGGCGCGCTCGTCCGGGGCGAGGTCCTGGAGCAGGTCCTCTTCGAACGTGGTGGCCATGCGCATCGCCTCGAGCCACTTCGTGCGGCCCTCGTCCGTCAGCTCGACGATCACGCGTACGCGGTTGTTCTCGTCCCGGTCGCGGGTCACGAGGCCTTCGCTCGCCATCCGGTCGATGCGGTGGGTCATCGCGGCCGGCGTGAGACCGAGGCGCTTGGCGAGCTCCCCGGGGCCGAGGCGATAGGGGGAGCCCGAGAGGACCAGGGTCTTGAGGACCTCCCACTCGGCGTTGCTGATACCGAGGGCCGCGACCTGGCGGCCGTACGCGACGTTCATCCTGCGGTTGAGCCGTCCGAGTGCGGAGACCACCTTCTCGACCTGGGGGTCGAGATCCCCGTACTCGCGCTGGTAGGCGGCGATCTGCTCGTCGAGGGTCGGCTCCTGCGGGCCGGAGACGGCGTCCGCGGGGGTCTCAGTAGGCATGCGCGGAAGTATCGCACGGCACTCATTGGCCTTGAAGTCCTTCAATGTGTATTGTTCAGGTTCGAACTTTACTATTGAAGTCTTCAGACTTCAGTCCTCCAGGTCCTGCAGGACCTCGACCGAAGTGGGTGAGTGTGACCAAGGCGAAGGGTGCAGCGATGCGCCGGATCCAGGCGGGGAACGCGCTGAGCGCGTTCGGGCTCGGCTTCACCGTTCCGTACCTCTACATCTACGTGGCGCAGGTGCGAGACCTGGGCGCGAGTGCGGCGGGCGTGGTGCTCGCCGTCTTCGCGATGGCCGCACTCGTGGCCCTGCCGTTCACCGGGCGGGTCATCGACCGGCGCGGGCCGCTGCCCGTACTGGTCGGTGCTGCGGTGCTGGCATCCGTCGGAGCGGCGGGCATGGGGCTGTCGGGGAGCGTTCCGTCCGTCGTCCTGGCCGCGGTGGTGCTCGGCGCGGGGACCGCCGTCATGCAGCCGGCGCTGACCACCATGATCGTCTGGTGTTCGGAGACCACGACGCGCACCCGCGCCTTCGCCCTGCAGTTCTTCCTGCACAACCTCGGTCTCGGCATCGGCGGCCTGATCGGCGGACACATCGTCGACGAGAGCCGGCCCGCCGGCTTCACCCTGCTGTTCGGCATCGAGGCCGCGATGTTCCTCGTCCTCGCCGGCATCGCGCTGACCGTACGGCTGCCCGAGTCCGCGTCGCTGCGCAGTGCCCGGCCGGCCGACACGGAGGCCAGGGCCGGGGGCGGGATGCGCGCGCTGCTGGGACACCGGGCGATGGTGCACCTGCTGGTGCTGGGCTTCGTCCTCTTCTTCGCCTGCTACGGGCAGTTCGAGTCCGGACTCGCCGCGTACGGCACCGAGGCCGCCGGGATCGAGCCCGCCACGCTGGGCACGGCGCTCGCCGCCAACACCGCGGTGATCGTGGCCGCACAGTTCCTGGTGCTCAAGTTCGTCGAGCGCCGCAGCCGCAGCCGGGTCATCGCCTCGGTCGGCCTGATCTGGGCCGTCGCGTGGACGGCCGCGGGCTACGCGGGCCTCGGCGACGGCAGCCAGGCCATGGCGACCGCCGCGTTCGTCTCGACGTACGCGCTGTTCGGGCTCGGCGAGGCCATGCTGTCGCCGACCGTCGCCCCGCTGGTCGCCGACCTGGCGCCGGAGTCGATGGTCGGGCAGTACAACTCCGCGTTCGCCCTGGTCAAGCAGCTCGCGCTGGCGGTCGGTCCGGCCGTCGGCGGTCCGATGGGCGCCGCGCTCCACGGGCCGTACATCGTGACGTTCGTGCTGTTCTCGCTCGGTATCACGGTGCTCGCGCTGCGGCTGGGCAAGCGGCTCACGCCGGTGCAGGACCGGCCGTCGCTCGCGGCGAAGTCCCGCGTGGTGACGGTGCACAAGCCCGAAGAGGCCGTCGCCCCCGCCCACTGAGGTCAGGGCAGGGCGAACTCGCACCAGACGGCCTTGCCGCCACCCGGCGTACGGCGGCTTCCCCAGGACGAGGCGATCGTCGCGATGATCGAGATACCGCGGCCCGCCTCGTCCTCGGACTCCGCCCGGCGTCGTCGCGGCAGGTGCTCGTCCCCGTCCGTCACCTCGACGATCAGCCGCCGGTCCGTGCGGCGCAGCCGCAGGCGCATGGGCGGGGAACCGTGCTTGAGGGAATTGGCCACCAGCTCGCTGACGGCCAGGACCCCGAGGTCGTGCAGCTCGGGCGAGAAACGCCAGGAGGCCAGCACCCCGGAGGCGAAGGCACGCGCGCGGGGCGCGGCCTCGATGCCGCCGAGGAGGTCCAGCGCGGCGTTGTGGAACAGCTCGGCGTCCGCGCCTTTGCGGGTCGGGTGCTGCAGGACGAGGAGCGCGACGTCGTCGTCGTGCTCGGCGGTCACCCCCATGGAGCGGATCAGCCGGTCGCAGACCACCTGCGGGGTACCGGTCGCCCCGGACAGCGCGCGCTCCAGCGCGGCCATCCCCTCGTCGATGTCCTCGCGCCGGCGCTCCACCAGGCCGTCCGTGTAGAGGACGGCGGTGGCGCCGGGCGGGAGGTCGATGGAACCCGAGGCGTGCAGATAGCCGCCGGTGCCGAGCGGCGGTCCGGTGGGCTCGTCGGCGCGGCGGACGGTGCCGTCCTGGTCGCGGACGAGGATCGGCAGATGCCCGGCCGACGCGTACACCAGGCGGCCCTCGTTCGGGTCGTGGACCGCGTACACACAGGTGGCGATCTGGCTGGGATCGATCTCGGAGGCGAGCCCGTCGAGGAGCTGGAGCACCTCGTGGGGCGGCAGGTCCAGGCGGGCGTAGGCCCGTACGGCGGTGCGCAGCTGACCCATGACGGCTGCCGCGCGGACACCGCGGCCCATCACGTCACCGATGACCAGGGCCGTACGGCCTGCGCCGAGCGTGATCACGTCGTACCAGTCGCCGCCGACCGCCGCGTCCGTGCCACCGGGCTGGTAGGTGGCGGCGAACCGCAGGTCGTCGGGCTGCTCCAACTCCTGCGGCAGGAGCGACCGCTGGAGGGTCACGGCGGTCTCGCGGTGACGCCGCTCGCTGGCGCGCAGCCGCTCGGCGGCCTCGGCGTGGTCGGTGACGTCGGCCGCGAAGACCAGGACGCCCTCGGGCTCCTTGCCGCCTTCGGTCCGTTCGGCGGGCAGGCAGGTGACCGTGTACGACCCTCCGCCCCGGGTCCTGCGGGACTTGACCGTACGGGGCTTGCCGCTGCGCAGCACCTGGTCCATGAGCGGGAGCAGGCCCAGCTCGGCGAGCTCGGGGCAGCTGTCGGCGGCCGTGGTGCCGAGCGTGCGGTGACCAAAGGCGGCGGCGTATGCCTCGTTGACGTACGCGATGCGGTGGTCGGGGCCGTAGACGAGGGCGACCAGGGCGGGGAGGCGGCCGAGGATCTCCGGCACGGAGAAGTCCTCCAGCGCCGGGACGTCCGAAGGGGTCTCCAGCGGCTGTCCGGACTCACCGCGGGCCGCGGGCACCGAGCCGTCGCCCCGCTGCACCGGCGAGAGCCCCTGGTCGGTCCTCCGTGCTGCGGCGCGACGCTGCGTACCGGGGAGCCTGGGGCTCCAACGCGTGAAGTTCACTGACTTTCAAGCCTCAATGGGGGTCGTCGCCAAGGGTCACTCTGTGCAGGTGTGAGCCCACCTATGGTCACACGTCCAGTGTGGTCGACCGGACGGACAATCCTTTTCGCCCAGCTCCTGTCGGCGGCGTCAGGTGCCCGAAGGGCCGTCCGGGGAACTGTCCGCCGATTCGTCCGCTGCACTGGGCGGCGGGCCGCTGTCCTTTCCGTCGCCGTTGCGTCTGGCGCCCGCGGCGAATTCGAACTCGGCCCGCGGATGCTCCAGCGAGCCGAGGGAGACGATCTCACGTTTGAAGAGACCGGCGAGAGTCCATTCGGCCAGGACGCGGGCCTTGCGGTTGAAGGTCGGCACCCGGCTGAGGTGGTAGGTGCGGTGCATCAGCCAGGCCGGATAGCCCTTGAGCTTGCGGCCGTAGACGTGGGCGACGCCCTTGTGGAGTCCGAGGGAGGCGACGGATCCGACGTACTTGTGGGCGTACTGGTGCAGGGGCTGTCCGCGCAGGGCGGCCGCGATGTTCTCGGCCAGGACCTTGGTCTGGCGCAGGGCGTGCTGGGCGTTGGGCGCGCACTCGGCGCCGGGCCTGTCGGAGGTGACGTCCGGGACGGCCGCCGCGTCGCCCGCCGCCCACGCGTGGGCGACGCCGTCGACGGTGAGGTGTTCGGTGCAGGCGAGGCGGCCGCGCTCGTTGAGCGGGAGGTCGGTGGCGGCGAGCAGGGGCGCCGGTTTGACGCCGGCCGTCCAGACGACGGTCCGGGTCGGGAAGCGGGAGCCGTCGCTGAGGACGGCGACCCGGTCCTCGCACGACTCGAGCCGGGTGTCCAGCCGTACATCGATGTTCCGGGCGCGCAGCTCCCGGACGGCGTAGCGGCCCATCTCCTCGCCGACCTCGGGCAGGATGCGCCCGGCCGCCTCGACGAGGATCCACTTCATGTCCTCGGGTTTGACGTTGTGGTAGTAGCGCGCGGTGTAGCGGGCCATGTCCTCGAGTTCGGCCAGGGCCTCGACGCCCGCGTAACCGCCGCCGACGAAGACGAAGGTGAGGGCCGCGTCGCGGATCGCCGGATCGCGGGTGGAGGACGCGATGTCCATCTGCTCGATGACGTGGTTGCGCAGGCCGATGGCCTCCTCGACCGTCTTGAAACCGATGCCGTAGTCGGCGAGGCCGGGGACGGGAAGGGTGCGGGAGACCGAGCCGGGGGCGATGACGAGTTCGTCGTAGGTGATCTCGACGGCTCCGGCGCCCTCCTCCTGGGTGGCGAGCGTGGTGACGGTCGCCGTCCGCTTGGCATGGTCGACGGCGCGGGCCTCACCGATGACGATCGTGCATCTGCCGAGGACGCGACGCAGGGGGACGACCACATGGCGCGGGGAGATGGAACCGGCCGCGGCCTCCGGCAGGAACGGCTGATACGTCATATAAGGGTCGGGGGCGACCACCACGATCTCGACGTCGCCGCGGTCGAGCTCCGGCTTCAGCTTCCGCTGGAGGCGCAGCGCGGTGTACATCCCGACGTAGCCGCCGCCGACGACCAGAATGCGTGTGCGCGGCGAGGTGCCGGAGGTCGTGCCCCGGGAGTTTGCAGCCTTCACCATCCCATGACGCAACGACCTCAGTCGTTTGTCCACAGGCCCGGCGAATTGTGTGACCGGAAGCCGTCGGTGGCCCAGGCGCGGCACAGCTCGGGGCATAACGGAAGCCGCGCAGGTCAGGCCCGGCGGGGTGGCGGGAGGCAGCGGGTGGAATAGGGATCCTTCCGGTCCTTGCTCCGATCGGGGGGCGCTCCGTGCGAAGTACCCCCTTCTGAATTGACTCCGGCTCAACTATGTTCGTTGTCTGTCGGGGTGCCAGGTCAAGGCACGCCCGGCAGACCAAGGCGGGGATGTCTCCGGGGGGAGACGACATGACCGGGGGAACGCTTATGCACATCCAGGATTCGCATTGGCAGACCGCCGTCGCGCCGGCTTCGGCCGCGGACGGCAGTGGGAGCGGACCGACGGGTCCGGTCGGGACGGGCCGTTCGGCGCCGCTGCGCGTGGACGCGCAGCGCAATCTCGAGCATGTCCTGCGCGCAGCCCGCGAGGTGTTCGGCGAGCTGGGGTACGGGGCCCCGATGGAGGACGTGGCCCGGCGCGCCCGGGTCGGCGTGGGCACGGTGTACCGCCGTTTCCCGAGCAAGGACGTGCTGGTGCGGCGGATAGCCGCGGAGGAGATCTCCCGGCTGACGGAGCAGGCGCGTACGGCTCTCGGGCAGGAGGAGGAGCCGTGGTCGGCGCTCTCCCGGTTCCTGCGTACCTCGGTGGCGTCCGGTGCCGGGCGGCTGCTCCCGCCGCAGGTGCTGCGCGTCCGGGTGGACGGTGACGAGGCGGCGGGTAGCGCCGACGACCTGTCGGGTGAGGCGCGCGAGGACATGTGGGTGCCGCAGCAGCGGGCGGGGGCACCGTCCGGGCTGCGCGTGGTCGGGCAGCGCCCGGTGCCGGCCGAGGAGCAGGACGACGCCGGCGCGGCGGACCTGCTGGAGGTCGTGGGCCGGCTCGTCGAGCGGGCACGCGCCGCGGGTGAGCTGCGCGGTGACGTGACCGTGGCCGATGTGCTGCTGGTGATAGCGACGGCCGCGCCGTCGCTGCCCGACGCCGCGCAGCAGGAGGCCGCGTCGGCCCGGCTGTTGGACATCCTGCTGGAGGGTCTGCGTCCGCGGTCCGCGTGAAGTCCGCACGGGCGCTCCTGCTCCGTGACCCGTCCCTGGCGGCGCGGTGCCCTCAACCGCCCTTGTCCGCTCACCCGGTTGTTCCTGCCACTTTCGGATGACCGGCGGTGCGCAGTTCGGGGAAGTCGCCCCGGACGAGTGGTTGCGGCGCATAAGAGTTCGGCGTACAGGCGCCCTGTGGCACGCTTGCCCGGTAATTCGGGTCCGAAGTGCTTACGGGGGCTTCCGCGATGAGCGGTGACCATCAGGACGAGTCACTCGGCGGTGGGAGCTCCGGGGCAGCCGGACCACCACGGCAGGTGCCAAGCCAGGGCGGACGGAGCGGCTCGTCCGGCGTGCCGCGCCCGCGTGTCGACGGGCCGGACGGCGCGGACACCGGTGCGGCTCACCCGGATCCGGCGGACGTGGACGCGGCGAAGTACGCCGTTCCTCAGCAGCGGGACCGCAGTGCCGGTTCGGTGCTGCCGCCGCCGCGCGAGCTTGCGTCGGCGGACGCCGAGCTGATCCGGCGCATGCGAGACGGCGACGACGGCGCCTACGAGGAGCTGTTCCGCCGCCACTGCGAGGCCGTCCGGCGGTACGCGCACACGTGCTGCCGCGACGCGCACACCGCGGACGACCTGACGGCCGAGGTCTTCGCGCGGACCCTGCAGGCGGTGCGCGGCGGGGCCGGGCCGGAGCAGGCGGTGCGGGCGTACCTGCTCACCACCGTCCGCCGGGTCGCCGCCGCCTGGACGAAGACGGCGAAGCGGGAGCAACTGGTCGACGACTTCGCGGTGTTCGCGGCGGAGGCGGCGCGCAGCACGGACTCGGCGACGGACGACACACTCGACGTCGGGGCGGACGTGCGCGCGATGCACGAGGCCGAGCAGTCGCTCGCCATGCAGGCCTTCCGGTCCCTGCCGGAGCGCTGGCAGGCGGTGCTGTGGCACACGACGGTGGAGGAGGAGTTGCCGAGCGACGTCGCCCCCCTCTTCGGCCTGACCGCCAACGCGACGGCGGTGCTCGCGAGCCGGGCCAGGGAGGGCCTCAAGCAGGCGTATCTCCAGGCCCATGTGAGCACGGCGCTTACCACGGGCGGCGACTGCGCCCGGTACGCGGACCGGCTGGGCGCGTACGCCCGCGGCGGGCTGCGGATGCGGGCGGAGCGGGGTCTGAGCAAGCACCTGGACGAGTGCGTCAAGTGCCGTCTGGCCGCTGGTGAGCTCGCCCATGTGAACGCGGGCATTCCTGCGCTGCTGCCGATAGCGGTCATCGGCTGGTTCGCCGCCGGGTACTCCCTCAAGGCGGCCGGGATCGTCGCCGGCGGCGCCGTGGGCGCAGCGGGGGCCGGTGCCGCCGCGGCCGCCACGTCAGGCGCGTCGGGCGCGTCGGGCGCGTCGGGCGCGTCGGGCGGGGCAGCCGCGGAGGGACTCGGCACGCCCGCGAAGGCTATGGCGGCGGCCGTGGCTGTCGCCGCGACAGCCGGGCTGGTATGGGCCATGTCGGCCGACCGCGAGCCCGCACCGGAGCCCATGGCCAAGCCCCCGGCCTCCCGGCCCGTCGCGCCGGAGCCGTCCGCGCCCCAGCCGAAGCCGGAGCCGCCGGCGCCGCCCGCGCCCGTTCCGCCGTCGGCCGAGCCCGGCCCGAAGTCGACGCCGAGCCCCACTCCCACGCCGACGCCACGACCCGCCGAGCCGAAGCCCATCCCGACCCCTACCCCGACCCCCACGCCCACGCCGACTCCCTCACCGACACCGACGCCGAAGCCCACGCCGCCTCCCCAGAAGGCGGAGGTCTACCAGGTCAACCGCCTGGACTACGGCATCTTCGGCGACCACACCGGTCCCGAGGTGCGGCACAACGAGAGCAGCTGGATGTGGAAGCGCTCTGACATGTCGATCGGCGGCAAGCAGTACGGGCACGGGGTGACGGTGCACGGCAAGTCGTCCGTCACCATCGACCTCAACCGCGCGTGCACGGCCTATGACGCGTTCGCCGGCGTCGACGACCTGACGCCGGGTGTGCGCCCGGTGCGCTTCTCGGTGTACGGGGACGGCGTCCGGCTCTGGCGCTCGGCCGCTCTCGGCCGCGGCGACGCGGCGGTGCCGGTCCACGTGCCGCTCGCCGGCCACAGGACGCTGCGCCTGGTCGTTGAGTCGGCGGACCCGTCGGGGACGGCTGCGCTGGCGGACTGGGCGGAGTCCCGGATCAGTTGCCGCTAGGAGGGCCGGATCGCGCTCGCCAGGCCGGTTCCGCACGCCCTCGGGACGCGCATGCCCCTCGAGCCGTGCGTCGTGGCCCGGCTCTACGCCTGGAGCGTCCGGCGTTTGGGGACGCCCCCGGCCACCGCGCGGCGGCGGGGCGCCGCCGTGCCCGTCCAGCAGGTGCCGCGGCGGGACAGGAGCCGACGCAGCCACAGTTCCGTGGACACCAGGTCGGCCAGGCCGTCCAGCGGGACGGGCTCGCCTTCCGAGGCGGCCCGCAGAGCCTTGCGGACGACGCGGGCCTCCACCAGGCCCGCGTCCGCGAGCAGCGGGGCGTCGAACAGGGCCATCAGATGCGGGAGCGCGGCCCGCAGACCGGTGCGCGCCGCCGCCGTCGCCGTGTGCGACGCGTGCGTCGTGGCGCCCCAGCCCGGTGGGAGGTCGTGGATACCGGCCCCCGCGAGGACCGTGCGCAGCACCGATGCCCGCGCCCCCGGCTGGACCCGCAGCGATTCGGGGAGGTCGCGGCTGGCGCGTACGACCTGGTTGTCGAGGAAGGGGGCGTGCAGCCGCTGGCTGCGGATCTCGGCGGCCTGTTCCAGGATGCGCTGGTCCGCCGCGTGGCGGCTGAGCGCCGCCCGGGCCCGGGCCTCGCCTGGCCGCTGCACGGACATCGGCCGCGTCGCCGCCTCCATCAGGCGAACCGATACTTCAGCCAGCGCCTCGCCGGTCAGCCAGCGAGCCGCCGGGCCGGGCCGGGCCCAGTTCAGGGCGGCGAGCGAGGCGCCCACCGCGCCGTTGAGACCGACCGCGCCCGTGCGGTTCGCCGAGAGCAGCCGGTCGGCAGCGGCTTCGAGACCGGCACGGTAGGGCGTACGGGCCAGGCGCCGCGCCGCCCGGTACACGGTGAGCGGCACGAACAGCGACTGCGGCGAGGCCCCGTCGGCCCGGGCCAGTGCGGTGACCGGCCGCAGCAGATGGCGTCGGCGCCGGTCCATCAGCAGATCGGCGAGCCGCGCCGGATGCGCGTCCAGCACCTGCCGTGCGCCCGCCCCGGTGAAGTGGTCGGCGCTGCCGGCCGCGAGCCGGCTGCGGTGCCGTTCGGCCGTCACCAGGGCCGGCGCCGGCTCGTCCGTGAGCGGCCCCGCGTCGAGTCCGGCGTAGGGGAGGGACTCCTCCCCGGCCGCGACGACGACGTGGTGCAGCCGCGGGTTGGCGGCGATGACGCGGGCGCGTTCCAGCTCCGGTTCGCGAGCCTCGCGTCCGCTGGTGACCAGGTCGTTGAAGGTGACGGCGAGCAGCCGCTCGCCCGCGCCCGTCCCGTGCCCGAGCACGGTGCCGGGCACGCCGGGCAGCCCGGCGGCCAGCAGCGCCAGCGTGCTGGAGGCGCTGCCCCCGGACAGGTCGGCGCCGATGCCGGGAGCGGGCGCCCCTCGCGCGGCGCGGCGTTCGGCGGGGCCCATGCCCGGCACGGGGCCCGGGTCGGGCGGCAGGGTCTCCGGTGCGTGCCGCGGGGCGGTGAGCCTCGCCCGTACGGCATCGATCAGCGCGTCCCGCACCCCGTCGACCGCCTTGGCCGGGTCCATCTGCGGCCCGGCGACGGCCAGGGAGGCCACCGGCTCGTACCCGGTGATCTCACGTGAGCCCTCCCGCAGGATCAGCGCGTGTCCGGGCGGGATGCGCTTGACCCCCGCGTACGGGGTGGAGTCCCGCAGCGCCTCCGGAGTCTCGGGGCAGGCGAGCAGGGCGGCGAGGTGCCCGATGTCGAGCTGGGCCTCGATGAGATCGGCGAGCGGGAGCGCGGCGGTGGCGTACGCGGTGCCGCCGGCCCAGGGGGTGTAGAAGACGGGCCGGGCTCCCGCGAGGTCACCCACGACGGTGATGCGGCGCCCGGCCTGGACCACGACCGTGTAGCTGCCGGCCCATGCGGTCAGATGCCTCAGTGCGCCGCCGCGCGCCGCGAACAGCCCGACCCGCAGTTGTTCGTCGCTGGCGGCGCAGCAGCCGAGGACGGCGAGCCGGGTGACCGCGGGCGGGTTCGCGCCCCCGCCGGGGACGGAACGCGCGGGCGGTTCGGCCGTGACGACGCGTACCTCGTCGGGCCGCCAGTCACCGACCGCCCACAGCGGATCGGGGTCTCCCCACAGCAGTTGGGCTCCGACGGGGTGGACGGTGCGGCCGTCGCCGTCGAGATCGTCAAGGCCGTCAAGAGCTCTGTCGGCCCCGGCCGTGCCGAAGTGCGCGGCGATACTGCTCCACCCCACCAGCCACCGCATCCCCGCCTCCACGATTCCCGAAGCCGTTCGGGAACATGCTGCCATGAAGGAGGCGCAGGGGATGGGGCTCCGGTAGCGCGCGCAAAAAGTGAACTCGCCTGTGGCATGGGCGATTCAGCGGCCGCGAGGAGGCCGGCCGAGGTGTCGCCAGGGGTCGTCCGGTGATTTCGGGGCCCCTACGGCACAGACGGCATTCGGCCATTCTCGGTGGGCGGCCCAGGGCCCAACCTCCAGCCCGGGAGGCGGAGTTCGCCTCCCGGACCGGCCCGCCGCCCGCGGGGAATCGAGGCGGCAGTGTCCCCCAGCCCACTGGTTTCCAGTACGCAGTGAGCCGACCCACGCGGTACTCATGGAAGCGCTCCCGAACATCCTCGGCCAGAGCGCACGCACGGGCGCACGACCACACGGCGGGAGCACGGTGGCCGATGGCGTACTCCCGTCCGCACAACAATCCCGCCATACGGCACACCACCTCTTAACGGTAGGGATGTGGCGAACTACGCTGGGTTTACTGCTGTCCTCGGCAGGAGCGCATATTCCGAAGGGCTCGGCCACCTGCTTTTGCGGCCGGGACCGCTCGGACGCGGGGGTGTGTGAACCGGGAGGACACAGCACGAATGCCGTGCGCCGAAGGCGCCGCGGCAGCTGTCTGTGTGTCGAGGGGTGGCGCATGTCCAGGGAGCAACGCGGGCCGAACGAAAAGCTCGGCACCGTTCTCGCCCTCGCGGGAATCAGCAACGCCGGCCTCGCCCGGCGGGTCAACGACCTGGGGGCGCAGCGTGGTCTGACCCTCCGCTACGACAAGACGTCGGTGGCGCGGTGGGTCTCCAAGGGCATGGTGCCGCAGGGCTCCGCGCCCCATCTCATCGCCGCCGCCATCGGGGCCAAGCTGGGCCGGCCGGTGCCGCTGCACGAGATCGGCCTGGCGGACGCGGACCCGGCGCCCGAGGTCGGTCTGGCCTTCCCGCGGGACGTGGGCGAGGCGGTGAAATCGGCCACCGAGCTGTATCGCCTTGACCTCGCGGGCCGGCGGGCGGGCGGCGGGGGCATCTGGCAGTCGCTGGCCGGTTCGTTCGCGGTGAGCGCGTACGCGACTCCCGCCTCGCGCTGGCTGATAACCCCCGCGGACCCGTCGGTCGAGCGGCTCGTCGGCGCCTCCGCGCGTGCCGGGCAGGCCGCCCCCGCCGGCGGATCCGCACCGGCCGCCCCCGAAGCGCCGGAGGGCACGGACACCCCTGTGCGCGTCGGCCACAGCGATGTGGCCAAGCTGCGCGAGGCGGCGGAGGACGCGCGCCGCTGGGACTCCAAGTACGGCGGCGGGGACTGGCGTTCGTCGATGGTCCCCGAGTGCCTGCGCGTGGACGCGGCCCCGCTGCTCCTCGGTTCCTACTCGGACGAGGTGGGCCGCGCCCTGTTCGGCGCCACCGCCGAGCTGACGCGGCTGGCGGGGTGGATGGCGTTCGACACCGGCCAGCAGGAGGCGGCGCAGCGCTATTACATCCAGGCGCTCCGGCTCGCCCGGGCCGCGGCCGACGTGCCGCTGGGCGGCTACGTGCTCGCCTCGATGTCGCTGCAGGCGACCTACCGGGGCTTCGCCGACGAGGGCGTCGACCTCGCGCAGGCCGCGCTGGAGCGCAATCGCGGCCTCGCCACAGCCCGGACGATGAGCTTCTTCCGGCTGGTGGAGGCGCGTGCGCACGCCAAGGCGAACGACGCCGCGGCGGCCGGCCAGGCGCTGAAGGCCGCCGAGGGCTGGCTGGAACGTTCCCGCGAGGGCGACGCGGACCCGTCGTGGCTCGGCTTCTACTCCTACGACCGCTTCGCCGCCGACGCCGCCGAGTGCTACCGGGACCTGAAGGCTCCCCGCCAGGTGCGCCGCTTCACCGAGCAGGCCTTGTCGCGGCCGACGGAGGAGTTCGTCCGCTCCCACGGCTTACGCCTGGTCGTCTCGGCGGTGGCCGAGCTGGAGTCGGGGAACCTGGACGCGGCCTGCGCGGCGGGCACGCGCGCGGTGGAGGTCGCGGGCCGGATCTCCTCGGCGCGCACCACTGAGTACGTACGGGACCTGCTGCACCGCCTCGAGCCGTACGGCGACGAGCCCCGGGTGATGGAGCTGCGGGAGAGGGCCCGCCCGCTGCTGGCGGCTCCGGCATAGGCGGCCGGCCCTCGGGCGACGGCAGCCTCCGTGACGGGGCGGGCCTGCGGACGGTCCGGCCGGGACGGGATGTGAGCATGGTGACGCGCGCCCCTCGGTCCACGCTGGTTTAAGCGCATTGTCGGCGGGCCAGTGCACTATCGGGGTGGGAGGTGACGCGGTGACGGCGTCCGGGCGGAGCTTCGACTGCGACGTGCTGGTGGTGGGCGGCGGGATCGTCGGCCTGTCGGCGGCGTATGCCCTCACGCGTTCGGCGCCCGGGACCCGGGTGACGGTCCTGGAGAAGGAGCAGGGGCCGGCCCGCCACCAGACCGGGCGCAACAGCGGCGTGATCCACAGCGGCATCTACTACCGGCCCGGCTCCCTGAAGGCCCGCTTCGCGGTGCGCGGCGCGGCCGAGATGGTCAAGTTCTGCGCGGAGTACGGCATCGACCACCAGGTCACGGGGAAGCTGATCGTCGCCACGGAGCGCGAGGAGCTGCCGCGGCTGCACGCCCTCGTCCAGCGCGGCCGGGAGAACGGCATCCCCGTGCGCGAGCTGGGCCCCGCGCAGATCGCCGAATACGAGCCCGAGGTGCGCGGCCTCGCCGCGATCCACGTCGGCACCACCGGCGTGTGCGACTACGGCGCGGTCGCGGCGCAGCTCGCGCGGGCGTCCGACGCGGACGTGCGGTACGGCGAGGAGGTCACCGCCGTCGACCGCCGGCCGTGGGGCGTCGCGGTGCGCACGGCTTCGGGGACGGTGGTGCGCGCGCGGGCCCTGGTGAACTGCGCGGGGCTGCACTGCGACCGGGTGGCGAGGCTCGCGGGCGACGACCCGGGGATGCGGATCGTCCCTTTCCGTGGGGAGTACTACGAGCTGACCCGCCTCGGCCTCGTCCGCGGCCTGGTCTACCCGGTGCCGGACCCGGCGTTCCCGTTCCTCGGGGTGCATCTGACCCGCGGTATCGACGGCAGCGTCCACGTCGGTCCCAACGCGGTCCCGGCTCTGGCTCGCGAGGGCTACACCTGGTCGGCCGTGCGTCCCCTGGAGTTCGCGGAGACCCTTCGCTGGCCGGGGTCCTGGCAGATCGCCCGCCGGCACTGGCGTTACGGCGCGGGCGAGCTGCACCGCTCCCTGTCCAAGCACGCCTTCACGCAAGCGGTGCGCCGGCTGCTCCCGGCCGTGACCGAGGACGACCTCCGCCCCTCCCCGGCCGGAGTCCGTGCCCAGGCGGTGCTGCGGGACGGGACGCTGGCCGACGACTTCCTGATCCGCGAGGCGCCGCGGACGGTCCACGTGCTGAACGCCCCGTCCCCGGCGGCTACGGCGTCCCTGCCGATCGGCCGCGAGGTGGCCCGCCGGGCGCTCGAGGCCCTGAAGGAGGACCGGGTCCACCGCACGGGCGCGCCGGGGCGGGCTCCCGGGCGCTGACGCGGCAGGGCGGACCGGGCGAGCCCCGCCCCACGCGGCAGCGCAGAGCCGGGCGGCTCCCGAGCCCCGACGCGGCAGGGCGGACCGAGCTCCGAGCCCCGACGCGGCAGGGCCCCGTGCCCGGCCTCGTAGAATCGAGGCATTGTGTCTGAGTCTCGAAACACCACCCCCGACACCCCGCGCCCGGTGATCCGCGCCAAGGGCGAGCCGCGTTTCCCCGGCGGGCCCGCCGCCGATCCGGCCGGGTCGCACCACGAGCGGCGCATCCGCAGCTTCCAGCCGCGCCGCAGCCGGGTGACCGCCGGGCAGGGCGACGCACTGCAACGGCTGTGGCCGGTGTGGGGGCTCGACATCGACGGGCACCGGATGCTCGACCTCGACGAGATGTTCGGCGGGCTGCCGGTCGTCCTGGAGATCGGGTTCGGGATGGGCGAGGCCACCGCGCAGATGGCCGCCGACGATCCGGACACCGGCATCCTCGCCGTCGACGTGCACACGCCCGGCCAGGGCAACCTGCTCGGCCTCGCCGAGCGGAACGGCCTGACCAACGTGCGGGTCGCCAACGGCGACGCCATCATCCTGCTGCGCGAGATGCTGCCGCCCCGTTCGCTCGACGGCCTGCGCGTCTACTTCCCGGACCCCTGGCCCAAGAAGCGCCACCACAAGCGGCGGCTGATCCAGCCGGAGTTCCTGACGCTGGCCGCCCAGCGGCTCCGGCCCGGCGCGGTCCTGCACTGCGCGACCGACTGGGAGCCGTACGCCGAGCAGATGCTCGACGTCCTGACCGCGCACCCGGACTTCGAGAACACCGTCCCGGAAGGCGGCTACGCCCCGCGTCCCGCCTTCCGTCCGCTGACCCGCTTCGAGGGCCAGGGTCTGGACAAGGGACACAAGGTCCACGACCTGTTGTTCCGCCGGGTGCTGCCGGAGGCGTGACGGCGTGGGCCCTCGCCGTCCGGCCGTGACCGATGCGGCGTGGACGTGGTGACGTACCGCGCACCGTCGCCTCACCGTCGCCAGTTGTCAGTGCCCCTCGTTAGGGTCGACAGGTGTCCCAGTCGTCCGCGCAGCACACGATGGCGAGCCGCCCGCCGCATCCGGTGGTGCCCCCATGCCGGCAGGAGCAGGGCGGCGGGCCGGTCGGCGGCGTGCCGCAGAGCACCGCGCGGCGCCGCCGGATGCGTGCCGCCCGCCTGTGGCGCAGCCGTGCGGTCCGGGCTGGCGTTCTTATCACGCTGCTCGCGCTGTGCGGACTGGTGATCCTCGCGCTCGTGCGGGAACAGACCGGCACCCAGGGCTTCCTGGTCGGCCTCGGCCTCGCGACGCTGCCGGTGCCGCTGCTGCTGGCGGCGTTCCGCTGGCTGGACCGGGTCGAGCCGGGCCCCTGGCGGAATCTGCTGTTCGCCTTCGCCTGGGGCGCGTTCGCCGCCGCCCTGATCGCGATCCTCGCGAACACCTTCGCGACCCGCTGGATCGCCACCGCCACCGCCGATCCCGCTTCCGCCGACACCCTGGGCGCGACGGTCATAGCGCCGGTCGTCGAGGAGAGCGCCAAAGCGGCGTCGGTCCTGCTCCTCTTCCTCTTCCGAAGGCGGGACTTCACCGGCCTCGTGGACGGGGTCGTGGTCGCGGGCGTGACGGCGACCGGCTTCGCCTTCACCGAGAACATCCTGTACCTCGGCAACGCCTACGGCGAGGACCAGGCGTTCGGCACCTCGGGCCTGGCGTCGGTCACCGCGGCGACGTTCTTCGTGCGGGTCGTGATGTCGCCGTTCGCGCACCCGTTCTTCACGGTGCTCACCGGCATCGGTTTCGGTCTCGCCGCACTCGCCGCGCGCCGCCACCGAATACGGCGCATCGCGCTGCCCCTGCTCGGCCTTGCCCTCGCGATGGGCATGCACGCCCTGTGGAACGGCTCGGCGTCGCTGTTCGGCCCGTGGGGTTTCTACGGGGTGTACGCGGCGTTCATGGTGCCCGCCTTCGGGCTGCTGACCTGGCTGACCATATGGACCCGGCAGCGCGAGCTGCGCACGATATCGACCGAGTTGCCGGCGTACGCGGCGGCGGGCTGGCTGGCGGCCGCGGAGCCGCAGGCGCTGTCCTCGATGCGCGCCCGCACCATGGCGCGCGACTACGCGCGGCGGACGTACGGACCGGCCGCGGGACACGCGGTCTCGGAGTACGAGGCGTTCGCGACGTCGCTCGCCTCTCTCCGCCACCGGGCCCAGCGCGGCGCGGCGGGCCCGGACTTCGCGGAGCGCGAGCGGGAGCTGCTGCACCACCTGTGGCGGCGCAGGGACGTGGCCGCGCCCTCGCTCGTGTACGCGGCGCGGGCGACGGGCCGGGTCGCCGTGCCGCCACCGCACCGCGACTACGGCGGCTACAACCCGTACCGCCGCTGACCCCGCGATGCTCGTCGCCGCGCCGGCGCGCGGACCCGAGGACGCACGCCACGCAAAGAGCCCGGACACAAGAACGCGCGGCACGGAGACTCCGTACCGCGCGCCTTCGGCCGCTGCCGTCGATCAGATCGTGAGGCCCTTGTCCCGCAGCCAGGCCATCGGGTCGAGGCCGGAGCCGCCCGGGGTGTGCACCTCCATGTGCAGGTGCGGTCCGGTGACGTTGCCGGTCGCGCCGACGCGGCCGATGGTCTCGCCGGTGGCGACCTGCTGGCCCGCGCTCGCGGTCATCGACGACAGGTGGGCGTACCAGACCTCGGTGCCGTCCTCCAGCTCCAGCACGATGCGGTAGCCGTACGAACCGGACCAGCCGGCCGACTTGATCGTGCCGCCGTGCACCGCCTTGACCGGGGTGCCCGTGGGAGCGGCGAAGTCCAGACCGGTGTGCTGACCGGAGGACCACATGGAGCCGGACTCGCCGTACGTGGAAGTGATCGTGTACGAGGAGGTGGGCAGGGCGTAGCTCGCGGCGATCTTGGCGAGGCGCTCCGCCTCTTCCTTGGCCCGCGCGGCCTCCTCGGCCTTCCGCTTCTCCTCGGCCGCCTGGGCCTCGGCCTTGCTCTGCTGCTCCGCGGCCGCGGCGGCGGCCTGCTCGGCGGCCAGCTTCTCGGCGGCGGCCTTCGCCTCGGCGTCCGCCTCGGCGCGCTGCTGCTCGGCCTGCTGGAGGATGCGGGCGCGCAGGGCCTCGCCCGCGCCGGCCGTCCCGTTGTCGGCGACGGTGGTCGTCGCGGTGAGCGGGGCCGCGTTCGCCTCGGAGCCCTCGGAGTCGGCGTCGTCGGAGATGAGGGAGCCCACGCCCGGAAGGGACTTGGCGTCGGGGAGGCTGTCCGCGATCGAGTCGGGGAGGGAGATGGAGACCGCGGGCTTGTCCTGGGCGGTCGCTATGCCACCGGCGCCGACCGCGGCGATGACGCCGACGCCGAGGACGGTGGAGCTGCGGGCGAGCCCGCCGCGCTGCTTGACGACGCGGTGCCGACCACGCACCGGGCGGACGGATTCCTCGGTGGGATTCCATTCCTCCCACGTCCGCTCCGCGGCGTCGCCGCCGAAGTGAGCGGGCGCGAACGGGGCCTCGGGGGCAGGCATGTTGGACGCCACGAAGGCGTACTCCTTTCCTTCCTTCTCGCCTACCGGGTTAGCTGACGGGTTCGGAGCAGGAAGGTCTCCTACGGGCATCCTCGGCCGCGGACTGAGCGGCAAATGATGCCCGATTCACCCCAATTGGTGGTTCCCCGGTTCCCTTGCGGGATTCGGCGCGTGCGCACGGTGCCGTCTCTTGCGACGACTGGGACGACCGCGCTGCGTTATCGAACGTTAATAGAAGCCGAGGCCCGATTCCAAGCTGTTCCGAGTGATCGTTAACGACCGCGGCCGGGACTTACCAGGACAGAAGCAGGCGGAATCGGGCGACTTGATCACCCTTCAGGTCGATCCCACATTCTGACGTTGCGTCAAATGTTGTGCACAGTGGCATCTTGCGACTACGCACCGTACGGATGCGCCGTACGCCTTCGCCGTCCCTGCGTGCTGCGCCCCTCAGCCCGGCCGGCCGCGCCCGCGGCTCAGCCGCCCGCCGTCGGCGTGCCGCGCCCCCGCGCCGGGCGGGCGCCGGCCGCACCACGCACCGCGCGCCGCCCAGGCGTCCGGGACGCGCCGTCCGCGGAGACGACCGGCACCGTCCGCCGCCGTTCCGGCTGCCCCGCCCCCGGTCGGCCGACCGCCAGGAGCGCCATGTCGTCCGTGGACGCGCCGCCCGTGTACCGGCGCACGTCGTCGACCAGCGCGTCGAGCAGTGCCTCGGGACCGGGGAAGACGCTGCCCCGGAGCCGTTCACCCGGGTCGTAGAAGACGCCTCGGGCGTCACGCGCCTCGGACAGGCCGTCCGTGTACAGCAGCAGCGTCGAGCCGACGGGCAGCGGATACTCCTCGGCGCGGTCCGGCCACATGCCCAGGTCGCCCATGCCCAAGGGCAGCGCGGCCTCGGAGGGCTCCAGCACGTCCAGTCCGCCGTCGGCGTGCAGCACCAGCGGGTCGGGATGCCCGCGGTTCACCAGCCGTACGGTCCCGTGACCCGCACCATCGCCGGGCGGGATCTCGCCGAGGACGGCGGTGGTGAACCCCTCGATGGCGTCCAGACCCTCCCGCCGCATGCCCTCGCGCGTCAGCGCCCGCTCCAGCCGCCGCGCCACGCCCTCGAGCGAGGTCTCCTGCTCGGCCGCCTCCCGGAACGCCCCGATCAGCACGGCGACGGCCGCCACCGCCTCCATCCCCTTGCCGCGCACGTCCCCCACCATCAGCCGCACCCCGTGCGGGGTGTCCTGCACCGCGAAGAGGTCGCCGCCGATGAACGCGTCCGCCTGCGCCGCCTCGTACCGCGCCGCGATGTGCAGACCGGCGATCCGGTCCGCGGGCGTGGGCAGCACGGCGCGCTGCGCGGCCTCGGCGATCACTCGCGCCGAGGCGAGCCGCGCGCTGCTGCGCGTCACGACTCCGTTGATCAACAGCGCGAGGGCCGCCACGGTGAGCACCGTGCTCGTCTCGGTGACGGCGGTGATCTGGTCGATGGTGGCGTTGTAGGCGTGCAGGCCTGTCGTGGCCAGGACGGCGGCGATACCGGTCAGAAGCGTCACGACCCAGGTGACGATCGGCGCCGCGATGAGCGGGGCCGCGGCGAAGAGCGGCACCGCGGTGAAACGGGCCGGTGTCAGCAGGTCGAAGACGACGCCGCCGGCGATCATCGCGGCGGGCAGGAGACGGACGAACCACGGCGCGACATACCTGCTGCCCTGTTCTCGCCCCACAGGTGTTCTCCCTGCCGCTCCGCCCACGCCCACGGACCGGTGCCGCGCACCTCCCATGCTGCGCGCCCCTGGAGCGCGCGGCGACTTGCCACGCCCGGCCGCACAGAAACCCAGGTCACGGGTGCCGGAAACGACGCCGGCCCGGCAATCGAGATGATCGATTGCCGGGCCGCCGTCTTCAGTAGCGGGGACAGGATTTGAACCTGCGACCTCTGGGTTATGAGCCCAGCGAGCTACCGAGCTGCTCCACCCCGCGTCGGTGAACACCACCTTACGCCATCCGGAGCAAGATCCACTCCATTTACGGGTCCGGCCCGCCGATCCGGCCTCACAGGCAGCCCTCCGGCCACATTTTCGGCCTCTGCGGCCGCATTTTCGGCCTCGTCCTGGCGTATCCGGCCTGGTGGCGAGGTTTCCGTCACATCCGCACCGTGCGCTCCGTCAATGCTGTGACAGGGCGGACGACAACGGATACGGGGCGGACGATGAACGAGCACGACTTCCTGGCACAGCGCTTCGAGGAGCACCGCTCACACCTGCGGGCGGTCGCGTACCGGATGCTCGGCTCGCTGACCGAGGCCGACGACGCCGTCCAGGAGGCCTGGCTGCGACTGAGCCGCTCCGACTCCGAACGCGTCGAGAACCTGGGCGGCTGGCTGACCACCGTGGTCGGCCGGGTCTGCCTGGACATGCTCCGCACCCGTGCGTCACGGCGCGAGGAGCCGATGGAGACCCGTCTGCCCGAGCCGATCGTCACCGGAGCGGACGCGCTCGACCCGGAGCACGAGGTCCTGCTCGCCGACTCGGTCGGCCTGGCGCTGCTGGTCGTGCTGGAGACGCTGGCCCCGGCGGAACGGCTCGCCTTCGTGCTGCACGACATGTTCGCGGTGCCGTTCGACGAGATCGCTCCCGTCGTGGGCCGTACCCCGGCGGCCGCGCGCCAGCTCGCGAGCCGGGCCCGCCGCAGGGTGCAGGGGGCGGCCCCGGTCCCGGACGCCGACCTCGGCCGGCAGCGCGAGGCCGTCGACGCCTTCCTCACGGCGGCGCGGGGCGGCGACTTCGAGGCCCTTGTCGCGGTTCTCGACCCGGATGTGGTGGCCCGCTCCGACGGAGGCGCGCTGCGTCCGGGCGCGCTCATCCGCGGTGCCGAGGCGGTCGCGGGCCAGGCGATCACCTTCGCCCGCCTCGCCGAGGTGGCCCGCCCATGCCTCGTCAACGGAGCGGCGGGCGTGGTCGCGGCGACGGACGGGGTGCCGGTGTCGGTGATGGCGTTCACGGTGAGCGGCGGCCGGATCGTCGAGATCAACATCCTGACGGACCCGGAACGGCTGAGGGGGCTGGACCTGACCGTGCCGGAGGCATGAGGGCTCGCCCCGGCTACGCGGCTCCAACCAGGGTGGGCGGCACGGCAGTCGGGTATCCCAGCATTGCTCGCCGATCGTTGCGCGACCACACGGTGACGCACACGGAGAGGAGACCCGATGGCCGAACCGCTGTCCGCCGACCAGTTGCTCACCGCCTTGCGGAACGAGGGGCTGCGCGTGGTGGAGTACCGCGACTGGCGCACCCACAACCGCAACCACGTGGGCCCGTGGGCCCCGGTGCACGGCGTGATGATCCACCACACCGTCACCTCCGGCACCGAGTCCTCGGTGGAGCTCTGCTACAACGGCCACTCCCAGCTGCCCGGACCGCTGTGCCACGGCGTCATCGCCAAGGACGGCGCGGTCTACCTGGTCGGCAACGGCCGCGCGAACCACGCGGGTCTGGGCGACGACGACGTCCTGCGCGCCGTGATCGAGGAGAGGGCGCTGCCTCCCGACGACGAGGCGAACACCGATGGCAACCGCCACTTCTACGGCTTCGAGTGCATCAACCTCGGTGACGGCAAGGACCCGTGGCCCGCCGCCCAGCTCGAAGCGATCGAGAAGGCGGCCGCCGCGGTCTGCCGCGCCCACGGCTGGAACCACCGCAGTGTGATCGGCCACCTCGAGTGGCAGCCGGGGAAGGTCGATCCGCGCGGGTTCATGATGGCGTCCCTGCGCGAGCGCATCGCCGACCGTCTCGCATCCGCCCCGCCGTCCGAGGAGGACGACATGCCCGACAACTGGAATCTCGCCTCCGCCACCGACACGACGCTGCCCCCAGGCGACTGGACGACCGTCCCGGTGGGATCGGCGGACCTGCTCACGTCCGCCGTGCGCTACACCGGCTCCATGCACCTGACCCTGACGGCGCCCGCGGGCGGGACGGTCCAGGGCCGCTTCTACCACCTGCGCCCCGGCGGCTCGCGCTGGACCGGCCCGGTCATCGAGCGCCTGACCACCGCGGGCTCGAGCTTCCTGGACTTCCCCCACGCCGGCTCCGTCGCCGCGGACGAGAAGGTCCGCTTCGAGGCCGTCTACTTCCCGGCCTCGGCGACGGACTCCGCGTCCGCCTCGATCACGTCCACCTGGGTGCGCGGCCTGTCCTGGACGTGACACGTCTCCGTCGCCGCGCCGGGGGTCCTGCTCACGTTGGAATCACGGCATGGCTCCCGGCCGGGGACCGGTCTGCATGGCTGAGGAGCACAGCGCGCAGGCCAGAGAGCGAACGGTGTTTCGACCATCAGGCGAGCGCATCGATGGCTTTCACGATCGGCGCTCGAGCCTGCGCGCCGTAGACAGCCATCGCTCGCACCTCCTGGAAAGCCTTCAGGTACAGGGTGATCTCGGACAGCTGCGTGATGTTCACCTGGGCCGAGAGGAGCCCGACGGAGGCCAGGGTGTCGTCGTGGACGTGGAAACAGGCAGCACCCCGCCGGAGCCGCGGTGAGGCACCGCCCGTGACTGCTGTCAGCCGTGCTGGAGAACGCGGTGCACGAGCCGGTTGAACACAGCGGTGCTCCACGAGGATTCGTAACGGTCCACGGAGTCCAGGGCTGCCCGGAAGTCGCCGTGGTAGGTCTCGATGGTGCGGCGGTGGTGCAGGACGATACGGCGCACATCGGCGGGCCCGAACTCGGGATGGAACTGAAGTCCCAGGATACGGGGGCCGTACCGGTAGCCCTGGACGGGTGAGTGGCCGTTGTCCGCGATCACCTGGGCGTTGCCCTCCAGCAGCGGTACGGGGTCGAGTTCCTCGTAATGGAACGCCGGGACGACCAGTTGTTCGCCGTCATTGCTCCGCTCGTCCTCCCGCCAGCGGATCTCGGTGAGGCCGACCTCGATCCGCCTGGCGGACCGGACTGATCCGCGCTCCGGCCAGAGTGCTTCGGCGATCATCTGGGAACCAAGACAGACACCTACCACCGCATGCTCTTCGCGCTGTGCGGCTTCGATCAGGGAACGGGTGACGGCCAGCCCGCCGGGCATCCATCCCGAACGGTCGTTCACAGACGTCGAACCGCCGGAGAGAACATGCAGGCGCCCGCTGGGCACATCGTTGGTGGTGGCGGTGGTCAGATCACGGCGCACGACGCGCAGGCCCTGCCCGGTCAGCCGCTCCACGAGCCGGTCACCGTAGTCCAGTCCCTCGGCCGCCAGGCCGTCGGCCACCCATACCACTGCATCGGCCTCGGTCATCACTGCCCTTTCACCCGAAGAAGCGGTCGTAGAGCGACACCGCGGCTTGGGCGGTCGCCACCCCTGACAGGACGGTCAGGACCGCCACCACGAGGTTCACCCTGCGGATCCGGCGCGCCTGGTCCTCGGCCAACCGTAAGTCAACCGTCTGCCGGACCGTCGAAAGAAGATCTGCGGCCCGACTCTGGAGGTTGCCCGCCTCCCAGGCCCTCAACACAGCATCGCGCGTCCTCAGCGCATGATGGTCGTAGCTGAACGTCGGTGTGACCAGCGCCTGGTACTCCGAACGCAGCCGGTGTTCAAGCTGTGAGAGCCAGCGTGTGTCGGCGCTGTGTCTCGGGTTGCGCAACACGTCGTCGGCCGCCGTGGCGGTGCGGGCCAGCCGGATGTAGGACACGTCCAGGATGAGGAGCAACAGCGTGAACTTCTCGGCTGCGGCCTTCGTGTCGGGCGTCGCCAGCAGGTTGTAGGCGTAACCCGCGAAGAGGAATTCGTCGCGCCAGGGCGAGTGGGAGGCGAGCGGCATGGGTGAGTCGGGATAGATCAGCGTCCGCATGCCGTCGGCGAGGCGGGACCTGCCGGGCTCGGGGTGGTCGGTGCTCCCCGCGTAGGTGAGGTTGAAGTACGGGATGGCGACCGTTTCACCGGCCCCGCAGCGGCGCAGTAGCCGCTGTGCGGGCGGCAGCAGCATGGACCTCAACTCGGCTGCGAG
The DNA here is from genome assembly GCF_053591895.1 of Streptomyces sp. NPDC002867. NCBI lineage: Bacteria > Bacillati > Actinomycetota > Actinomycetes > Kitasatosporales > Streptomycetaceae > Streptomyces > Streptomyces sp. NPDC002867. The sequence goes on along the minus strand of NZ_JBSFUR010000025.1, from coordinate 80,021 downwards.
GGGCTCGCGTCCCTCGCGACCGAGACCGGCGAGTGTCGACTCCCGGTGCCGCGGTTCCCACCCCCCGGGAAGGTGGAGCGTCACGGCGATGGAGCCGTACCCGTCGGGGAAGACCATGCCTGTGACATCGACCGTGTCCAGCAGCGACTGGCCGGCCCGGGCGGCGAGCAGGTCCTTGAGGCGGCGCTGGAGTTCGCCCTTCCACTCGTCACTGCCGACGAAGGTGGTGAGCAGGTCCACGGTCGGCTGCCCGTAGGTGAGCGACCCCTGGAGCAAGGGGCTCAACGAAACCGGCCTTCGCAGGAGAAAGCCGGCCCCGTCGAGGTCGTCGCCGGGCGGGAGGGTGCAGGCCTCCTTCGGCTCCAGCGGGTTTCCTTCCGCGTAGAAAGGCGCCGTGAAGGTGATGCAGGCGTCTCCCGACAAGACAACTGGGCGGTTTTCCGGGGAAGTTGGGACGGCCATGCGCCCATACTGCCCGATGGCGTCAACTGAAGGTGATCACAGGGCCCTGGCCGAAGCTGCGTGTGGCCGCCGCATGGAGCGGGGCGGCGGCTGAAGCCTCGCCGCCAAGCTGCCCTCCTGGCACGTGCCCCCGCAGGCGCAGTACGAGTACGGACGGCCGAGCTCGCCCACAACCAGGCACAGCGGTCCCACGAACCCTGCGACGGCCCCCTGCGGATGCGCTCGCGTCGAGCGGTGGCGGCTGCCCCGGCGTCTCGTGTCCGTCGCGGGCCAGGGGGTCCACGAGCAGGGAGACCAAGCTGTTCTGCGCCTTGGCCGGCGAGGTGCGGTTCGAGGACGACGCACACCTGCCGGACGCCGAACGCCCCGCCGCCTACGCCGCGTGCTGCTTCACGACCTGCGCCACGGACAGGCGTCGCTCATGCTCGCGGCCGGCGTCGCGATGGCCATCGTGCCGAAGCGGCTCGGGCACTCGGGAATCGCGATCACGTCCGACACGTACTCGCCTCTGCTCGGCGGAGTCGGACGGGACGGCAAGGACGGCCAGACGTGCCCTGATGGGTACAGCCTGCAGCCGGCGAAGAACGACCCCGACGCCCTCGTGTGCAGGCGCGACAACGCGCCCCCGCCCGAAGGCCCTTCGGCCCTCAGACTCCCGTCCGCGCTGGTGCACCCCGTCCCAGCGACCACCTGGTTCAACTGGACCCACTACCCCGACCACGGACCCGGCGCGGATCTCCTCGGCATCACGCCCGGAGCCGCCGTCCTGGACCTCGGCTGCGGCAAGGGCGGCAACCTCGCACACGTGGCCGCGCTCGGCGCCCGCGCCGTGGGAGTCGACGTCTCACTCGCCCAGCTGAAAGCCGCCGAGGCGCGCTGGTCCGACGCCGGTCTGGTGCTGCACCGCACGGACGCTGTCCGGTTCCTAGAGGAGACCGGCGAGCACTTCGACGCCATCTACTCCGTGTACGGCGCGGTCTGGTTCACCGACCCCGAGCAGCTGCTGCCCGTCATCCGGAAGCGACTCAAGCCCGGCGGCGTGCTCGCGTTCTCCCAGCGGCCAGCCGTCGACGGCTGCTACGGCTGCCAGGCCTCGTACATCAACCGGTCCGAGGACGAAGACCCGCTCGTCGTGAAGCGCTGGGACCACGAGCCCGAGCGCTGGGAGGAGATCCTCCGCGAGCACGGATTCGAGTCACCCGCGGCGAGCGTCCTGCCGGCCCCGCCCGGCCCACGGAAGATCGGCACCTTGATGGGACGCGCCCGCGCCTGACCCTGACCGCCCCGGCCGGCCTGCGTTCCCCCGTCGCAGCCGGCCGGGGCTTCTTCGTGTCTTGATCATTGACGCTTCGGCTGAGCGTTGGCTGAGCACGTGCCCGGAATGTCCGCAGGAACGACCACAGCCCCAGGTAGGAAGGCTCCTGACCTGGGGCTGAGTGGTAGGCCGTGTGGGACTCGAACCCACAACCAACGGATTAAAAGTCCGCTGCTCTGCCAATTGAGCTAACGGCCCTCGGCGCAACACCCCTGAGCATAACCAAAGAGATCCCCGGAACCGATCGGGTATCCCGTCGCGGTCCCGGCCCGTCGGGGCCCGGTGCTCACCGGGCCCCGACGGGAGCACGTCAGTACAGGCCCTTGAAGGCCGCCCAGCCGCTGTTGCCGATCTGCACCCGGGCCGCGAGCGTGCCGTTCCCGGTGCCGCTGAAGCGGAACAGCTTCCCGTCGCTCGTACGGGCCACGACGTCCGGCTTCCCGTCGCCCGTGACGTCCCCGATGCCGACGACGGAGGTGTACGCCCCCCAGCCGCTCGCCAGCTTCACGCGGGTGGTGACACCGCCGGTCGCCGTGCCGTAGTACCGCCAGAGGACCCCCGCCTTGTCGACACCCAGCAGATCACCACGGCCGTCGCCGTTCAGGTCACCCGCGCCGGTGATCTTCGCGTACGTCTTCCAGTTCGTGCCGATCTTCACCCGGCCCTTGAACCGGTGATCCGCCGTCCCCGCGTAGAAGTACATGTCACCCGTCGTCGTCTGACGCGCGATCACATCCTGGTACCCGTCGCCGTTGATGTCACCGGGCGAGGTCAGCACATCGTACTGGCTCCAGCCGGATCCGATCACCGTGTAGGGCGACGACGGGGAGACCACCTTGCCGCAGCCCGGCCGGTACACCCGCAGCTCGGACGCCTGCCGGACCAGCACGTCGTTGCAGCGGTCGCCGTTCACGTCTCCGAAGGGGACGAGATGCGCGTCGACCGCGAACTTCCCGCTGCCCGCCACACGCGAGGAGACCCCGCCCGTGCCCGTGCCCTTGTACAGCGACACCAGGCCCGTCGAGTCCTTCACCAGCAGCTCGCCGAACCCGTCGTTCCCGACGAGGTCCCGGAACACCGGCGCGGCCCCGCTGATCGCGACCGAGCCCGTCAGGCTCAGGTCCGCGCCCTGGCCGTCGGCCGGCTTCGCGGTCAGCGCCCAGGTGTACGTACCGTTCGCGACGAGCTTTCCGGCCGCGTCCTTGCCGTCCCAGGAGCCCTGCAGCACACCGCGCGCCTCGTCCCCGGAGAGCGTGCGTGCGACGGCACCGGTCGTCTTGTTCCGCAGCGTCAGCGTCCAGGACGCGGCCGGCTTCGACAGCCACCAGCGCGGCTTCCAGGAGACAGCGCCGCCGTTCACCGCCTGCGCGGCCGGTACGTCGGCGTCGATGCGGGCCGGCGGCGACGCCGGGACACCGAGGTCGACGACGCGGACGTCACCGGCGGCGTTGTCCTGGTAGGCGAGACGGCCGGTGGCGGTGTCGACGGCGTACGGCCCTGTCTCGTCGTTGAACTCGCTGAGCCGGTGGGTCCCCTTGACCACGGGCTCGGTGCCACGGATGTCCGTGACCGTCACCTCGGACCCGTCGCCGTGCACCACATATCCGTCGCCGAGCTCGGAGAACGGCTGGGTGTACGTCCGGTTGGTGTTCGTGTCGAGGTCGAAGACGCCGCCCTTGACCGGCAGCCCCGCACAGTTCCAACTCAGCCAGTGCGCCGTCACCTTGAGGGACTCTGCCCGGCAGCCGCTCTTCAGGTCCACGGTGCGCTTGACTGCGCCGGTGCGGACGTCGTAGCCGACGACCGTACCGTTCACCTTGCCCGCCGCCCACAGGGTGTCGCCGTAGAGGTCGACGTTCCATGGCCCTCCGAAGGCGTCGAAATCAGCGAGCCGCTTGCCCGTGTCGAGGTCCACGGAGGTTGTGGTGGGGGATCCATACTCCTCGATCGCAGCGAGTCCCACCGCATAGCGGCCGGAGACGTCGGTCGTCTGGAACGAAGCGAGTTCGGTGGTCAGCGGCCGTCCTGTGGTCGCCCCTGCCTCGACCACCACCGGCACTTTGCCCATGCCGGGGCCGGGGTCGGGGTTGATCACCGTCCGTCCGTCACCGGTGGCGAAGGGCCTAGGACAGGCTGACTCGTCCGTGCACCCAGCGAGAGGGACGCCGAGGTCGCCGCGTTCCTTCGTCGCGCCGGCGCTCAGCGCGCCCGTGACCGACACCGTCCGCGAGCGGAAGGCGTTGCTCTCGTCCGGCATGCGCTCCAGCGATTCGAGCTGCCCGTGGCTGAAGCTCAAATGCCTGGGCTTGGAGGTGAGCGGGGTGACGTCCACAAGCTCGGCACCCGTCGTCCCCACCCCGTCCGGGCGGATGCGCTGGAGCCCCAGGTCACCGGCGGACGACCCGGCGACGATCAGCAGACCGCCGTCCGGTGCCGCCAAGGCCGTATTGCGGCCGTACGCGAAGAGGGTGGTCTCCTCCCCTCCCGCCCTGGGCACGGAGACGACGCGGTACGGGGCCGAGCCGCCCTGGCCGGTGGCCCGCCCGACGATCAGCCGCGTGCCGACGACGCCGAGCAGGACGTCACCGTCGTCGTAGGGGAGGTCGGTGGTGGAGGTCAGGGGCAGCGGACCGGACGAGCCGGCCGCGCCCTTCGCGTAGAACCGGATCTTGCCGTCGTCCGTCCACTCCACGACGTCGGTCGGGGTGTGGACGAAGCCGACGCCGTTGGCGGTCACATCCGTGGGCACGGTCCGCGCCCGGGCCGAGGACAGGTCGATCCAGACCGGGCGGGAAACGCCGTTCAGTGTGTACCGGGTGAGCGCGCCGTCGGCATCGCCCGCCGCCGCCCTGGCTGCCCGGGTCGAGCCCTCCGGCCAGCCGGTCACCAAGGTGTCCTGCACCGAACCGTTCACCAGTCGGAGCACGTGCCACTCGTTGGACGCGTCCGTGCTGCTGCGGGTGTACGTGACCACCTTGTCGCCGAAGGTACCGATGTACCGGTGTCTGTCCGGGATGGTGAGGTAGCGGTTCGTCCCCGCGGTGACGTCCCACAGCCGGACATCGCCGTAAATGCTGGGCCCGTCGAAGTCGAGGGCCGCGACGATGTCGGAGCCGGCGCCGTAGACGCCGCCCGTCTCCGGGCCCTCCGCGTCGTTGCGGACCGGGATCGTCTCCCCGTCCCACGTGGTCCAGAACTGTCCCTGACCCTGCTCGTAGCGCAGGTAGCCGCCCGGTCCTGCGGAGAGCGGGACCACGGTGCGCGGCTGTGCCGCGGTGGCCGCCGGGAAAACGACCGAGCCGCCGTCGGCGGCTGTTGCCGTGTGCCCGAGCGGACCGATGCCGGCGGCAAGGGTCACCGCGGCGACGGCCCCGATGGAATGGCGTACAAGAGCGCTGCGAGGCACTCGGGTCCTCCCCTGAGGCATAAGAGAGGCACGGGGATTCAAGCGGTGCCCTGCGCCCGGCCAGAGCGCCGGACAGAAGTGTGAGAGGCCCCCCAGCCACACCGCACCCCATGCAAGTGAGAGGACTGTAACAGCAGCCCCACCAGCAGCGGAAGGCACTTTCGAACCCGTTCAACACAACAGGGCCCGTACGCCACCGAAGTGTCGTACGGGCCCTGTCTCAGCAGGTCACACAGCGTCAGCCGTTGCGCTTCCAGCGCGGCTTGTCGTCACGGCGGCCGCCACCGAACGAGCCGGAGTTCGAACCGGCGCCGCGGTGGTCGTCGCGGCGGCCGTACGGACGGTCGTGGCGCTCGCCACCGGCGCGGAAGCCGCCCGAGGGGCGGTCGTCGCGGCGGCCGTTCGGGCGGTCGCTGCCGCGGTGGGCGGCCGGACGGTCGTCGCGGCGGAAGCCACCACGGTCGTTGTCACGACGCTCGAAGGAACGGCCACCACGGTCGTCACGGTCACGGTTGAACCCGCCACGGTCGTTGTCCCGGCGGAAGCCGCCCGACGGACGGTCGTCACGGCGGAAGCCACCACGGTCGTTGTCACGACGCTCGAAGGAACGGCCACCACGGTCGTCACGGTCACGGTTGAACCCGCCACGGTCGTTGTCCCGGCGGAAGCCGCCCGACGGACGGTCGTCACGGCGGTCACGGTTGAACGGACGGTCGCTGCCGCCGGAGCGGAAGCCGCCCGACGGACGGTCGTCACGGCGGAAACCACCACGGTCGCCACGGTCACCGTCACGGCGGTCGTCACGGCGGAAGCCGCCACGGTCGCCACGGTCGCCACGGTCGTTGCCGCGGCGCTCGAAGTTGCCCCGGTCGTCCCGGCGCTCGTCGCGGGACTCGCGCTCCGGCTGCGCCTCGGGCGCGGCCGCGATCTCGGCCTCGGCGGCCTCGGTCACCTCGGCGACCGCGGCCTCCGGGTCCTCGCCGCGCTCGCGGGCGGCGCGCGCCACCAGGCGGTCGGCCTCCTCGCGGAGCTCGGCCGCGCGGCGCTGCACGCGCTCCAGCTGGCGGGTCAGCTCGACGACCTCGCGCTCCGCCTGCTTGGCGGCGTTGTTCGCGGAGTCGGCCTGGACCTCGGTGAGCGAACGCGCACCGGTGATCTCGGCGACCTCCGGGTCGAACGCGCCCGCGCCGCCCACGATGTGACGCGACGCCTCGACGCCCGCGTCCTCCATGAGGCGGAAGATCTGGCGGCGCTGGTGCGGCAGCGACAGCGAGACGACGACGCCGGACCTCCCGGCACGGGCCGTGCGGCCGGAGCGGTGCAGGTAGTCCTTGTGGTCGCCGGCCGGGTCCACGTTCAGGACGAGGTCGATGCCGTCGACGTGGATGCCGCGGGCGGCGACGTCGGTCGCGACGAGCGCGTTGACGTAGCCGTCCTTGAAGTCGGCCAGCGTGCGCGTACGGGCGCCCTGCGTCATGCCGCCGTGCAGCGCGTCGGCCTTCACACCGGAGTCGCGCAGCTGCTCCGCGATGCGGTCGGCGCCCAGCTGGGTGCGGACGAAGATGATCGTGCGGCCCTTGCGGGCGGCGATGGCGGCGGTGACCGGCGCCTTGTCCTTGGGCTTCACGACGAGCACGTGGTGGCTCATGGTCGTGACGTTGCCCTGGGCGCTGTCGACCTCGTGCGTGACCGGGTCGGTCAGGTAGCGCTTGACCAGCGTGCTGATCTCGTTCTCCATGGTGGCGGAGAAGAGCATGCGCTGACCGCCGGCCGGGATCTGGTCGAGCAGCTCGGTGACCTCGGGCAGGAAGCCCAGGTCGGACATCTGGTCGGCCTCGTCGAGGACGGCGACCTGGACGTTCTCCAGGGAGCAGGCGCCGCGGTTGATGATGTCGCGCAGGCGGCCCGGCGTGGCGACGAGGACGTCGACACCGCGCTCGAGGGCGTAGATCTGGTTGCCCATGGAGGTACCGCCGCAGACGACCTTCATCTTGAGGCCGAGCACGTCGCCGTAGGGCTGCAGGGCGTCCGCGACCTGCATCGCGAGCTCACGGGTCGGGGTGAGGATGATCGCGCGGGGCTTCTTCTTCTCGGTGTGGCCGCCGGCCAGCGTGGCCAGGGTCGGCAGACCGAAGGAGAGGGTCTTGCCGGAGCCGGTGCGGCCGCGGCCGAGGATGTCCTTGCCGGCCAGGGCGTCCGGGATGGTCGCGGCCTGGATCGGGAAGGGGGTGGTCACGCCGTTCTGGGCGAGCTTGCGGACGACGCCCTCGGGCAGGCCGAGATCCGCGAACGTGATCTGGGGCTCCTGGGGCTCTTCGGCGGCCGTCTCGGCGGCCTCGGAGACCGTCTCGTCGAGCGTGTCGTTCTCGGGCATGACGGCGTGATCAGTACTGAAAGTGGACATGCGAAATGCGAAACCTTCCGGAGTCTCGGCACGCGCCCAAACCCCGTGATTCGCAATTCGACCGCCTCGATGCGGTCAGCCACGGCTAGGGAAATACGCGCCACACGGCGCGCTTCCGTTTCGGCGCCGGGCAATGGGATCAAACGATCTACCACCATACGCACCCTCCCCCGGTAAAGGCAAACCGCCCGCGAGTGACCCGCCTTACACCCGCTGCCGGGGACACCCGCCGACCGGACGGGGCGGGGCCGAGTCCCGCCTCCCCCGGGGATCTACGCCGGTCTGTCCTGCGGCGACGCCGTGGGCTCGTCGCCGCCCCGGCGGCTGCCCGGGTGTTCGACCGACCGCGTCGCCCCCGCGTGCACCTCGGGCGCCGACGACGCCGGCGGCGGGTCCGTCGGCTCGCTCGGCTGCGGCGTCGGGCTCGCCGGGGGCGTGGGCGACTGGGGCGGAGGGAGGGTCGGGGACTGCTGGGTCGGGGGCGGGGTCCCGCCGCCGTGCGGCGGCGTCGGCTTCGTCCCCGGCTTCGCAGGCTTCTTCCCGCCCGGCGTCGGCTCCGCCCCACCGCTCGCCGCACCGCTCGGGCTCGGCGATCCCTCGGCGTCCTGCCCCTTCCCGGCCTCGCCGTCCGCCGTCGCGTCCTTCCCGTCCCGGCCCTCCTCGCCGTGCCCGACCGGGCGCTGCGCGCCGCCCGGCGCTCCGTGGCCGCCGTCCGGCTCCGCCGCCGCCCCGCGCCGCTCCGACGAGGTGCTGGGCGCGGGTTTGCGCCCCTCGTCCTCGCCCACGCTCATACAGCCTGCCGAGGCCATGGCCGCCAAGGAGGCGGCGATCCAGACGGCCGTCCGGCCGGGGGCTGACAACTGGCGCACGGGAGCACCTCCGGGACAGGGGATCGCGGGTCGCCCTGCCCAACTCCGCTCACCCCGTGGGGGACACGCCTCCCGGCCCCCTCAGCCCGCGATGCCGCGCGCCAACTCCACGCCGAGGAACACCGATCCGAGCCCCACCAGCAGCGAAGCGGCCACATTCGCCACGGCCAGGAAACTCCAGCCGCGCTCGGCGAGCCGCAGCGTCTCGTAGGAGAACGTGGAGTACGTCGTGAGCGCACCGCACAGCCCCGTGCCGAGCAGCGCGTACGTCCCCGACGACACCGACGCCCCGGCCAGGGCGCCGAGGACGAGGCTTCCCGCGGCGTTCACCGTGAACGTGCCCCACGGGAACACCGAGTCGTGCCGCGCCTGCACCGCGCGGTCCGTCAGGTAGCGCAGGGGGGCGCCGGCCGCCGCGCCCAGGATCACGAGGAGCCAGTTCACCGCCGGACCGCCCACCGCGTCACCGAGGCCGCCGCCCACACGGCGGCCAGCGCACCGGCGACCGTGCCGCCCGCGTACGCCAGTGCCGTGCCCGCCTCCTCGCGCTCCAGCAGCTCGGTGAAGTCGAGCGCGTACGTCGAGAACGTCGTGAAGCCCCCCAGCACACCCACGCCGAGGAACGGCCGCACCAGCGGATGCGCGGACCGGCCGCCTTCACTCACGAGGACCATCAGCACGCCGATCAGGGCGCAGCCCAGCACGTTCACCCAGAAGACGGCCCAGGGGAACGCCCCCTCCGCAGTGGGCCACAGCCGCGTCGCCCCGTACCGCGCCGACGCGCCCACCGCGCCACCGGCCGAGATCGCCGCGAGCACCGCCCACTTGTGGGAGCCGGCCAGCTCCGCGCGCTGCGCCGGGACGTGCAGATCGACGTCCGGGTCGATGGCCTCTCTTGCGCCCCCGGGGCCGGAACTCACCCGTACCCCAGAGCGTGCAGCCGCTCGTCGTCGATACCGAAGTGGTGGGCGATCTCGTGCACCACGGTGATCTCGGTCTCCGCGACGACGTCCTCACGGGTCTCGCACATCCGCAGGGTCGGGCCCCGGTAGATGGTGATCCGGTCCGGCAGCACACCCGCGTACCACTCGCCGCGGTCCGTCAGCGGAGTCCCCTCGTAGAGCCCGAGCAGCTCGGGGTCGTCCGGGGTGGGTTCGTCCTCGACGAACACGGCGACGTTGTCCATCAGCCGCGTCAGTTCGGGCGGGATCCTGTCCAGGGCCTCGGCGACCAGTTCCTCGAACTCCTCGCGCGTCATCTCCAGCACCCGGCCATTGTCACGCACGGCACGCGGACCGCGCCGCCCCGGCATGGTCGCCGGTCGTGTGGGGCATACGGGACCAATGGCCCGCGAAGCCCCGGAACCGAACCAGCCGACCCGCCCGACCCGCCCGTTCCGTACCGCGCCGCGCCCCCGCGGCAGCACGTCCTCGCAGACCACCGCACTCGCCACGGTCCAGCGGCCCTGGGTCCGCGCCCTCGGACTGACGGCCGTCGTCCTCATCGGCGCCTGGCTCGGCCTGCTGATCGTCGGCAACGTCCGTACGCCGGTCGGCCCGATGGACGCCACCATGACGTTGCGCCCCTCCCTGAGCGGCGGCACGAAGATCAACGTCTCCCCGCTCGGCGCCCTCGAACTCGACTCCCACGTCGCCCCCGTCCGCCTCGACGTGGACGTGGACCGCCTCGACCCCGTCCGCTCCCAGGCCCTGGTGGAACACCCCGAGCGGCTGTCCGGCCTGCAGGAGGAGATCTCCGCCGACGTCCGGGACGGGACCACCGAGCTCGCCCTGCGCTCCTGCGTCGCCGTCGTCTCCGGGGCGACCGCGCTGGGCCTCGCCGTCTACCGCCGCCCCCGCCGCGCCCTCGCCGCCGGCGGCCTCGCGCTCGCGCTCCTCGCCGCGTCCGGCGTCTCGGCGGCCGCGACCTGGAACCCGAAGTCCGTCCTGGAGCCGAAGTTCTCCGGACTGCTGTCGTCCGCACCTTCCGTCGTCGGCAACGCGCGCTCGATCGTGACCGAATTCGACGTCTATCAGAAGGAGTTGGCACGCCTGGTCACCAACGTGACCAAGCTGTACGACGCGACGTCGACGCTCCCGACCTACTCGCCGGACCCGGGCACGATGCGGGTGCTCCACGTCTCCGACATCCACCTCAACCCCGCCGCCTGGCACATCATCGGCTCCCTCGTGGAGCAGTACGGCATCGACGTGATCATCGACTCCGGCGACACGATGGACCACGGGTCCTCCGCCGAGAACGGCTTCCTCGACCCCATCCCCGATCTGGGCGCGCCCTACGTGTGGGTCCGCGGCAACCACGACTCCCGCACGACGCAGGAGTACCTGTCCCGGATGAAGAACGTCCACGTCCTCGACGAGGGGCGGGCCGTGAGCGTCGGGGGACTGCGCATCGCGGGCAGCGGCGACCCGCAGTTCACCCCTGACCGGTCGGTCGAGGCCCTGGGCGACCCGGCGGAACGCATGACCGGCATCCGCCTCGCGTCCGCCCTGCGCGACCAGGAGCGCGCGGGCACCCCCGTCGACATCGCAGTCGCCCACAACCCGGTCGCGGCCCGCGAGACCGACGGCACGGTGCCGCTGGTCCTGGCGGGGCACATCCACAAGCGCCACACCGAGATCCTCCCGAACGGCACGCGCCTGAGGATCGAGGGATCGACCGGCGGTGGCGGGTTGCGCGCGGTGGAGGACAAGCAGCCGGAGAAGGTGCGCGCCTCGGTGCTCTACCTCGACCGGACGAGCCGGCGGCTGCAGGCGTGGGACGAGATCACGCTGGGCGGCCTGGGCCTGACGACAGCAGAGGTCAGCCGCCATGTCGCGGAGCCGCAGGAGCCTTCTCCGAGCCCGTCGGGGAACTCCCCGTCGCCCTCCCCGTAAACCGTTTTGGCGATAGGTCCCCGCATCCCATATGCTTCTCACGTCCCCGACGCGCTGAGAAGCGCCCAGGCGGGCCCTTAGCCCTCATCGTCTAGTGGCCCAGGACGCCGCCCTTTCAAGGCGGTAGCACGGGTTCGAATCCCGTTGGGGGCACGCATCACCGTGTGCGAGACTTGTTCTCGCACAATGTTTGGTCCTGTGGAGCAGTTTGGAGTGCTCGCCACCCTGTCAAGGTGGAGGCCGCGGGTTCAAATCCCGTCAGGACCGCTGGAGCTCGAAAGAGCTTCGTGGCTGGGTAGCTCAGTTGGTACGAGCGATCGCCTGAAAAGCGATAGGTCGCCGGTTCGACCCCGGCCCCAGCCACCAGCCGAAGGCCCCGATCCCCGGATCGGGGCCTTCGCCGTTTCCGCGGACTCCTGACGTCGTGGGGCCCTGGGCCGGGGGTTCGAGAGCCCCCGGCCCAGGGCGCGCTACGCCTTCTCCCGCTCGCCGCGGCGCCAGCCGCGCACGCCCAGGACCAGCGCCGCCACCGCGACCACCAGCACCAGCAGCGCCCAGTCCGGCACCGCTCTGCCGATGCCCGACGCCCACTCCTCCACCGCGAACGAGTCGTCGACCGAGAGCAGGCCCGGCAGGGCCGTCGTGCCGTCGAAGGCCAGGAACACCGTGCCCAGCAGCACGAAGAAAAGGCCCGACGCCAGCGACGTCGTGTGCAGCCGGAACCGGCCCGCGCGAAGTTCCCGGCCGCGAAGCCACCGGCGGCCGCCCAGGTCGAAGCGGTCCCAGAGCAGCGCGAGCAGGAACAGCGGGACCGCCATGCCCAGGGCGTAGACCGCGAGCAGCAGGCCGCCGTAGACCGGGCTCCCGCTCAGCGCCGCGACCGTCAGCACGCTCCCGAGAATGGGGCCCGCGCAGAAGCCCGCCAACCCGTAGACCAGACCCAGGGCGTAGACGGACAAGGCCGTCGTCGGACGGATCCGGCCCGACACCTCGGCGATGCGGCGCGAGGCGAAGCCCATCCCGAGGATCTGCGCGGCCCCGAGCGCGACGATCAGCCAGCCGCCGACCGAGACCAGCAGGTCGCGGTGGCCGTAGAAGAGCCGGCCCGCGAAGGACCCGGCCGCGCCGAGCGGGACCAGCGTCGTCGCGAGGCCCGCGAAGAAGATGCCGGTGCGTGCCAGCAACCGGCCCGTGGAGTCGACCGAGTACGCGAAGAACGCGGGCAGCAGCAGGGCGCTGCACGGGCTGATCAGAGCGAGGAGACCGCCGAGGAACGCGGCCAGATAGCCGATGTCGTTCATCGCGGCCCCTGCTTCGCGGTCCGCTCCGCCGCCTCGATCGCCTCGGTGAACGTCTCCATCGGCTGCGCTCCCGCGATGGGCCGGCCGTTGACCAGGAAAGACGGCGTGGACGTGGCGCCCAGACCGTAGCCCTCCTCCTGATCCTTCGTGACCGCCCGGCGCGCGGCGTCGCTGTCCAGGTCACGCGTGAAGCGGTCGAGGTCGCGCACCCCCGCCTCGCGGGCCAGCGCCGTGAGGCGGTCCGGGCCGAAGCCCTTCTCCTTGGCGCCCTCCGCGTACGCGGCGGCGTGGAACTGCCAGAAGAGGCCCTGCTGCCCCGCCGCCCACGCGGCGCGCGCGGCGGCCTCGGACGCCTCGCCGAAGATCGGGAAGTTGCGCCACTCGATCCGCAGGACACCGGCGTCGACGTACTTCTTCACGAGCTGCGGCTCGGTGTCGCGGGCGAACTTTCCGCAGTAGCCGCACTGGAAGTCCGCGTACTCGACCATCACGACGGGCGCGTCCGCGCGGCCCGCCGCAAGAGGGTCCTTCGCGTCGCGGCGGGCGAGCTTCTCCAGCTCGGGGTGTGTGCCGGCCTGCGGCTCGGTGGAACCGTCGGCGACGGAGGATCCGACGGACGAGGACCCGCCGGACGGCGCGGCCTCCGGCCGGGTGGCGGTGTAGGAGGCGAAGCCGAGCAGCAGCGCGGCGACGAGCACGCCCGCGCCGATCGCGAGCGGCTTGCGTGAGGAGGTGGACGTGGCGGAATACGCGGAAGGCATGGTGGAGCTCCTGAACGAAAGGCCTGACGGAAACGGATGCCGGTGAAGGGACCGGCGGGCCTATACGCGCAGGACGGAGAGGTCGACCGCGGAGGGCGGCGCGAGCGGTGGCGGGCCGCGCAGAGGCGAGACGTCCAGCGCGGTCTGGTCGCAGACGAGCGCGACGCCGCCGCTGCCATGTGTCTGGGGCAGGGCGGGCAGCAGTTCGTACGCGGAGCCGCCGCGCGGAGGCACACCCGGGTGGGCCCCGCTGTCCCCGGCCCCGGTGCGCTCCCCGCATCCGGGCGGCTGCGCGGCCCCGGCGACGACCGCCTCGCCCGGCGCGGATCCCGCACCCGTCCGCACGCCGACTGCACCACCGCGGGCGACGTCCGGCCCGGCAGTCACGGCACCGCGGTTCGAGCCCGCATGCGAGGCCGCCGCCTCCCCCTCCGCCGACAGGGCCGCCACGCATCCCAGCAGCGTGCCGAGCAGACCGAGCAGCAGGCTCGCGGTCACCGCGACGCGGCGTCGGCGGTCGCGGCCGATCAGCATGGGCGCGCTTTCCCTTCGGGACGCTCGGGAGGGATGAACGTTTCGCTCCATACTGCACCAGCTTGCTGACGAAATGAGTTCGCCAGCGCTTTCCGGAGAGTGCGATCCTGGACCCCGTATGTCTACTTCCTTCGCAGACCTCCAGACCCTGCTGGCCGGGGCGTCCCTGCGCGACGCCCACCGGCTCGGCCGTCGTCTCGAGGGCGCCCGCCGCATCCGTAAGCCCGAGGCGCGGCAGGCCGTGCTGGACGAGATCGCCGCCGAGGCCGAGAAGTCCGCGGCCCGCACCGCGGGGCGGGCCGAGCGCGTGCCCGAGGTCACGTACCCCGAGCAGCTCCCGGTCAGCCAGAAGAAGGACGAGATCCTCCAGGCGATACGGGACCACCAGGTCGTGATCGTCGCGGGCGAGACCGGGTCCGGAAAGACGACCCAGATCCCCAAGATCTGTCTGGAGCTCGGCCGCGGCGTGCGCGGCATGATCGGCCATACGCAGCCCCGCCGGATCGCCGCCCGTACGGTGGCCGAGCGTGTCGCGGAGGAGCTGCGCACCCCGCTCGGCGAGGCCGTGGGCTGGAAGGTCCGCTTCACCGACCAGGTGAACCAGGACTCGACCTTCGTGAAGCTGATGACGGACGGCATCCTGCTGGCCGAGATCCAGACGGACCGCGAGCTGCGCGCCTACGACACGATCATCATCGACGAGGCCCACGAGCGGTCGCTGAACATCGACTTCCTCCTCGGCTACCTCGCGCAGCTGCTCCCCAGGCGTCCCGACCTCAAGGTCGTGATCACCTCCGCGACGATCGACCCGGAGCGCTTCTCCCGCCACTTCGGCGACGCCCCGATCGTCGAGGTCAGCGGCCGGACGTACCCGGTCGAGGTCCGCTACCGCCCCCTCCTGGAGGACGGCCTCGAGGAAGCGGACGACTCCGACCGCGACCAGATCACCGCGATCACGGACGCCGTCGAGGAGCTGTTGGGCGAGGGCAAGGGCGACATCCTCGTCTTCCTCTCCGGCGAGCGCGAGATCCGCGACACCGCGGACGCGCTCAACAAGAAGCAGTACCGCTTCACGGAGGTCCTGCCGCTGTACGCCCGGCTCTCGCACGCCGAGCAGCACCGCGTATTCCAGCCGCACACCGGCCGCCGCATCGTCCTGGCCACGAACGTGGCCGAGACCTCGCTGACGGTCCCCGGCATCAAGTACGTGATCGACCCGGGCACCGCCCGGATCTCGCGCTACAGCCACCGCACGAAGGTCCAGCGGCTGCCGATCGAGCCGGTCAGCCAGGCCAGCGCCAACCAGCGCAAGGGCCGCTGCGGCCGTACCTCCGACGGCATCTGCATCCGCCTGTACTCCGAGGACGACTTCCTCTCACGCCCCGAGTTCACGGACGCGGAGATCCTGCGCACCAACCTCGCGTCCGTCATCCTCCAGATGACCGCGGCCGGGCTCGGCGACATCGAGAAGTTCCCGTTCATCGACCCGCCGGACCACCGCAACATCCGCGACGGCGTGCAGCTGCTCCAGGAGCTCGGGGCCTTCGACCCCGCGGAGAAGGACCCCCGCAAGAAGCTCACCCCGCTCGGCCGCAAGCTGTCCCAGCTCCCGGTCGACCCCCGGCTCGCCCGGATGGTCATCGAGGCCGACAAGAACGGCTGTGTGCGCGAGGTCATGGTAATCGCGGCCGCGCTGTCGATCCAGGACCCCCGCGAGCGCCCGGCCGACAAGCAGGCGCAGGCCGACCAGCAGCACGCGCGCTTCAAGGACGAGACGAGCGACTTCCTCGCCTTCCTCAACCTGTGGCGCTACGTCCGCGAGCAGCAGAAGGAACGCGGCTCCTCCAGTTTCCGCCGCATGTGCAAGCAGGAGTACCTGAACTTCCTGCGCATCCGCGAGTGGCAGGACATCTACTCGCAGCTGCGCACGGTCGCCAGGCAGATGGGCATCCACGTCAACGAGGAGGACGCCCCGGAGCAGTCCGTCCACGTGTCCCTGCTCTCGGGCCTGCTCTCGCACGTCGGCATGAAGGACGTCAAGACCGCCGGGGCGGAGGGCGGGAAGAGCGCAGCGAGGAACGAGTACCTGGGTGCGCGGAACGCCAAGTTCGCGATCTTCCCGGGCTCCGCGCTCTTCAGGAAGCCGCCGCGTTTCGTCATGTCCGCCGAGCTCGTGGAGACCTCGCGCCTGTGGGCCCGTGTCAACGCGAAGATCGAGCCGGAGTGGATCGAGCCGCTCGCCCACCATCTGCTGAAGCGCACGTACAGCGAGCCGCACTGGGAGAAGGACGCAGCGGCCGTCATGGCGTACGAGAAGGTGACGCTCTACGGCGTGCCGATCGTCGCCCAGCGCAAGGTGAACTACGGGCGCATCGATCCGGAGACCTCCCGCGACCTGTTCATCCGCAACGCTCTCGTCGAGGGCGACTGGCGCACGCACCACAAGTTCTTCGCGGACAACCGCAAACTCCTGACCGAGGTCGAGGAGTTGGAGCACCGCGCCCGCCGCCGCGACATCCTCGTGGACGACGAGACGCTCTTCGACTTCTACGACCAGCGGGTCCCCGAACACGTCGTGTCCGGTGCCCACTTCGACTCCTGGTGGAAGCACAAGCGCCGCGAGCAGCCGGACCTGCTCGACTTCGAGCGCGAGATGCTCATCAACGAGAAGGCCGGCGCGGTCACCAAGGACGACTACCCGGACTCGTGGCGGCAGGGCCGGCTGAAGTTCCGTGTGACGTACCAGTTCGAGCCGGGCGCGGACGCCGACGGCGTCACCGTGCACATCCCGCTCCAGGTGCTGAACCAGGTCACCGACGAGGGCTTCGACTGGCAGATCCCTGGCCTGCGCGAAGAGGTCGTCACCGAGCTGATCCGCTCTCTGCCCAAGCCGGTCCGCCGCCACTACGTGCCGGCGCCGAACTACGCGAAGGCGTTCCTGGAGAGGGCCGTCCCCCTGCAGGAGCCGCTGCCCGGCACTCTGGCGCGTGAGCTCCAGCGGATGGTCGGCGTTCCCGTCAAGGCGGACGACTTCGATCTCTCCCGGATCCCCGACCACCTCAAGATCACGTTCCGGATCGTCGACGAGCGCCGCAAGAAGCTCGCCGAGGACAAGGACCTGGAGGCGCTGCGGCTGGCGCTGCGGCCCAAGGCCCGCCAGGCCCTGTCCAAGGCCGCCGCCTCGTCCGGCCCGTCGGGCGAGTCGCTGGAGCGCACCGGCCTGAAGGACTGGACGATCGGCACGCTGACGAAGGTGTTCGAGACACGCCGGGCCGGCCAGCCGGTCAAGGCGTACCCGGCGCTCGTCGACTCGGGCGACAGCGTCTCCGTACGGCTCTTCGACACCGAGGCCGAGCAGACGCAGGCGATGTGGCAGGGCACCCGCCGCCTGATCATGCTGAACATCCCCGTGAACCCGGCGAAGTTCGCCTCCGACAGGCTGACCAACCAACAGAAGCTGGCGCTGTCCCGCAATCCGCACGGTTCGATCCAGGCGCTGTTCGACGACTGCGCCATGGCGGCGGCGGACCGGCTCATCGCCGACCACGGCGGACCGGCCTGGGACGAGGAATCGTTCCGGAAGCTGTTCGACAAGGTCCGCGCCGACCTCGTGGACCTGACCGTCCGCACGATCGACCAGGTGCAGCAGATCCTTGCTGCCTGGCAGGCTTGTGAGCGGCGCCTGAAGGCCACGAACAGCCTGACCCTGATCAACAACGTCCAGGACGTGCGCCAGCAGCTGGCGGCCCTCGTACCGGCCGGCTTCGTGACACGCACGGGCCTGCGCAGGCTCCCCGACCTGATGCGCTACCTGATCGCCGTGGACCGCCGGCTCCAGCAGATGCCGACGGCCGTCCAGCGCGACACCACGCGCATGGAGAAGGTCCACGAGATGCAGGACGAGTACGCCTGGCTGCTGGAGCAGCTGCCCCAGGGCCGGCCGGTGCCCCAGGAGGTTCTGGACATCCGCTGGATGATCGAGGAGCTGCGGGTGAGCTACTTCGCGCACGCGCTGGGCACGGCGTATCCCGTCTCGGACAAGCGGATCGTGAAGGCGATCGACGCGGCCGCACCGTGACGGCCCGCTCGCCCTGGGTGAGTTCGACCTGACCAGCGAACCTGCTGTACAGTCTCTCTCGCGGCCAAGGAGTGTCCGGCCGCGAAACCTGGTCCTGTGGAGCAGTTTGGAGTGCTCGCCACCCTGTCAAGGTGGAGGCCGCGGGTTCAAATCCCGTCAGGACCGCGCGATTGACCGAAGGCCCGCATCACCTCGATGCGGGCCTTCGTCATGCCCGGACGCCGGAGCCCGCTCCACTGTGTCCCCGCCGAAGGCAGGGGAGAAGCCGCAGCCGGACACGGCGAATCCCCTCGGGACCGCGCCTGTTCGCGTGAAGGCCCGCGTCGCGTCGACGCGGGCCTCTTTGCCGTCCGCACGCCCGTGCCGTCTTGACGGCGTCATCCGCCGCCGGTACCCAGGGTCCAGGGGGTGGCGTACATGGCGGCGTCTGCGGCAAGGCGGCACGAGACACGCGCGCTCCTGCGCGCCCATCTGGCGGCCGCCACGAGTTACCGCCACCTCACAAGGAGCTGCCCCGTCTGCCATCGGCTCCTGCGCCTGGCCATGGAGCGCCCCGATCCGGAGCCCGGGCCGGCCGCATCCGACCCCGCTCCGGAAGCCACCGAGGAGTGACCAACGCCCGCCACAGCGCGGCCGATTGGGTGGCGTTCCGGGTTTTGGCAAGAGTCGCGCACTGTGACGGGTGTCACCGAACGGATTTCCTGAACCGCAGTATTTAGCCCCTTCCTACAAGGGGCCGATTTAATATGTGCCATTGCACCACTCCCCCAGGGGTCCCAGGCGTCGACACCGATGTCATGCGTCACCCCGGCAACAGCCGGCCCCGGCGCACAAAAAAGATCGCGCTGGACCCGGCGGAGTCCAGCGCGATCGAAGACGAAGGCCTGTTGGGGCAGACGCGCGTCTGTGGAGCCAGTGGTGGGCTCATCCAGGGTGGGGGCCCAGGAAATGCCCGGTCAAGCGGGGTGTTCAGGCCTCGCTGCGCTGCTGCGGGATACCCGCAAGCAGTGCGCGGACCTCTGCCTCGCGGTAACGGCGGTGTCCACCGAGCGTGCGGATGGACGTGAGCTTGCCCGCCTTAGCCCAGCGGGTGACCGTCTTCGGGTCCACGCGGAACATCGTGGCGACCTCAGCCGGGGTCAGCAGCGGCTCGGCATCAGGGGTGCGAGCGGTCATGAGCGGCCTCCTCGGGAGAACCGAACCTTCTCGGTTCTTTCCTCTAAATTCTGCACCTTGACCCGCGTTGCCCGAAATGGCGGACGCGGGCCGAGTCGGTTATAGGACGAACGGCTTGTCCTCGGCACTACAACTACACCATCTGTCCAGCCACGTCGGCCAAACCGATGGAATTGCCCTCTCAGGTGTCCATCAGCGGCGGAAGGCCGATGGACCATGCCATAACGGACAGTCACGTCACAGTGACGATCAGTCACAGAGCGATCAGGAGTCCTCAGACCCCCCATAGCGTGCAATGCTGAGCAATCCGCCCTTACTTGGACGGAAGGAACCCTCCCCGGACTCCTTGTCCTATTTTGACACGAGGGTGGGCGATGGACGCAAGGGGGCGGTTAGTGCAATCCATCACGCTTGAGGCAATAGCCCGGATCGGGACCTACGTCCCCTCCCGGCCGCCGCCGTCGCTGCCCGCCTCCGTCAGTTCGCGAATTGACGATCCCTCACGGCTCTCCAACGCTCCGTCAGACGCCCGTACGCCTCGGCCGCGCCCTCGCCGTCCCCGGCCCGCAGCGCCGCGATCCCCTCCGCCGCGTCCGCCGCCGACCGGTCCGCCGCCAGGAGCTCGCCGGGCAGCGCGTGCACCAGACCGCCGTAGTCCAGCTCGACCAGTGATCGCGGGTGGAACTCCTCCAGCCACCGCCCCACGTCCACCAGGCTCTCGGTCAGCGCCCCCTCGTCGATCTCCTCCCGCAGCGTCCGCAGCCCGCGGGCCAGCCGCCGACGGGCCTGGACCATGGGCGTCCGGTAGCGCAGCGAGGGCGCGGTGGCCGTGTACTCGCGCTCCTCGTCGGCGAAGAGCACGAACCAGCCCACGGGCACCCCCCACACGGCCGTCCTGATCCACGGGCGGGCGTCCGGGTTCTCCTCGCGCCACTGTGCGAAGTCGGCGGCGGCCTGCTCGCGCACGACCGGCGGCAGCGCCGCGTCCAGGAGCGCGCCGGGCAGCTGCGCGGGCAGCTCCTCCAGGGCCAGCCAGCCGCGCAGGCGAGTGCGCCACGGGCAGACGCACACCACGCCGTCGACATCGGTCACGAAGGCGTCCGCGCTCTCGTGGACGCGGACCGCGACGGGCGGGGTCGGCAGCAAGTCGGCCAGGGAGCGGCGGAGTTCGTCCTGGACGGTCGGGGTGTCCTCCCTGCGCGCGTAGCGCGCCCAGTGGCTGCGCTCCGGCTCGGGGAAGGCCGCCAGCGGCTCGTAGATCCGCAGGTAGGCCGCGTACGGGACAAGGACCGATGACAGCGCCGGCATGCCGCAGATCCTTCCATGTGCGTACTCCGACGGAGGGTGATCCTCGGCACCGGGTCGGATCTACGCTGGGTGAGGACTTACTCTCTTGCCCAACCGGACTTTCCCCACCCGCAGGAGGGTCCGCATCCGCCGCTTCGTACTTGGGAGTCACCACCGTGACCGATGTAACCGGCGCTCCGGTCGATGTACTGAACACTCTGTTCCGATCGGAGCAGGGAGGGCACGAGCAGGTCGTGCTGTGCCAGGACCGCGCCTCCGGCCTGAAGGCCGTCATCGCCATCCACTCCACCGCCCTGGGCCCGGCCCTCGGCGGCACCCGCTTCTACCCGTACGCCTCCGACGAGGAGGCCGTCGCCGACGCGCTGAACCTCTCCCGGGGCATGTCGTACAAGAACGCCATGGCCGGCCTGGACCACGGCGGCGGCAAGGCCGTGATCATCGGCGACCCGGAGCAGATCAAGTCCGAGGAGCTGCTGCTGGCCTACGGCCGGTTCGTCGACTCCCTCGGCGGCCGTTACGTGACCGCCTGCGACGTCGGCACCTACGTGGCCGACATGGACGTCGTCGCGCGCGAGAGCCGCTGGGTCACCGGCCGCTCCCCCGAGAACGGCGGCGCGGGCGACTCGTCCGTGCTCACCGCGTACGGCGTCTTCCAGGGCATGCGCGCCTCGGCCCAGCACCTGTGGGGCGACCCGACGCTGCGCGGCCGCAAGGTCGGCGTCGCCGGCGTGGGCAAGGTCGGCCACCACCTGGTCGAGCACCTGCTCTCCGACGGTGCCGAGGTCGTGATCACCGATGTGCGCGAGGAGTCCGTGCGCCGCATTCTCGACAAGCACCCCGGGGTCACCGCGGTCGCCGACACCGACACCCTGATCCGCACCGAGGGCC
Source organism: Streptomyces sp. NPDC002867 (assembly GCF_053591895.1). Lineage (NCBI taxonomy): Bacteria > Bacillati > Actinomycetota > Actinomycetes > Kitasatosporales > Streptomycetaceae > Streptomyces > Streptomyces sp. NPDC002867. The sequence continues at coordinate 58,622 of NZ_JBSFUR010000025.1, read as the reverse complement.
TGGACGTCTACGCGCCCTGCGCTCTCGGCGGCGCCCTGAACGACGGCAGCGTGGCGGCGCTGACCGCCAAGATCGTCTGTGGCGCGGCGAACAACCAGCTCGCGCACCCGGGCGTGGAGAAGGACATCGCCGACCGCGGGATCCTCTACGCCCCCGACTACGTGGTGAACGCCGGCGGCGTCATCCAGGTCGCCGACGAGCTGCACGGCTTCGACTTCGACCGGTGCAAGGCGAAGGCGTCGAAGATCTTCGATACCACGCTGGCGATATTCGCACGTGCGAAGGAAGACGGCATTCCGCCGGCCGCCGCGGCCGACCGGATCGCCGAGCAGCGCATGGCCGACGCCCGCCGTCGCTGACCCGGGCACCCGCCCGGCCCGCCCGTCCGGGGGAGACAAGACTCACCCCGGTCGGCGGGTCGGGCGCCAGGAAGAGGTTAAAATCGCAGTTGACCAGCGAGGACGGGGCGCCTCGCGGGTCGTGTGAAGCGGCACCTCATGCGGGCGGCGTACCGTATGGCCGCGGAAGCAGGTACCGTTGAAGCCCTACGGACCGAGCTCTTCACGGAGAGCCCGTTCCGACTCATGAACGCGTGTCAAGACTCTGGGGCCGTCGAGCCCCGTCACCGAGGGGGTCGAGCCATGGGGCGCGGCCGGGCCAAGGCCAAGCAGACAAAGGTCGCCCGCCAGCTGAAGTACAACAGCGGCGGGACTGACCTGTCGCGTCTGGCCAACGAGCTGGGCGCATCGACTTCGAGTCCGATTTCGAGCCAGCCGCCGAACGGCGAGCCGTTCGAGGACGACGACGAGGAAGACGACCCGTACGCGCGGTACGCGGACATGTACAACGACGACGAGGACGAGGACGACGAGTCCGGCCCGTCGTCACAGCGCCGCGGCGCTTGACGCTGTACTCACCGACCCGGTCCGGGGCCTGCCCCGGACCGGGTTCTGTGCTGTTCAGCTTGCGTACTCGCCGGTCAGCTCGGCACCCGTGGCACGGTCACCGCGTTCGATGATCTCGCCCGCGACCCAGGCGTCCACGCCGCGGTCGGCGAGGGTGGTCAGCGCGACCTCGACGGACTCCGCCGGGACGACGGCCATCATGCCGACGCCCATGTTCAGGGTCTTCTCCAGCTCCAGCCGCTCCACGTCGCCGGCCCGGCCGACGAGGTCGAACACCGCGCCCGGGGCCCACGTCGAGCGGTCCACCACCGCGTGCAGACCGTCCGGGATCACCCGCGCCAGGTTCGCCGCGAGCCCGCCGCCGGTGATGTGGCTGAACGCGTGCACCTCGGTCGTCCGGGTCAGCGCCAGACAGTCCAGCGAGTAGATCTTCGTCGGCTCCAGCAGCTCCTCGCCCAGCGTCCGGCCGAACTCCTCGACCTGCTGCTCCAGCGACATCCCCGCCCGGTCGAACAGCACATGCCGCACCAGCGAGTACCCGTTGGAGTGAAGCCCCGACGACGCCATCGCCACGACCACGTCACCCGTCCGGATACGATCCGCACCCAGCAGCCGGTCCGCCTCCACCACACCCGTGCCCGCACCGGCCACGTCGAAGTCGTCCGGCCCCAGCAGACCCGGGTGCTCGGCCGTCTCACCGCCGACCAGCGCCGTACCGGCCAGCACACAGCCCTCGGCGATGCCCTTGACGATCCCGGCCACCCGCTCCGGGTGCACCTTGCCCACACAGATGTAGTCCGTCATGAACAGCGGCTCCGCGCCGCACACCACGATGTCGTCCATGACCATCGCGACCAGGTCGTGCCCGATCGTGTCGTACACGCCCATCCGCCGGGCGATGTCGACCTTCGTGCCCACACCGTCCGTCGCGGACGCCAGCAGCGGACGCTCGTAACGCTTCAGGGCCGAGGCGTCGAAGAGGCCGGCGAAGCCACCCAGACCGCCCAGAACCTCCGGGCGCTGCGTCTTCTTCACCCACTCCTTCATCAGCTCGACAGCGCGGTCACCCGCATCGATGTCGACGCCCGCGGCTGCGTAGCTGGCACCGGTGGTCTCACTCATGAGGTTGAGAGCTTTCGTGTCGTGACTGCGTTGGAGCGGGGATTACGGGCGACGGAGCGCGTCGGCGGCGTCGGCGCCACCCGCAAGCTCGGTCTCCAGGAGCTGCTTGCCGAGCAGCTCGGGATCGGGCAGCTCCATCGGGTACTCGCCGTCGAAGCAGGCGCGGCAGAGGTTCGGCTTGGCGATGGTGGTCGCCTCGATCATGCCGTCGATGGAGATGTACGCGAGGGAGTCGGCGCCCAGCGACTTGCCGATCTCCTCGATCGACATGCCGTTGGCGATGAGCTCGGCGCGGGTGGCGAAGTCGATGCCGAAGAAGCAGGGCCACTTCACCGGCGGGGACGAGATCCGGATGTGGACCTCGGCGGCGCCGGCCTCGCGGAGCATCTTGACCAGGGCCCGCTGGGTGTTGCCGCGGACGATCGAGTCGTCCACGACGACCAGCCGCTTGCCGCGGATGACTTCCTTCAGCGGATTCAGCTTCAGGCGGATGCCCAGCTGGCGGATCGTCTGCGAGGGCTGGATGAAGGTGCGGCCGACGTAGGCGTTCTTCACCAGGCCGGAGCCGTACGGGATGCCGCTGGCCTCGGCGTAGCCGATCGCGGCGGGCGTACCGGACTCCGGCGTCGCTATGACGAGGTCGGCCTCGACGGGGGCTTCCTTGGCCAGTTTCCGGCCCATTTCGACCCGGGAGAGGTAGACGTTCCGGCCGGCGATGTCGGTGTCGGGACGCGCCAGGTAGACGTACTCGAAGACACAGCCCTTGGGCTTCGCTTCTGCGAAGCGAGAGGTGCGGATGCCGTTCTCGTCGATGGCGATGAGCTCGCCGGGCTCGATCTCGCGGACGAAGCTCGCGCCGCAGATGTCGAGAGCGGCGCTCTCCGAGGCGACGACCCAGCCGCGGTCGAGACGGCCGAGGACCAGCGGGCGGATGCCCTGGGGGTCACGGGCCGCGTAGAGGGTGCCCTCGTCCATGAAGACGAGCGAGAAGGCGCCCCGGACGTCGGGAAGGACCTTGGCGGCCGCCTCCTCGATCGTCAGCGGCTTGCCGTCCTCGTCGACCTGTCCGGCGAGCAGAGCCGTGACCAGATCGGTGTCGTTGGTCGCGGCGACCTGGGTGGCCCGGCCGTTCTCCTTGGGAAGCTCGGCGACCATCTCGGCCAGCTGCGCCGTGTTGACCAGGTTTCCGTTGTGGCCGAGCGCGATCGAGCCGTGGGCCGTGGCCCGGAAGGTCGGCTGCGCGTTCTCCCACACGGAGGCGCCCGTGGTCGAGTAGCGGGCGTGACCGACCGCGATATGACCGGTCAGGGAGCCGAGAGAGGTCTCGTCGAAGACCTGGGACACGAGGCCCATGTCCTTGAAGACGAGGATCTGAGAGCCGTTGCTGACCGCGATTCCCGCGGATTCCTGGCCTCGATGTTGGAGGGCGTAGAGCCCGAAGTAAGTGAGCTTCGCGACCTCTTCACCCGGAGCCCAGACACCGAAGACGCCGCAAGCGTCCTGGGGGCCCTTCTCACCGGGGAGCAGGTCGTGGTTGAGTCGTCCGTCACCACGTGGCACGCAACCGAGTGTAGGCGAGATCGACCACTGGTCCGAATTGGGGATGCCTCGCAACCCCATTCCGGGAGTCCGCCGAGCGGCCTCCACGCAGCGCCGGAGGCAGGAATCCGCAGTCCCGTACCGCCGTCGGGGCGGCTTGAGAAGATCGCCAAATCGTCCATTCCGGCGTCCGCATGCCGGGACGATCGTTGACGCACCTGGCCGGTCACGGCCGAGCTCCTGGGCCGTGCAGCCCGGCGGTGACCGTGTGGTCCCACGCGTGGAGTGCCGCCACGCCGAACTGGCCGGTGTCGCGAGCGCCACCTGTGGCCGCGTGCGCTAGTTCACATCGCTCCCCGCTGACAGCGGGGAGCATTCTCCGACATTCCGGGCGCCGCCCGGCCCCTCTCCCGCCCTTCCCGGCACCCCGTCGACGCCCGGTTGTGACGGATATGCCCCGTGTCTGCTGTCCGGCGCGATCCGGCCGATCAGCGCATGTCCGCGTACGCCGCCAGACCCTTGCCGTTGGACGCGGTGAGGGTCAGGGCGCGGTGCTTCACCTCGTACTTCACCGTCCCCTGCTTCAGGACCTGGACCAGCTCGCGCTCCAGATCCATCACCGGGCCAGGACACAGCTTCCGCGTGGAGGCGAGGCGGCCGAAGGTGATCGAGTCCCCGGAGACCTTCGCAGTGCTGGTGAAACGGTTGCAGCCGAGGCTGCCGCCGACGGTCCCGTCCTCGGCGATGGTCAGATGCGCCTTGCCCTCGGTGCCGGCGGGCAGGGAGGTGGCCGTCTCGTCCGCCACCAGGGAGTCCACGGTCCACTTGGTGCCGATCAGCGGGGAGGGCCGCTCGGCGGTCAGTGCGATCGTGTCGCCCTTCTCGGTCGTGAGGGTGAGCCTGCCGTCGGTGAGTTTCGCCTTGAGCTTGCCGGAGAACGCGGCGCGCAGGGCGTCCTCGAAGCCCTGGATCTTCTTGTCGCAGGCCATCTCGGTCACCTCGCCGGGGCCGACCGTCACGGTGTCGCCCTCGACCGTGATGTCGGCGCCGAAGTGGTTGCAGCCGTAGTTGCCCTGCGCCCGGCCCGCGTCGGTGATCTCCACATAGGCGTCGGACGGGGAAGCGGTCTTCGTGCCGTCGACGCTCACGCTCTCCACGGACCAGCGCACGCCGGTGAGAGGAACGTCGGGTGCCACGGTGTCGCCGCTGCCGGCCCCGCCTCCCTGCTCCGTGCCGCAGGCGGCCAGGGCCAGAAGGGCCAGGGCGGTGACAGGAATGCTCAGCTGGTAGCGCATATCCCTGGGACGGGGCTGCCCCGTGGCCGGTTCCGCCGGACCGCCGGTCAGGCGAGGATCGGCAGGAGCCCCCCGAGGTCCGCGCGCTCCCCGCTCGCGCTGACCTGCGCGGTCTCCAGCGCCTCCCGCCAGCCCGTGCGCCCGGTGGCGAGCCGGATCCAGGTCAGCGGGTCGGTCTCGACGACATTGGGCGGCGTCCCCCGCGTGTGCCGGGGGCCCTCCACGCACTGGACGACGGCGAACGGCGGAATCCGCACCTCCGTCGACGCCCCGGGCGCCTTGACCGCGAGCGCGTCGGCGAGCAGGCGGGTGCAGGCGGCGAGCGCCTGCCGGTCGTACGGGACGTCCAGGCCGGTCGCGTCGGCCAGGTCGTCGGTGTGGACGACCAGCTCGACGGTGCGGGTGACGAGGAAGTCCCCGAGCCGCATGGCCCCGAACCGCGTCGGCACCAGCCGCTCGTCCGACACGAGCGGCAGCACCTCGCCGACGCGCTCGGCCGTGCGCGCGTACAGCTCGCCGAGGTCACCGCCGGCCAGCTCCCGGGTGTCCAGGTCGACCTGCCCCGCGGCCGTCACCGTCGCGAACGGCCAGTCGAGCAGCGCGACGTCCTGCCGGGCCGGCTCGGGCAGCGCGAGGTAGTGGGGAACGGCGCCGACCGCCATGGCGAGGTGTGCGACGAGCTCCCGTACGGTCCAGTCCCCGAGCCGGGTGGGCAGCTCCAGCTGCTGGGGCGTCAGCACCGCCGCGGCGTCCCGGACATGCCCGAACTGGGCCAGCACGGCGGCCCGGACCTTGGCGGAGTCGTACGTACGCAGACGCTTCTTGGCCGGTGGCATGACGCCGACCTTACGGGGTGGGTACGACACGGGGCCGTTCGACGGTGCACTCCTGGCCATCGCCGCGCACACCTGCCCCGCGCCGCACTGGGCGAGCGGCCTTCCCTCGAGCAGGCACCGCAGAAGCCCCCGCCCGGTCGGACCGGGCGGGGGCTTCGGGGCACGCGTCTCAGACGAGCAGACCCGGAATGGTCTCCTCGTGCGCGGTGCGGAGTTCGTTCAGCGGGATGCTGAACTGGCCCTGGACCTCGACCGTGTCGCCGTCGACGACGCCGATGCGGGTGGCGGGCAGGCCGCGGGCGCCGCACATGTCGGTGAAGCGGAGTTCCTCGCTGCGCGGGACGGCGACGACCGCGCGGCCGGCCGACTCGCTGAGCAGGAACGTGAAGGCGTCCAGTCCGTCGGGGACGACCAGGCGGGCGCCCTTGCCTCCGCGCAGGCAGGACTCCACCACGGCCTGGACCAGGCCGCCGTCGGACAGGTCGTGCGCCGCGTCGATCATGCCGTCGCGGGAGGCCGAGATCAGGATCTCCGCCAGCAGCTTCTCCCGGTCCAGGTCCACCTGCGGGGGCAGCCCGCCGAGGTGGTTGTGCACGACCTGGGACCAGGCGGAGCCGCCGAACTCCTCGCGGGTGTCTCCGAGGAGGTAGAGCAGCTGCCCCTCCTCGGCGAACGCGATCGGGGTGCGGCGGTTGACGTCGTCGATCACGCCCAGCACCGCCACCACCGGGGTGGGGTGGATCGCGGTCTCGCCGGTCTGGTTGTAGAGCGAGACGTTGCCGCCGGTGACCGGCGTGCCCAGCTGCAGACAGCCGTCCGCGAGACCGCGAGTGGCCTCGGCGAACTGCCACATCACGTCCGGGTCCTCGGGGGAGCCGAAGTTCAGGCAGTCCGAGATCGCGAGCGGCTTGGCACCGGAGGCGGCGACATTGCGGTAGGCCTCCGCCAGCGCGAGCTGCGCGCCCGTGTAGGGGTCGAGCTTGGCGTAGCGGCCGTTGCCGTCCGTCGCCATCGCCACACCGAGGTTCGACTCCTCGTCGATGCGGACCATGCCGGCGTCCTCGGGCTGGGCGAGCACGGTGTTGCCCTGCACGAACCGGTCGTACTGGTCCGTGATCCACGCCTTCGACGCCTGGTTCGGGGAGGCCACCAACTTCAGGACCTGCGCGCGCAGTTCCTCCGCGTCCTGCGGGCGGGGCAGCTTGTTCGCGTCGTCGGCCTGCAGCGCGTCCTGCCAGGACGGGCGGGCGTAGGGGCGGTGGTACGTCGGGCCCTCGTGCGCGACGGTGCCCGGCGGCACGTCCACGATCAGCTCGCCGTGCCAGAAGATCTCCAGGTGGTCGCCCTCGGTCACCTCACCGATGACGGTGGCGATGACGTCCCACTTCTCGCAGATCTCCAGGAACCGCTCGACGTGCTGCGGCTCGACGATCGCGCACATCCGCTCCTGCGACTCGCTCATGAGGATCTCCTCCGGCGAGAGCGTCGCATCACGCAGCGGCACGGTGTCCAGCTCGACCCGCATACCGCCGCTGCCGGCGGAGGCGAGCTCGCTCGTGGCGCAGGACAGACCCGCGCCGCCGAGGTCCTGGATGCCCGCGACGAGCTTCTCCTTGAAGATCTCGAGCGTGCACTCGATCAGGAGCTTCTCCTGGAACGGGTCACCCACCTGCACCGCGGGGCGCTTGGTGGGCTTCGTGTCGTCGAAGGTCTCGGACGCGAGGACCGAGACGCCGCCGATGCCGTCACCGCCGGTGCGGGCGCCGTACAGGATCACCTTGTTGCCGGGGCCGGACGCCTTGGCGAGGTGGATGTCCTCGTGCTTCATCACGCCGATGCATCCGGCGTTGACCAGCGGATTGCCCTGGTAGCACTCGTCGAAGACGACCTCGCCGCCGATGTTCGGCAGGCCCAGGCAGTTGCCGTAGCCGCCGATGCCGGCGACGACGCCCGGCAGCACCCGCTTCGTGTCCGGGTGGTCCGCCGCACCGAACCGCAGCGGGTCCACCACCGCGACCGGGCGGGCGCCCATCGCCAGGATGTCGCGGACGATGCCGCCCACACCCGTCGCCGCACCCTGGTACGGCTCGATGTACGAGGGGTGATTGTGCGACTCCACCTTGAAGGTGACCGCGTAACCCTGGCCGACGTCCACGACGCCCGCGTTCTCGCCGATCCCGACGAGCATGGCGTCGTTCTCCGGCGTCTTCTCGCCGAACTGCTTCAGATGCACCTTGCTGCTCTTGTACGAGCAGTGCTCCGACCACATCACGGAGTACATCGCGAGCTCGGCGCCCGTCGGACGGCGGCCGAGGATCTCGCGGATGCGCGCGTACTCGTCCTCCTTGAGGCCGAGCTCCTTCCAGGGCTGGTCGGCCTCGGGGGTCTCGGTTGCGTGCTTGACGGTGTCGAGGGTCATGCTGCGACCAACTTCTTCAGGATCGAGGTGAAGAATCCGAGCCCGTCGGTACGGCCCGTACCGATCAACGGCTCCACTGCGTGCTCCGGGTGCGGCATCAGACCGACCACATTGCCCGCGGCGTTCGTGATGCCGGCGATGTCACGCAGCGAACCGTTCGGGTTGCCGTCGAGGTAGCGGAAGGCGACACGGCCCTCTGCCTCCAGCTCGTCGAGCGTGCGCTCATCGGCGACGTAACGGCCGTCGATGTTCTTCAGCGGTACGGAGATCTCCTGCCCCGCCTCGTAGTCGGCGGTCCACGCGCTGTCCGCGTTCTCCACCCGCAGCTTCTGGTCGCGGCAGATGAAGTGCAGATGGTTGTTGCGCAGCATCGCGCCCGGCAGCAGATGCGACTCGGTGAGGATCTGGAAGCCGTTGCAGATGCCCAGCACCGGCATACCGGCCTTCGCCTGCTCGATGATCGTCTCCATCACCGGCGAGAACCGGGAGATGGCGCCCGCGCGCAGATAGTCGCCGTAGGAGAAACCGCCGGCGAGGACGACCGCGTCGACCTGCTTGAGGTCCTTGTCACGGTGCCACAGCGAGACCGGCTCGGCGCCCGCGAGGCGCACGGCACGCAGCGCGTCCCGGTCGTCGAGCGTCCCGGGAAAGGTGACGACTCCGATACGAGTGGTCACGACTCCACCTTCACGACGAAGTCCTCGATGACGGTGTTGGCGAGGAACGTTTCGGCCATCTCATGGATGCGGGCGAGGGCGGCGTCGTCGACCGGCCCGTCCACCTCCAGCTCGAAGCGCTTTCCCTGACGGACGTCCGCGATCCCGTCGAATCCCAGCCGGGGCAGTGCACGCTGCACCGCCTGTCCCTGGGGGTCGAGGATCTCGGGCTTGAGCATGACGTCGACTACGACGCGAGCCACGGGCACTCCCGGTGGTGTGTTGCGAGGGCGGTTCCCTCAGCGTACCCGGCCAGAAAATCTACGCGAGTAGATACCTCAGGACCCCCCAGCGAAATCCGGGATAAGAATCCCTGACGCCTTTGTGGCGGACACGCGCAGAAAATTGCCGGGGCTTCACAATGCGTGGCCATGCGCTGTACAAAGGAATACAGAGGAAAGCAGCATTGCCCCTCGGTAGCCGAAAAGCCGGTATCACCGCACGTCAGAACCGGTGATACCGCAGCGAAAGGACCGATATCCGTGGCTCAGCGAGTAGTGGTCACGCTCTCCGACGACATCGACGGGGGAGAAGCGGCGGAAACGGTCATGTTCGGCCTCGACGGGAAGTCGTACGAGATCGACCTCAATACGTCCAACGCAAAGAAACTGCGCAAGGCCCTGGCCCCGTACGTGGCAGCGGGCCGGAAGATGACGAACGTCACCAAGCGCGACAAGTCGCGCATCTCGTACCGGCACACCTCGCTCGAGCCGTCCCCGGCCGCCGTCCGCGCCTGGGCACAGTCGCGCAAGATGGACGTGCCGGCCCGGGGTCGCATCCCCAAGCGCGTCTATGAGGCGTTCCGCGAGGCCAGTTGAGCCGTCGGCCCGGGAGGCCGGCGCCCGGACGCGGGCGCCGGCGCAGCGAGTTGCACTGCACCCCTGGTGATCGGCTAGAGTCTGGAGCACGCCGAGGGGCAAGGCCGAAAAGGTCCGGCCCACCGAGCATGCGGGTGTAGTTCAGTAGCAGAACATCCCCCTTCCAGGGGGAAGGCGCAGTGTGCAATTCCTGTCACCCGCTCTGCACCACTATTACCGTCCACCGATGTGGATCAGGTACAGTGGTGAACGCACCGCCCGGTGAGAGCCGAGCGGCAGCAATGCGGACGTGGCTCAGTTGGTAGAGCATCACCTTGCCAAGGTGAGGGTCGCGAGTTCGAATCTCGTCGTCCGCTCAGAGAGCGAAGGCCCTGGTCGATATGACCAGGGCCTTCGTCGTTCTCCGATTCGGGGCGACTTCCCGTGTGACGGTCGCCATAGAAATCGGCGTACAGGGGACTTCAGCGCCCAGCACCCCTCGACCGTGCCCCTGGCGCCGAGTGACCGCCTCCGGTCGTCCGGAGACCGGCACTTGGGCCCGCCCGTGACCCCGGCACCGCCGACCGGTCCACCCCTCAGGCGAGTCCGGCGAGGTACTGGCCGGAGATCCGTACGGCCGTATGTCTCACCCGGCCGCGAGTTTGGGTATAGTGGTCTCCGCGCTACGGCGCATGCGGACGTGGCTCAGTTGGTAGAGCATCACCTTGCCAAGGTGAGGGTCGCGAGTTCGAATCTCGTCGTCCGCTCAGATGAAGAAGCCCCCGGCGATCTCGCCGGGGGCTTCTTCGTGTGCCGTTACTGCCAGGCCGTCCCGGTCAGCAGCTCGTACGCCTCCAGGTACTTGGACCGGGTCGCGTCCACGACGTCCTGCGGCAGCGCGGGCGGCGGCTGCTCGCTCCTGCGGTCCCAGCCGGAGGCCGGGGACGTCAGCCAGTCACGCACGTACTGCTTGTCGTACGACGGCTGCGCGTGGCCGGGCTCCCAGGAAGCCGCGGGCCAGAAGCGGGAGGAGTCCGGGGTCAGCACCTCGTCCGCGATGACCAGGGTCTCCCCGTCGAAGCCGAACTCGAACTTCGTGTCGGCCAGGATGATGCCCCGCTCACGGGCGATGTCGCGGGCGCGCGCGTACACGTCGAGCGTCGTGCGGCGCAGGTGGGCGGCCGTCTCCGCACCGACCTGGCGGACGACCTCCTCGTAGCTGACGTTCTCGTCGTGGTCGCCGACGGCCGCCTTGGTGGCCGGCGTGAAGATCGGGGCCGGCAGCTCGGAGCCGTCGACCAGGCCCTCGGGGAGCGCCAGCCCGCAGACCGTACGGGTCTGCTCGTACTCGGCGAGGCCGGAGCCGGTCAGATAGCCGCGGGCCACGCACTCGACCGGGACCATGTTCAGCGACTTGCAGATCAGGGTGCGGCCCTCCCAGTCGGCGGGGGCGCCGGCGGGCAGGCCGGTGGACAGCACATGGTTCGGGACGAGGTCCTGCAACTGCTCGAACCACCACAGGGACAGACGGGTGAGCACCCGGCCCTTGTCGGGGATCTCCGTGGGGAGCACCCAGTCGTAGGCGGACATGCGGTCACTGGCGACCATCACGAGGTCGCCCGCCTCGTTCCGGTACAGGTCGCGCACCTTGCCGGTGTGCACGTGCATCAGGCCGGGCACCTGGATCGGCTCGGGCTTTTCGACGAATCCGGACACGGTTCCTCCCCGTGGTTACGTACAACGGCTCCGATTGTCCCGTATGCGGGTGGGAGTCTCCTGAGCAGGGGTGCCGGACGCGCCGGATCGTCGCTAGTCGCGTTTGCAGATGCGGTCGAGGAGGTTGGCCGTCGCGCGCTGGATGCGGGGGTCCACGTGGCCGGGCCGGTCCAGGGCCGGTGACCAGGCGAAGGTCCCCGACGCGAAGACCAGAGCGCCGGAGGGAGCCCGGTACAGCGACGTCTCCTGGTGGCGCACCACGCCGTCGCCGTCCTCGTACGGCGAGTGCGCGAGGAGGATGCGGCTGACGTGCTCCGGGAGCGCGGTGCGCGGGAAGTAGCGATCGGCCTCGCCCGCGACCAGACCGGGCAGTTCGTCGCCCTCTCCCGCGCCGGTCGCCTCCCACAGCCAGTGGTCCGCGTTGCGCACGACGAGGGGGGAGGGCTCCGGGACCCGGCCCGCGTACTGGATGCCCAGCAGCAGCTGCTCGGACCGGTCGACCTCGCGCCACAGGGCCGGTTTGCCGGGGCCGCGGCGCTTGCGGCAGGTCAGCAGGCGCTCGGGCATACCGGACGGAGAGGAAGCGAGTTCGACCTGCCAGTACATGGTGTTGGCCGAGAGGAAGACCAGCGAGGTGCCGCGGTCGCGGGCGGTCTCGGCAGCGCGGCGCATGGGCGCCGACCAGTACTCGTCGTGGCCGGGGAAGACCAGGCCGCGGTAGCGGGAGGGATCGATGCGGCCCGCGTGCAGATCGCGGGTGTCGGCGTAGGCGAGGTCGTAGCCGTACCGCTCGGCCCAGCGGATGAAGTCATAGGCGTGGCCGACGTGGAGGGGCAGGCCGGCCCCTGCGTAGGGGCGGTCGAAGGAGACGGTGACGGCGGCGTCCTCCTCGCCGAGGAGCCGGCCGTTCTCGTCCCACGCGTGATACAGGCTCGCGCCGGTGCGGCCGTCCTCCGGATAGAGGTTGTACGCCTGCCACGTGATGTCGGGCAGGAGCAGCAGCAGGTCGGCCGGGTGGTCGTCGCGGACCGTGAAAGGGATGTGGGAGCGGTGGCCGTCGAGGGTGGTCAGCACGGCGACGTACGCGCCGATCGACCAGTACGAGGGGATCTGCAGCCGCCACGAGAGCCACCAGTGATGGCACGAGACCGTGCGGTCGGCGGTGAGCGGGGGCGGCTGGACGATGCCGGACAGCCGCGGACTCGTGGTGATCTTGGCGGCGCCGTCGCCGCCGTAGTGACCGATGCGGTAGATGTCGACCGAGAACTGCTGCGGCGGGTCCACGGTGATGTGGAAATCGATCGCCTCGCCGGGCGCGGCGGCCCCGGGCGACACGAAGCCCTTGATCTGGCGGCGTACGTCGTCGGCGGTGCGCGGGCGTCCGGAGCCGCCGCGCGCCAGCGCCGGGTCGGCGTACCAGGGGACGACCTGGCCGGTGTCGCCGAAGTAGTGCTCACCGCCGCGCAGCCAGGGCAGCGGGCCCTGGCCGAAGGGATCGCTGACGGCGTGGGCGAGAGCGCCCGATTCCCATCGCCGGATCTGCTCCGCCCCCATGCTGCGCCCTCCCTCGGTGCCCCGGTACATCGTCGATGCGCCGACCTGTTCAGCGCCGGTCTCCAGCACATCACATAACGCACGCACTCCGTCACCGTTCGTCGCGAATAGACGTGAAGGAGAAGAGATCGTTCCGTATGAGGGGGTCCACGGGCCGGAGCAAGCCATGGGTGGCAGGCCGCCGACGCGGCTCAGCCGAGGCGCACCGGCTTCTCCGGCCGGACGCCGAGGGAACCCAGCCAGACGCGCAGCGGCTGCGCGTCGCCGTCCTCCACCAGGCTCAGCACGGGCGCCATGAGGTCGGCCCGCCGCTGGCCGTCGATCAGCAGCGCCGGGCCGTCCAGCCAGTCCAGGCCGGGCGCCGCCCCCACGGTGTCGATCGCCGTGCAGCACACCATCGCGACGACATGGTCGGCGAGCAGGTCACGGCCGCTGCGCGGCGGCTGGAGCGGGAACAGCGGCAGCGGGTCCCCGCCCCACAGGGCCAGCACGTCGCCCGCGCCGTCCAGGGCGGCCGCCGGCCGGCCCTGGGCCCGCGTCGGCTCACGTGCCGCCTCCTCGCGGGCCGTACGGGCGGTGAGCGCGGCCGCGAGATCGTCGCTCGCCGCACCGCCGGGCCGCTGCGACAGATGCTCGATCACGCGGGCGAGGGTCGGCCCCTCGGGCCCGGTCGCGGGCGGCACCCCCAGCTCGTCGAGGACCCGGTGGATACGGGCCGCTTCCGTACGCCACTTGCGGTCGACGACTTCGCGCGGATAGTGCTGCCAGTCCACCGGGGACCAGTCGGGCCCCTCGGCGGGACCGCCGTGGAACAGCCGCGCCGCCAGCAGCGACGCCGCCTCGTCCACGGTGCCGGGCTCCTCCAGCAGGTCGCAGGCGGGACGCTCGCCCAGCCGCGAGGTGAAGCCCTCGGCGAGACGGTCACGCCGGGAGAGCTCGGTCAGCGCCGCCACGACGCCCGCGTCCAGCCGCGAGGGCCAGCGGCCCATGTGCCAGGCGGGCAGGGCGACCCGGGTCAGCAGCCGGTCCCAGCCCGCGTAGGCGAGGCCCACCTGCTCCTGGGCGACGATCCGCAGACCATAGTCCACACCCTGTGCCCGCTCGGACGCGGCGGCCGCGACCCAGCGCTCCATCTCGGCCGCGTGCATCTGACAGCCGCGCAGCAGAAGCCGGGCTATCCGGCCGGTCACGAGGGACAGCGGCCTGCGTATGGACCATCCCCCGGGGCCGGCCGCGTCGGCGACCGCCGCGTCCAGGCCCCGCACGAACCGGCGGGCGGCGGCTATGTCGGGGTCGGCGGCGAGGCTGGTGCCCGCGACGACCGGGCCGAGCACCGCCCGCAGCTCGGCGACCCGCATCCACCACAGGAACGGCGAGCCGATGACCAGGACCGGCGCCTCGCCCGGGCGCCGCCTGGCCCCGGATATCGCGTGCGCCGGGTGCGTACGGTCCTCGAGCCAGCTGTCGCAGTCGGGGGTGAGCGCGAGCGCGGACGGCGCGGGCACGTCGAGGCGCTCGGCCAGGTCGTGGACCAGCCGGTACAGATCGGGGGCCGAGCGCTCCGGGAGCTCCACGGTCGGGCTGAGCGCGGGGGCGGCCCGGGCGATCACCGCGGCGACGGCAGAGGCCGCGAGCAGCACGACCACAGCGCACACGGTCACCGTCCAGCGCGCGGTGTCCCAGCCCCCACCGCTCATCCTCCCCGTCGCACCGCCGGCCAGCAGAATCACGGCGACGGCCGCGGGGAGCAGCGCCACGGCCGCCGCCCAACCGCGGACACGCAGCACGGCGAAGGCCTTGGAACGGGCGCCACGAGCGCCCACCGACTCCCCGATAGCGGTACCGGTCACGACCGGACGTCACCCCCTCTGCCCTGCGACGGTGTTGGTCACTCCCCCACTGTGGCACCGCCCACTGACATCGCAATGCCGGTGGGCCAAGTGCCGGAACCCCTGCGCCGCACCCTAGTTGGGGCTTCGGCGACCGTCATCCGGATGGCTCAGCCATCACTCGATGGAATGGCTTTGGGCAATGCATCGGACGCGGCGGACGGCAGCGGACTGGGGTGTGGAAGCGCAGGTCGAGCGGGTGTTACCGGGCGTACGCGCGGGGCCGGCGGTTTCCCGCACGAGGCGATGGCTCGACGGAGCCGGGCGCGCACGGTTCGACTGGATCCGGCATACGGACGGGGACCGGCGCGCTGTGCGCCGGGCCCCGTCCGGGAAGAAGGTGCGCTCGTGTACGGGAGCCGGAACGGCCCCGCCGGTCAGCCCTCCGCGGCGGCGCGGGCGATGTCCGTCCGGTGCTGGGAGCCCTCCAGGCGGATGCGCGACACCGCGCGGTACGCGCGCTCGCGCGCCTCGGCCAGGTCCTTGCCCGTCGCCGTCACCGACAGCACCCGGCCGCCGGCGCTCACGATCGCGTCGCCGTCGCGCTTGGTACCGGCGTGCAGGACGTACGCGTGCGGCGCGTCCTCGGCGGCGACCTCGTCGAGGCCCTCGATCGGGTCGCCGGTGCGCGGCGTGCCCGGGTAGTTGTGGGACGCGATGACGACGGTCACGGCCGCGTCGTCACGCCATGTGAGCGGAGGGAGGGTGTCCAGTGTGCCGTTCGCCGAGGCGAGCAGGACTCCGGCCAGCGGCGTCTTCAGCCGGGCGAGCACGACCTGCGTCTCCGGGTCGCCGAAGCGCGCGTTGAACTCGATGACCCGCACACCGCGCGACGTGATCGCGAGACCCGCGTACAGCAGCCCGGAGAAGGGCGTGCCGCGGCGGCGCATCTCGTCGACCGTCGGCTGGAGGACGGTGTCCATGACCTCGTCGACCAGCTTGGGGTCGGCCCACGGCAGCGGCGAGTACGCGCCCATGCCGCCCGTGTTCGGGCCCTCGTCACCGTCGAGCGCGCGCTTGAAGTCCTGGGCGGGCCTCAGGGGCACGACGGTCTCGCCGTCGGTGACGGCGAAGAGCGAGACCTCGGGGCCGTCGAGGTACTCCTCGATGACGACCCGGCCGCACGCGAGCGCGTGTTCGCGGGCCTGCTCCAGGTCACTCGTGACCACGACACCCTTGCCGGCGGCGAGCCCGTCGTCCTTGACCACGTACGGGGCGCCGAAGGCGTCGAGCGCCTCGTCGATCTCCTCAGGAGTGGTGCAGACGTAGCTGCGGGCCGTGGGCACTCCCGCCCCGGCCATCACGTCCTTGGCGAAGGCCTTGGAGCCCTCCAGCTGCGCCGCGGCGCCCGACGGGCCGAAGCACGGGATCCCCGCGGCGCGGACCTGGTCGGCGACACCGGCGACGAGCGGCGCCTCCGGGCCGACCACGACGAGTTCGGCGCCGAGGACGGTGGCGAGCCGCGCGACGGCCGGGCCGTCCAGCGGGTCGACCGGGTGCAGCTCGGCGACCTCGGCGATACCGGCGTTTCCGGGCGCGCAGTACAGAGCGGTGACGTCGGGATCGAGGGACAGAGAGCGGCACAGGGCGTGTTCGCGGGCGCCGCCGCCGATGACGAGGACCTTCACGGGCGCAAGCCTAACCGCCGTGCGCCCCACGGCGTCGTACGGGCCTCCGAGGGCAGGCCCGCTACTCGTTCGTATATTCCTCCACGACCGTGGCGCCGAGCTCGCGCACGATCAGATCGTGCCCGGAGAGCGCCGAGTCGACGAGATCCGGGTCGTCCTCCTCCGGGACGTCGTCCTCCGGCGAGACCGGTGGGGGCGGCGGCGGACTGTACGTCTCCGCCGGGCGGACCGGCTCGGGGGCCGACTGCGGCGCGGCCGCCGCAGGAGGCGTGGACGGAGTCGACGGGGCGGGCCGGGGTGCGGGCGCCGCCGGGGCGGGCGGGGCCGGAGCGGCGGCGGGTGGCCTGCTCTGTCCGTAGCCGCCCTGCCCGCCGTAACCGCCGCCGGCACCGGACTGCCCGCCGTAGCCTCCCGACCCGCCCGAGGACTGGCCGCCGTAACCGCCGGAGCCGGACTGGCCACCGCCGGGCCCTCCGCCCGCGCCGCCGGACGGATCGACGATCGCCTCGACCTTCCACTGCACGTTGAACTGCTCGGCGAGCGCCTGCTTCAGGACGTCCTCGCTGCCACTGCTCGCGAAGTTGTCCCGGGCGCCGGCATTGATGAAGCCGAGCTGGAGCGTGGTGCCGTCGAAGCCCGCCACCTGCGCGTTCTGGCTGAGGAGGATCCAGGTGAAGCGGCGCCGGTTCTTCACGGCCTCCAGGATGTCCGGCCACATGTTCCGTACCTGGCCGGCGCCCTGGGACATGACAGGGCCCGGTGCGGGCGCGGCAGCGGCGGGGCCGGGGGGCGCGGGCTCCGGGGTCCGCGGTGGCTGAGAGGCGGCGGGGGATGTGCCCTGGCCGGGGGCCGAGGCGGTGGGCCAGCCGCCGGGCCGCCGCGGCGCCTCCGGGGCTCCGCCGCCACCGGTCGCGCCCGGCCAGGCGCCGGGACGGGCAGGCGCGGGCTCGGCGGCTGGCGGCGCCTGAGGGGCGGCGGGCTCGGGCGCGGCTGCGGGCGGCGGTGCGGGCGCGGCCACCGGAGCGGCGGGTGCCGGTGCGGGCGGAGCCGCCTCGAGCCGTACGGCGGCGCGCGCCGCCGCGGGACCGCCACCGGGCGGCACCGGGGCGTGCGCCTGCGCCTCGGGACCGGGGACGTATCCCATGGCGGGCGCCGGCCCGCCCGCCGAGAACGTCGCGCCGCGCTCCAGCCGGTCGAGCCGGGCCTGCACGGACCGCTCGTCGTCGAAGGCGGCGGGCAGCAGCACGCGGGCGCAGATCAGCTCCAGCTGGAGCCGCGGGGACGTGGCGCCGCGCATCTCGGTCAGTCCGGTGTTCACCAGGTCGGCCGCGCGGCTGAGCTCGGCGGCGCCGAAGACGGACGCCTGCGCCTGCATGCGCTCCACGACGTCGGCGGGCGCGTCGATCAGGCCCTTGGTGCCCGCGTCCGGAACGGCGGCGAGGATCACCAGGTCCCGCAGCCGCTCCAGGAGATCGGCGACGAACCTGCGCGGGTCGTTCCCGCCCTCGATGACGCGGTCCACGACCTCGAAGGCCGCGGCGCCGTCGCCTGAGGCGAAGGCGTCCACGATCGAGTCGAGCAGCGACGCGTCCGTGTATCCGAGGAGGGAGGTGGCCATGGCATACGTCACACCGTCCTCGGCCGCGCCGGCGAGCAGCTGGTCCATGACGGACATGGAGTCACGAACGGACCCGGCCCCGGCGCGCACGACGAGCGGCAGCACCCCGTCCTCGACGGGGATGCCCTCGCGTCCGCACACCTCCGCCAGGTACTCCCGGAGCGTGCCCGGCGGCACGAGACGGAACGGGTAGTGGTGCGTCCTGGACCGGATGGTCCCGATGACCTTCTCGGGCTCGGTGGTCGCGAAGATGAACTTCAGATGCTCCGGGGGCTCCTCGACCACTTTCAGCAGAGCGTTGAAGCCCGCCGAGGTGACCATGTGGGCCTCGTCGATGATGTAGATCTTGTAGCGGCTGCTCGCCGGCCCGAAGAACGCCTTTTCGCGCAGGTCACGGGCGTCGTCCACGCCTCCGTGCGACGCGGCGTCGATCTCGATGACGTCGATCGACCCCGGCCCGTTGCGCGCGAGATCGCGGCAGGACTGGCACTCACCGCAGGGCGTCGGCGTCGGGCCCTTCTCGCAGTTCAGACAGCGGGCGAGGATGCGGGCACTGGTCGTCTTGCCGCAGCCGCGCGGCCCGCTGAACAGGTACGCGTGATTGACCCGGTTGTTCCGCAGGGCCTGCTGCAACGGGTCGGTGACATGCTCCTGCCCGATGACCTCGGCGAACGACTCGGGGCGATAGCGGCGGTACAGCGCAAGGGACGACACGCTTACGAGGTTATCGGGGCCCGCCGACAATCGAAGCCGCCCCGAGACCCCGAGGTCCCCGCACAACGCAAGCGCCCCTCACGCACCCGCCAGAGCCGACCTACCCTTGCTGCCTTCCGGCCCTGGGGGAGTTCAGTCAGATAGCGCCACGTGAGGGGCTGCGCCCAGGTTACCCGATGCAGGGGGGTGGTCGGACCCCGGTTCCGGGCCGATGGGAACGGGTTCGCGAGCACTCCTCTGCGTCATGTAATGTTTCCGGCGGAGGATTCGCCTAGAGGCCTAGGGCGCACGCTTGGAAAGCGTGTTGGGGGCAACCCCTCACGAGTTCGAATCTCGTATCCTCCGCCAGTGCCTCACCGGGCACGATGTCGAAGGGCCCCACCGTTCGCGGTGGGGCCCTTCTTCGTGCGTGGTTGCAGTTTTGGTTGCAGTTCCTGCTGGTGAGCGCCCGGTGCGGTGTGAAGCCGTGCCGCTGGCCCCTGGCGCGGCGGGTTACCGCTGAGCGGGAGAGGGTGTATGGGTAAAGCCTGTGCGGACGAGGCGTCCGCGAGATCAGGCCGGGTGGTTGATGGCGGGCGGGGCACATGAGGAGCTGGCGCGACTTGGCCAGCTAGGCGATCTTGGCCTTGAGCTGCTGCGGCGCGTGGGCCGGCAAGTGGCACGGACTCAGGGGTTCCCACCGCCCGACGGGCACAACTCATGGACCGACGAGGCCGTCGACGAGCTCTTGTTCGAGATGATCAGCAAGAAGGAGGAGCAGTTCCTTTTGAACTGCTTCCTGAAGACGGTCGACGACACGTCCCTGGAGAAGATGTTCTTCACGTCGATCAGGTACTTCCTGATCGATCAGGCGAAGGGCACCGAGCGAGGGAAACTGCGTCGACGGTTCGCCTCGCGCCTTGGCGAGGACGACCGGTTCCGCGCGGTACCTGGCGCTTCGCCTCGCTGGACCCTGGTCTCGCATTCGCCCGACGCCGTCTGGCAGGGCGATCTCGACGAACTGGTCCAGGCCGCTTGGGGCGTACACGGGGTTTGGATCAACGCGTGGAATCGCTCCGGGCCCACCCCGAAGCAAACCGAGCATGCCCTGATGACGGTACTCGTTGCGATCCTTGAGGCCGCCGGCGGAGCGGTCCGGGAGGAGGATCTCGCCAAGGTTCTCGAAGCCCGCTTCGAGTTGCTCACGCCTCCCCAGTTCACCCCCCTCTACGCGGACGAGGGCATCCTCATCGACTCCGTCGCCGACTCGGCTACGGACGCCGATCCGGTGGCGGCAGAGACGGTGGCGGGGGAAATCTGGGAAGCGATGTCCCAACAGGAACGCCGACTGCTGCCTCACCTTGACGACAATCCAACGGAGGTCGCCAATCTGCTGGGGCTCGGACGCAACCAGGCGTCAGTGATCATGGACGCCTTGCGTGAAAAGCTCAGGCTGGCGCTGACAAGTGACGGAAGTAACCCGGGCGACGTCGTCGCAGCGTTGCTGCGCCGGGGCGAGGAACCCCCCTGACGTCCGGCGAGTGACGTCGTTTGTCCATAGTGGAAACAGACCGCCATGAGGGATTGGGGGCCGCCCGATGAGTCAGCCATCGAGCAGCGCATACGAGCGGCTGCGCGCTGCGACAGCCCGGCTGGCCGTTCCCCAAGAGGTCCGCGCCACAGCAGCGGCCACCCCTGGCGACCCTCGTCCAGGACAGATCTGGCGTGCCGTATGGGACGACGTCGTCGAGATCGTGGCCGTCACTGCGGTAGATGCCACCGCCGTCTTTGGCCTTCCGGTCTCATTGGAGACCCACTTCCACGACTCGCAAACATTGCTGCTGCCAGCCTCAGCCTCCACCCTGAAACAGCCCTTGGCGTTGTGGTGCGGCCTGGGCAGCCGCCTTCCTTGGTGTGTCCTGGACCGGCAAGTCAGCCAGCTGTCCGTCCCGCTGGACGCCAAAGGCTCTCCAACCCCGACCCCGACCCCGACCCCGACCGAGTATCGCTACGGCAGCCCCATCCCCAGCGCAGCAGCGCAGGCGTCCGAATTCCGCGCCGTCCTGGCTGACGTCATGGAAGTGCTAACTTCGGCGCACTGGGCACCACAGGGCAGCGGCGACCTGGCCGTGCTGCTGAAGCAGCACGGCCTGGGACCCGCCGACCTGATCGAGCACCTGGGCATTGAGCCGCCCCGCGCCCTCGCCCTTCTACGTGCGAGGACACCGCTCACCCCGCACGAGGCCAGCCTCCTCGCACCGGTCCTGGGGCTTCCTCTGGACGACGTTCTGGCCGCCAATCCGCCACTTCCTGATCGTCTGGTGCACGAGCTGAGCCGTCCGGCTCGGCGTGCGCAGATCCGTCACCTCGCGCAGCTCACCAACACCACTGAAGACGACGCTCGCAAGCAGGCGCTCTTTGCCACCCTTGCCCTGGCAGCGAGGCAAGAACGCCCTGCCGAGGCCGACTGGCCCGCCCGTGTGGACCGCTTTTTCGACGTCCACCTCAGTCGAGGGGGTCAATAGTGAATTATCTCCGTCGCGCCGCAGCACGAGCTCAGGCCGAGGCCATGCTGACCGTCTTGCGTCGCGACCACGCCGATGCCATGCAGCGGCTGGGCGCCAGCGCCCTGCACGAGCTGCGCCAGTGGCCCGGTCTGGAGGTCAGGGAGATACCCGACGCGCGATCCGGCAACGGATGCAGCGTCTCCGGCGCTTATTTCGCCGGTACTCCTGCTGTCCTCGCGGTCGCCGCCTCCGCGAGCCTGGCCCGCCGCGATTTCACCGCGCTCCACGAGCTTGGCCACCACCTGCAGCAGACCATGGTGGAACTCATGGACGTCCTGCTCGACCAGCCCGACGGTGGCACCACCCTGGAGGAATCGGCGTGCGACGCCTTCGCCGCCGACATCCTCCTGCCCCAGACGCTCGCCGATCAGCACATCACTGAGGCCGGACCTACGGCCGACGCCGCTGTCGCCTTGTGGCGGTCCAGCAACGCCTCCCGCATGGCGACATGCGTCAAAGCCAGCGAACGTCTCCCCGCCCCCGGCCATGTCCTGCTTATCGACTCTGACGGAGCCCTGGCCTTCGCTGCCTCCCACGGGCTGCCCCCACTGCGCCGCGGCAGTGACCAGAGTCACGTTCCCGTTCTCCGTACTGCCCTGTCCGGCGGCGGCCGTACCGAGGGACGGGGACGACTTGCCTACCGCGACGGGATCCTCGGCGAGGAGCTGTACCTACAGACCGCAGAAATGGGCGGCTACCTCCTCACCATCGCCGTCACCGACCTCGCCCCCTGGAAATCATTTGCGCCCTCCGCCCGGCAGACCGGGCCCGAGCCCACCGAGTACACCTGCGCTCACTGTGGGGAGGACTTCACCTCCTACGCCCCCGCCTGCGCCCGCTGCGAGTCCGCCCCGTGCCCCGACTGCCGTCGATGTGGCTGCGACCGCAAGGTTTCCGAGCGGCAGTGCACCGCCTGCTTCGTCGTACACCCTCTGGCCATGTTCGACGGTGCCAGTGCACGCTGCCGCGACTGCGACTGAACCATCGGCCCCACGCATCCCGCTACTGCCGAGTTACGTCGTCTGTCCTCAGTGAAAGCGCCCGCACCGGGCGCACCACAACTTGCGGGACCCGGCGCCGGCACCGGGCACCACCATCTCTGAGGCCGGTAGAAACGAGCACGACGGCACTATGAACAGCAGCACAAAGGGCGCATTCGACGCCTTCGACGAGGAACTCAACCTCGACGCCCGCGAACGCATGAGCGCCCAGGAGCGACACAACGACATCACCGACCTCCTGGTGAGCGCCGGTCTGGCCATCGGCACCTTCCTGCAGGGCAGCTTCGCTCGCAAGACGATGCTGAAGCCGCTCAAGGACGTCGACATGGTCATCCGGATGCACCCGCGGCTGAAGGAGATCCTGCGTCGGCCCGGTGGACCTGCCCATGCGATGCACCTCATCCGTGAGGCCCTTGCCGACGAATACCCCGAAGCCCAGTTCGACGTGGACGACGCTCCCGCCCACGCCCTCCAGGTCACCTTCCCCGATCTCGACTTCACCTTCGACCTGGTACCCGCGCTCGACGAGGATGCCGGCGAGATCGTCTACATCGCCGACCGGGAGAATGACATCTGGGAGTGGTGCAACACCCGTACGCTCAATAGGATCACCAGCACTCGTAACCAGGCCACTGGCGGGCGATTCGTCCACCAGGTCCGCATGCTGAAGTCCTACAAGAAGGACCATGCCATCCTCGGCGACACCTGCGGTCTTCTGTGGGAAGCCCTCGCCTACGACGCCGTCACCGGCCCGCTCGAACACTCCCAGGCCCTGGCCGTAACTCTCGCCCACGCTGCCCAAGCGGTCACGCGCCCGGTACTCGACCCCACCGGCGTCGACGACCTCACCGCCGACTGGACGATCGCGCAGCGCACGGCCTACGCCACCGCCCTGGCCACCGCTGCTCGCCGGGCGGCCGAGGCACGGCGTCTGGAAGAGGACGGCCAACACGCCGCTGCCATCGAGATCTGGCACGACCTGCTCGGCACCCCGTTCCCGGCCGCCGAGACTCAGAGTGCCGCCGATGCCCTGCGTGCCCTGGCGGCCGGCAGCATCACCTCCACCGGCCGCGCCGTGCCCTCGCCGCGCGGACAGCAGCCTTCCCGTCCGGTCCGGTCATGGCGTACCCGCTGAATCAGGTTCTCGCCGCCCCTGCCGCAGCCGCAAACCACCTGCTCCACGCCAGCACCATCTACGGCGTAGAGCAGGCGATCGGCCGTACCGGCCCCGGCGGAGCCGCTTTGCTCGAATTCGCTCTGCGCCCGCTCCCGGCCCTGGAACGGGAGAACTATCCGGTCGAGCGCGTACGCGTGGTCATCCGTCCCGACCACACCGTCCACGCCTTCCCCCTCGACTCCGCCAACCGAGCCTTCAAACACCGCAACCCGCCACCTCTGCAGGACCTGTGTCTGCAGTACCCCGGCGACGATGCAGCCCTGCGATGGATTCCCGAGGACGGTCTGGAGCCATTGATCACGCTCGTCCACCGGCATCTGCTATACGAAGAGGCTTGGCGTCGTACCGGCACCTGGCCGGCTGAGGACGCCCCGCACGGTCAACCCGCCCACGGCAGCCACCCGCTGCGCACCCCCGAGACAGAGCAGGAGGCTCGCCGATGGGCTCGGCACCCCTCACCGCACCGGCAGCGACGTCCACAACAATGACGAGCGTCCTCCTCCTCGTCCTAGGCTCTTCCGTGGTCGCAGCAGCCCTCGGACACGTCCTCACCGGCTTGCGCACCGGCGCCACCAGCCGCCGCGACCGCTATGCCGCCGCCGTCAAACTCCTCGTCGCCCGCATCGAATACCCCTACCGGATACGCCGCCGCACCAGCGACGAGCCCGAGGTCCTCACCACTCTGGCCGCCGCTGGACACGACCTCCAAGAAAGCCTCGCCGAGACCCGCGCCTGGATCGCAACGGAAAGCACGGTGCTCAGCGAGGTCTTCGACCACTGCCTTACGCAGCTCGATACCCCGTTCAAGCAGGCTTGCGCTGACGCCTGGAACGCGGCTCCCGTCACCACAGCCGCTGGCATGAACCTGGGCGGCTTCGGGATGGGTAACCAGCA
Source organism: Streptomyces sp. NPDC002867 (assembly GCF_053591895.1). NCBI lineage: Bacteria > Bacillati > Actinomycetota > Actinomycetes > Kitasatosporales > Streptomycetaceae > Streptomyces > Streptomyces sp. NPDC002867. Next base: position 34,256 of record NZ_JBSFUR010000025.1, on the reverse strand, counting down.
GCACGTCGCCACCACGATGGAGCGCGCTCTTGCCTACCGCTTCGGGCTTCGACGCCTCATACCCTCCTGGCTCCTCCGTCGTCTCCTTAGGAGGAGCGGACTCCTGCCCTAGCAACCCCCCGCTTTCGGGGCCTCAACAGGAGGGCGTCGGCGCGCTACCACTCGTCGGTGTCGCCGTACTTCCCCGGGTTCCGGGCGCGGTCCACAGCCTGTGCACAAGCCTCGGCGAAGGCCGCCTCCACGGCGGTCTTGTCCGTGCCCCGCACCTGGGCCTCGACCTCCTGGCCCGCGCCGGGGCGCCGGGCCGTGCGCCAGGCCGAGGCGCGGCCGGTGTAGCGGTCGGTCTCGAACTCCCAGGCCGGCACCGACCACTGTTCGGGGACGCCAGCCTCCGCGCGCTCGCCGCCAGGGAGGAACAGGGCTCGGGCATGGAAGACCACGGCCCGATCGGGCACCCGGTCGCGGATGGCGCTTGCGCCGCCGGGGCCCTGGTGTTCCCAGCGCCAGCGGTCCCACTGCTCGACCTCGGCGGCGTGGTCGGGCCAGTCCTCACTCCACCGTTCGACGACCTCGTCGGCGTGCTCGCGGTGGAGGAAGGGAACGCGCCGCTCGCCGAGGCGTGCGACGTGCACCACCAGCTCGGCGGGGACGGGGCTCTGGTCGACTACCGGCTCAGCACCTCCCGCCGTCTGGTCCGTGCCCCACAGGAGGCCGCCGACCTTGGCGGCGGTGTCCTTGAGGACGCGGCTGGTCAGGTGCTGGTAGCGGCGGCGCATCCGGGCGGACTTGCCGGGCTCCCAGCCCATGATGGCGTCGACGACCGCGTCGGAGACGCCGAGGATGAGCAGGACCGTCGCCGCGGTGTGGCGGGCATCGTGGAGGCGCGCATCGCGGACGCCAGCGGCCTTCAGCAGCTCCTTCCACTTGTGATAGTCCGTGTTCGGGTTCAGGGGCTCGCCGGTGGGCGACGTGAACACGTACCCCTTCTCCGTCCACAAGTCACGAGCCCGGGCACGCTCGCGGGCCTGCTCCTCGCGGTGCTGCCGGAGGAGCTGGAGCAGCTCGTCCGGGGCGCCAATGGGTCGCTGGCCGGCGCGGGACTTGGCGTTCTTCGTCTCGCGGCGGGTGTTGATCTTCTGGGGGCAGAAGCCGGGCTTGCGTCCGCAGCGGTCTCCGCAGCCGTGCTTGTAGCGGGGCCGCAGCCGACCACGGCGTACGCGGATGACGCCGAGCTCGAAGTCGACGTCGTCCCACTGCATGCCGAGGACCTCGCCCTGGCGCAGGCCCAGGGCCAGCGCGATGACCCAGCGGGCGGTGTTGCGGTGCTTGCCCGCTTCGGCGAGGAGGCGTTGGACCTCCTCGACCGTGTACGGCTCGACCTCCTCCTCTTCGACCTTGGGGGCCTTGGCGATGGAGGCCGGGTTCGAGGTGAGGTGCTGGCGGCGCACGGCCTCGTTCAGCGCCGTGCGGATCGTGCGGTGCGCCTGGTGGGCGGTGCCGGCGGCGCTGCCGTTGTCCTGCATCTTCTTGTAGAAGCGCTCCAGATGCTCGGGTTCGAGCTTCTCCAGGCGGTGGGCGCCGATGCCGGGGATGAGGTGGTGGTAGACCGCCACCCGGTAGCCGTCGATCGTGTTCTCCGAGACGTGCGCGGCGGCGATGTTCTCGACCCAGTGGGTGAGCCAGGTCTTCACGGTCCAGGACTGGCCGGCCTTGCGGACGGTGCCCTTGTCGCGCTGGCGCTCCAGGTCGCGGACGACCTTGGTGACCTCGGGGCGGGTCTTGCGGCTGACGTGGCGCCGGTCCGGGGTGCCGTCATCTTTGACGCCGACGGTGACGTAGCCGTGCCAACGACCGTCCTTGCCCTGGAAGATCGAGGAGGCACCGTTGGGCTGGCGGGTCTTGGCGGGAAAGGACTTGGTCACGCGGCCGCCCCGAAGTCCGACGCACCGAGCTGGCGGGTCAGGAAGTCGTTCACCGCCTCCGTTGGGATGCGCCGGAGGCTCCCGATCTTGACCGAGGCGATCTCTCCGGTGGAGACGTATTCGTACAGCTTGGTGCGGCCAATGCCGAGGCGGCGGGCAGCCTCCTCAACCGTGAGCGCGACGAGCGTGGTGTCACCGTCGGCGGGGCGGCGCTGGGTCACGAGCGTGCGCAGGGCCCCCTCGGGAACATCCAGGAGCCGAGCTATCTGGGCGAGGGGAAGTTCGTTTCCGGGCAAGGAGAGGTCCTTCTCTGGCCAGGCATGGGACGGCGGATCCCGCGCTGGCCGGTTGATCGTTCAGGGATGGGGTTGTGCGGTGTCGAACCCGGCGGAGGCTGACCTCGGCCTACTTGGTCGGCCGCGTGACTGTCCTCCAGCCGCTGGCTTCGCGTTCGCGCTGTACCCGCTCGGCCACGTCACAGCAGCGCAAAACGCATTCGATGCAGGACAGCACCGTGCTGGACATGGGATGGGCGAGGGCGGTCACCTGTGCAGCCAACTCGTGCTAGGCGACGCCGCGTTCGGCATGGAGGAGTGTGATGGTTCGGGCGGCTCGCATTCCTGCGCTGCCGATTTCAATTGATCGTGCTGCCATGAATCCAGTTGTAGCGCGCATTCGCCGGTTTGGTTAACCGGCGATCGTGGTCTATGTTGCGCCGCGCACGGTTAAGACACGGGGGGATTCACCGATCTGCGGAGTCCGGGTTCCGTAATGCCATTCGACACGCAGATGGCGCTCTGACGTGGGGTGTTGTGTTGTAACTTCCCGTCGGGAGCCGGTCAACGGCTTGGCGATGTGATGCTTCTGGCTCGGCATCCCGGGCAACTATTTGGTCAACCGTCGATCGTGCCCTACCGTTTTCGCACCGCCCTCTTCACCCGATTCTCGGCAGCCTTTCTGCCGTCAGAGATTCGGCCGCATTGGGCTGGACTTGTACGACCTGGGTGTGGCTGTGTTGACGACACCCCAGGAAACGCGACCGGTTCTCCGCGCGCCCGCGCGAACAACCGATCCCCGGCCTGCTCTTACGCCCACTCCGCCCCGACCGACGGTGAGCCGCGGCTGCACGCCCGCCGGCAACCGAGTGAGGACCGCACCCTCTTGGCACGAATCCGCACCATTAAGCCCGAAGCCTTCGTCTCCGAGTCCCTGGCCGTCGTCACCCTGACCGCCGAGCGCACCTTCTTCGGCCTGCTCACCCAGGCCGACGACCAGGGCCGTCACCGCGACCACGCCGCGATCATCACCGGACAGCTCTGGGTCCTACGCCCCGACCACACCCCCGCCGATGTCGAGGATGACCTCGCCCAGCTCGCCGACGCCGGCCTGATCTGCCGCTACCAGGGGGCGGACCACAAGCGCTACCTGCACATCGTCACCTGGCGAGAGCACCAGAAGATCAACCGGCCGAGCAAGAGCCGCCTCCCCGGCTGCCCGCACCACGACACCCCGACCGGCGCGATGCCGATCGTCGCCGAGCGCGCCGTGGGAGGCAGCTTCACGGTGCCCGCACCGTCGTCTCACGGAACCCTCCGTGAAGCCTCCGGCGAAGTGCCGGAGCACACGGTGAACCTGGGCACTGACGACGAACCCGCAGGTCAGAGGCATTTCACGGAGTACTCCGTGAAGGATGCCGGAGGGCTCGCTGCGGGGACAGTGACGCCTCACGGTCCGGATCTAGGACCTAGGATCATGGATCTAGGAACTACCCCTTCGGGGGGTGCGAGCGCCCACGCGCCCGACACCGTCTCGACCGATCAGCTGATCCGCGAGTACGTCGCCGCATGTGCCCACCGCCCGCCAGCGGGCGTCCTGGGCCACCTCGGCCGGGAGGTGCGCAAGCTGCTCGACGAGGGCATCGCCCCCGCCCACATCCGGGCCGGACTCGAGCGCCACCGAGCCAAGGGTCTGCACCCCAGCACCCTGGCGAGCCTCGTCCACGAGGCCATGAACGCCACGCCCGCACCAGTCGCCCACAGGGCATGGACGAATCCCAGCGACGTCGACGCCGCCTATGGAGGTGAACTCTGACCGCCACCCTCACCCGAGAGCCCCGCCGCGTCGGCCCGCTCGCCGACCGGCTCAACACGATCCTGGCCAGCCGGGGCATCGAACCCGGTGCCGCGACCGAGGAACCGCCAGCCGAGCCGGTCACGGCACTGGAGCTCGCCGACGCCCGTATCCCCGCCCGCTACCGCCGAGCCCTGGCCGACCACCCGCAGATCACCGCCTGGGCCGACCAGGTGGCCGGTGCCGGGCGCCCCGGACCCGGCGGACCCGGCATCGCCGAGGGCCCGTCGCTGCTGATCGTCGGCCCCACCGGAACGGGCAAGACCCACCAGGCGTACGGCGCCCTCCGCGCGCTCCTCACCCGAGGCGTCCGCCTGCGCTGGGAAGCCACCACCTCCGCCGACCTGCACGCGCGGCTCCGCCCCCGCGCCGGCCACGATGCCGAACGGGACCTCCAGACGCTGGCCCGCAGCCCGCTGCTCCTCCTGGACGACCTCGGCGCGGCCAAGACCAGCGAGTGGACCGAGGAGCTGACCTACCGGCTCATCAACCACCGGTACGAGCGCATGCTCCCCACCCTCATCACCACCAACCTGCCGACCCCCGAGCTGCGCACCGCGCTCGGTGACCGCGTCGCCTCCCGCCTCGCTGAGATGACAGAACGCGTCATCCTCACCGGCCCCGACCGACGCCGCCGGAGCGCGCCCACCGCCTGATCGGCCCGTACGCGTGCCCCTCCCCCGCCCTGCCTCGCATCACCACACCCTGCCCTTGGCGGCGCCCCCCCGGAGACCGAGCCAAGCGGCCACTCCCGCCCTTCATTTTTCCCCCAACCTTTGGAGCCCCGCCCTGCCCTCCCCCGCCCTCACGCGCCTGGCTGCCCAGAGCGCCAGCATCCCGCTCCTCCCGGACTGGGTCACCTCCCCCGTAACGACAGCGGTACTGCTCGCCTTGCTCGTGCTCGCCGGATGGATGCTCCGCCAGCAGCGCCGTCAGCCGCCCGGCGCAAACCGCTGGCGCGGGACCGTCGCAATGCCGGTCGCCGCCATAGCCGCGCTCGGCTGCACCGCCTACAGCGCGGACACCAGCTGGCGGTTCGCCGCCGACTACCTGGACATGGGCAGCACCGTCGAGCGCGCCTTCATGTTCGCCACCGCCGAGCTGGCCCTGTTCGCCACCGCGCTGATGGCACGCCAGAACCTCAACGGGCCCGCACGCGCGCCGGGCGTGCCAGGCGTCCTCGTGTGGGTGCTCACCGGAGTGCAGATCATCCCCGCCTACGCCGAGTTCGGACTCGTCGGCGGCACCGTGCGCGCTTTCGTAGGCCCGGTCATGGCCGCGATGCTGTGGCACCTGGCCATGGGCATCGAGCTGCGCCACCGCACACCGCAGGCCGCCTCGCGCGGTCTGGCCGCCGTCCTCGTCCGGCAGATGCGTGAACGGCTGCTGGCCCGGCTAGGCATCGCCGACCAGGACGCGGACGCCGCCCGGCTCATCCGCGAGCGTGCGCTGAGCGACGCCGTCACCCTGATCCTCCGCATCGAATCGATGACCGACAAGCAGCGCGGCACACTGCGGGGCCGGCGCCTGTCCGATCGTCTGCACGAGGCGCTGGAGCGGGCCGACGTCGACGGAGACCCACTCCAAGACGAGTTGCTGCTGCGCAAGCTCGCCACCCGCAAGCAGGCTCTCGGCCTCGCTACCGTCGCACTGCCGCCGCGCTGGCACACCCCGACCTCGTACACCGCTCGCTACTCCGGGCAGAGCAGCCAACCGCCCTCCGCCCGCCCGGACCCAGGTCAGCGGGCAGAGGAGACTGCCCGCCCGCATCCACCGCACTCGGGCGACCCCCAGGCGCGCCCAACGGCCCGCCCGCGACCTGCCCGCCCGACGCCAGGACTGCCCACACGCCGGGCGGAACCCGAAGACGGCGCACCGCATACGGGCAGCGACACATCCGGCGCCCCGGGCAGGCGCAAGCGAAAACCGGCTGCCCGGCAAAAACAGGAGGACCGCAAACCGCGCGCCTCCGACGAGGTCATCCGCAAGTTCGCCCGCCGCGTGTACGAGGAGACCGGCCGCATCGGCCGCGACCGGGTAGAGGACGCCCTCCGCGACGCCGGCTACACCGTCTCCAGCGACGACGCCGGACGCGTCGTCCGCGAATTCAAAACAAACTCAAGGCCGCGCCCAGCGACCCCGCTCCCTGATCCCCACAGCCAGCCGCTCCCACAGCCACCACCCTGAGACGGAGGCTCGATGCACGACCCACACCGAGAAGACCCCACCACCAGCGACAATGCCCTACCAACCACCCCTTCCCCAGCGCGAGCAAGTTGTCCCGGGAGCAATGCTCCCGGAGTCCCTGCCCCAGGGGTGGCAGGGACGGTCCAGCGCCAGGGGGCGCTGGACCGGCAGGCAGCGACCGAGGGCGGACCGCAGCCTGGTGGGGGACGGCAGGCCGAATCCCTTCCGCGGCGCCGTCAGCGCGCCCGACAGCCGAAGAAGCGCAAGCGCCTGAAGCAGCCCAGCTGCCGCATGAACGACGCCGAGTACAAGCGCTTCACCGACGCAGCCGCCCAGTGCCAGATGACCAACGCCGCCTTCCTCGCCTACGCCGTCGACAAGGCCGCCCGCGACCTGACCCGCACCGCCGCCGAGATCGCCACCGAGCGGGAGGTCATCGACGAGCTGTTCGCTGCCCGCCGGCACCTGGGCCGGATGCACGGTCTGTTCAACCAGGTCACCAAGGCCCTCAACTCCGGTGCCGAGGCACCCCACCTGGACGCCGCGACCAAGGCCGTCCGGAGCGCGGCCCGCCGGATGGAGGATGCCGCCGATGCTCTGCTTGCCCATCGTGACGGTGGTGCCGCTGCGTGATCCCCAGCATTCACAAGCGTGGCAGCGAGACGATTGGGCTGATCCGCTATCTGTACGGCCCTGGCAGCCATGAGGAGCACACCGACCCGCATCTGGTGGACGCCTTCGACCCGCTCACCCCCGACCCCGGCCGCGACCCGCAGGCCACCTACGGGCAGCTTCAGCGGCTGCTCGACCAGCCCGTCAACGCCCTGCCCGCCGGCCGGCGCCCGAAGAAGCACGTGTGGCACCTGTCCGTGCGGGCCAGCCCGGAGGATCCGGTCCTGCCCGACGAGGACTGGGCGGCCATTGCCCGTCGCATGGTCGCCGCCACCGGCATCGCTGCCGACGGCGACGATGCCGCGTGCCGGTGGGCCGCCGTCCGGCACGCCGACGACCACATCCACATCATCGCCACCCTGGTCCGTGACGACGGCCGACGGCCCCGCCTGCACAACGAGGCCCGCCGCGCCCAAGCCGAGGCCCGCGCCATCGAGGCCGACTACGGCCTGCGCCGCGTCGCGCCCGGCGATGGCACCGCCGCCAAGCGCCCCACCAGCGCCGAACACCACAAAGCCGAACGCCAAGGCAGAGAGCGACCGGCGCGCGAGGAACTGCGGGAAACCGTACGGCGTGCGGTGGCCGGCGCGACGAGCGAGGAGGAGTTCTTCGACCGGCTGGCCGCCGCCGGTCTTCTGATCCGCAAGCGCATCGCGCCCTCCGGCGACCTGCTCGGCTACAAGGTCGCGCTGCCTGATGACCGCAACGGTGAGAAGGAGTCGGTGTTCTACGCGGGCTCCACGCTCGCACCCGATCTGTCCCTGCCCCGCATCCGCGAACGCTGGCCCCTTCCCGCGGAGGCTGCCACCTCGGCGGACGGCTCCAGGCCGGAGCAACCCGCCCTGCCGCACGTGACTGGTCCCGCCTTCGCGCGGCGCCGGGCCACCGCCGCCACCTGGCAGGCCCTGCTGATCATCGACACCAGTGACGACGGCACGGCAGCAGCCCAGATCGCCGCAGCCGGGGAGATCCTCGACGCGCTCGCCCAGACCTCCGCCGCCCACACCCGCGCTGAACTCCGCGAGGCGGCCTTCGTGTTCGAGCGGGCCAGCCGCTCCCACGTGAAGGCCGTACGCGGGCACGACCGCGCCCTTCGCCAGGCCGCCCGCGATCTCGTCCACAGCGGGCCCGCCCTCGGCCGCGGCGAAGACGGCGCCACCACCGCCATGCTCATCGACATGGCCTTCTTCCTCGCCATCGCCGCGGCGAACTGGCACGCCAGGAAGCACCACAGCCAGCAGGCAGCCGCCGCCGAACAAGCCGCCCAACACCTCCGCGCCGCCTACCAAGCCGCCGCCGGCCAGCCCATGGCCATCCTGCGCCAGCGAGGCCAGCGTCTGGCCCCGCGTGTCCGGCAGCGGCAAGCAGACCTTCTCCACCAGGTGCTGCCAGAACTGGCCGAACGAATCCGGGCCGAGCCCGGCTGGCCCGCCCTGGCCGCCACCCTCGACGACGTCCAGAGAGCTGGCCATGACCCGGCCGCCCTGCTTGCCGAAGCCACCCGACGGCGCGAGCTCGACACCGCCACGTCCGTCAGCGACGTCCTCGTCTGGCGCCTGCGACGCAGCGCCCACCTGCCCGCCCTACCCGAAAGCCCCCACGGCACCCCGACCCAAGGCAGTCGGCGCACCGTGTCCCCGGCGCCCTCCACACAGCCGGCGCCCAGCGCAGCGAACGACTCCAGCCGTCGGCGCTAACCGGCAAGGCGGGCGGAACATAGCCGACGATCGCCGGTTGGGCAAACCGGCGATCCTCCAGACCATTGATGCCTGCACCCACCCAAACTCCTGTGAGGAGCACCCGTATGCCCAAGACCGAGATCCGACCCCGCCCAGACATCGTCGCTCTGCTCTGCGACGCCGACTTCAAGCGCCGACGTGACACCAACACATGGACCCACCGCGACGGACGCCCGTTCAGCAAGGAGGAACAGGCCCTCGTCTTCACCGCCACCCGAGTCGAACTCGAAGAGGTGAACGAACAGCTCGCCCGCTATCGGGAGTACCTGCGCGCAACGGAAGAAGCGCCGGAAGCCTTTCAGCGCTTCCTCGCCCCGTTCATGGAACAGCTCACCGAGAAGAACCTCGGCAATGCCGTCCAGCTCATGAGCGAGGACGACAGGACCGAGTTCGATCGACTGCTCCGCCTCGTAATAGACCCGGTTCGTCCGTTCGCCCCGTACGCCTTCTGACGAGGGCCGGTCGCCAGCGGCAAGCGTGAGGATGCGACCGGCTCCCTGGGATGGATGCCACCATCTGACACCGAGACGTGCGGCGTCCGAGGCCGCGCTGACTCGCTACGTCGAACGAGGCGCCGGCCAGGGGGGATCGCCCCAGTAATCGCGGGCCGTGACGCGCCGGAAGACGCCGGGACAAGGCACCGCAGCACGAAGCCGGGCCTCCTCAACGAGGGAGGCCCGGCTTCGATGCGTGGGAAGCACTCAGCTGGCTGGAGCGCGCAGGAGCCGGTCGCGTGTGGTCTCCGGCAGTACCCGGCGCAGCACAGGCGCGCTGGAACTGAGCGAACCGGCGAATGCGGCGACGAGATCGTGCGGCACGCTGGCGCTGAACGACGCGGCCCACAGATAGCCTGTGCCGGGCACCGGCTCGGCCCATGCCTGCCACCCAGCCAGAGCCGCCTCGTCAGGCTCGGCCACGAGGGCTAGCGGGTCGGCGTCCTGAATGAGGGGCGGCACCTGGCCAAGGTGGACGTGGGAGGCGAAGGTCGGGTCCATCGCCCCCGCGCGAGGCTCGTCGATGTCACGCAGCCAACCGTGCGCCGCAACGGCGTCGAGGACCAGCTCTGCGCCGCCGAGTGGCACACCGGGCTGATCGCGGGCGTCGAGAGCGGCGAGGAAGTCGGCGAGGACCTCCCCCGGGACTTCGGGCGTGAAGTAGGCCGACCACTGGGCGAGCGGACTGCTCAGGTCCGTGCGAGCGGAGACCTGCCAGACGATCGGCAGGTTTCCCAGGTGGAACGGCTCGTCCGGCAGAACCCACTGCGCCCACCGCAGCGAGTCGGGACTGATGTGCAGGACGGTGCTGCGCAGGACCTGACGGTCCTCCGGCGCCTCATCCGGCTCCTGGCGACCACGAACGATCGCCAGGCTCGTCCAGCCCAGGCCCGCGAGTGTGTCGGCGACGGCGTCGTAGAGACGTCCGTCGTCACCGGCCAGGTGACGGGGACCAACCCAGTACGCGGACGGGACGCTCGTCGGACTAGGTGGGCCGAACGGGAAGTCGGGATACAGGTGCGCCTCCGAAGGCTTGGGGGTCTTCGTACCGCCAGCAACGCGCGGGGATAGAGGGGAGTGCCAGGCCGGGTTTGCGGCGGTCTCGGGTGGCAGGTGGCCAAGCTGCGTGTCCCCGCGCCTCCCCTGCGCCAGGGAGACGACGGGCCGCCCGAGGAGTTCCGAACCGTGCCTCTGCTGTCACAGATGCTGGGAGGTCTCCAGCGCGCGAGCGACTGCGGCGGCGACGATATCGGCCGGCGTCTCGGTGTCGAAGGACATCTGGTAGCCGCGTACCTTGGCCGTACCGGTAATGGCGATCTTCCATCCCTCGCTGTCGGTGCCAGGGCGGCCGGACGGGAACCATCCGAGATAGAAGGAGCCGTCCTTGGAGTTGACGTGTACGTCCGCGCGGTCGTCGACGACCAGGTTGAAGTCTTCGGCGCAGAACTGATCCATTACGAGCGTGGGCTGGCCCGGGCCGAGCTGCCACTTACGCAACCGCAGGGCCTCGATGGTGGTGGAGAATCCGGAACTCGGGGGTTCCGGAGTCACAGGCGATCACCTCTTTGACCTGGTGGTTTGCAAGAAGGTCGTCCACGTTGACATGCCATTGCAGCGTTGGCCAGTCGTTCAGGGATCTTTGCTGTCTGCCCCGGGCGAACTGCGACGAGGCGTGAGACAGCACTGTCGTATGCCGGAGAAACGGCGTGCGCGTGGTGGGCAGAATGCTGATAGTTGCCGCATGGACGCGATCGAGGCCGCACATGCCGTTGTAGATGAACACCACCCCGACGCCCGGGCTGCCTTCTTGGGAGGCAGCGTCGTGACGGGCCGCCGGACGGCAATGTCGGACCTCGACATCGTGGTCCTGCTCCACGGAGCCCCGGCCCCGTACCGAGCAAGCCTCCGGAGTGACGATTGGCCGGTGGAGATGTTCGTGCACACCGAAGCGACGTGGTACGCGTACGTTGAGCGGGAAGTACGCAAGCGCCGGTCGCCGTTGCTCTGGATGTGCGCCGACGGTGAGCTGCTCTTCGACGCTGACGGAGTCGGAGCGCGCATCGCAGCTGAGGCCCGAAAGCTGACCGCCGCAGGGCCATCCATGGTGTCGGCCGACGAGATCGATGATCGCCGCTACGCGATCACCGACCTTCTCGACGACCTCGCAGGGAGCAGCGACCAGAGCGAGCGACTGTTCATTGCCACCGAACTGGTTCGACGGACGGGCGAGTTGGCACTAGCCATCGGAGGCTCGTGGGGCGGGGGTGGAAAGTGGCTCGCACGCCGTCTGGAGACGACCTCACCGGGGCTCAGCTTGCGCCTGCACCGTGGCCTGCGGGAAGTATTGGAGGGGCGGGTAGAACCCCTCGTAGCCGCTGTCGACGAGGTGATCGAGCAGGCCGGTGGTCGGTTGTGGGTCGGCTACAAGCGAGGTGGAACTTCATGAACCTCCCCGGGGCGAGGCCAGCCCCTCCCACCGCCTTGGCCGACAACCGCGCCGCTTGCTTGGCCCGACCGGTGTGAGGAGCAGAAATTCTTGCGCGCTGCGAGCTGGACGCCTCCACGCACGTCCGGAAAACAGCCAGGACCCCCTCGTCAGCGCCCCACAACCGACGGTCGGAATTTGCTCCTGGTCGCCGGCCTTAGTTGCCTCAGGGCTGTGAGGATGGCAGCGCCCCGTCGAGGTACTCCTGCACGGGCGTGAAGAGCCCGTACGGCACGTACTGGGAGATCTCGCTCTGGATCACCCAAGCAAGCTCCGCCAGCTCCTCGGGAGCCGCAATATGGGCGGTGCCACTCACTACCTCGCACGCGACATACGACATCAGCCGACCGTAGTCGGGTGGATCCGTTCGCCGAGCAGCTTCACAGCCGCCACGGTGAGACCGGTCTCCTCCTGCGTCTCGCGCACGGCGGCGTCTTCGCGGGTCTCGCCTTGTTCGACCTTGCCGGCCGGAAACTGCCAGGAGAGCGCTCCTTCCGCGACGCGTCGCCGCACGAGCAGGACACGCCCGCCCTGAACGATGACGGCGGCGGCAACCGCTGTCGCGGCCTCGATCGTCACGGAGATCCCTTCCTGAACGCCAACTGCACCGCATTACGCGCGCAGCCGTTCGGCCAAACACCAATCTTCATGCTGCCGCATCGACACGTCTGTCAGGTCGGGCCGCCTCGGGCTGCCATCGCAGCCGAACCCTAGGCGAGCACCACCCAAGCAGCCTTGGTTCCGCAGTCCGTGACCTGGAATCCCCACTGTCCCTGAGTCAGCTCGTGCACGATGTGCAGGCCCCGTCCGCGCTCAGTGAGTAGCCCGCTCACTGCCTCCGACGCGGTGGCTTCCGGCAAGGGCACGGCAGCCAGGTAGAGGTCCGGAGGAAGCAGAGGATTCCCGTCGTGGATCTCGCAGATGTATCTCCCGGCAGCAGAGCGAAGGTGTACCTCGTACGGGCCGCACGCGTGCTCGTGCGCGTTTGCCACGAGCTCCGAGACTGCCAGGACTCCGTCACTGATGACGTCGTCGGACATGCCCAGATCTTCGAGAACACGTCGCAGAACCGAGCGGGCTTCGCCCGTCGGGTTGATGGTGTGGTCGGTCCAGCGGTACACGAGGGCGGTGGACGGCGCACTGATCATCGGGCGGCGGACCTCCTGTGAGTGACGTCGGTTGCCTCCTCCCAGGGCTCCGCAGGGGTCAGGCACTGCGTACGCCACCGAAAGGCGTACGAAACATCAGAAAGCACCATGGCATCGAGTGTGTCCGGCCCTGGGAGAGTCGTGGCTCATGCCCCCGGCCACGAGGCCGGTCGCGAGTCACTCGCTCAAAGATGGCTGCCGGTGCGCCTGATGCTCATGGGCGTTTATGAGCGCAGGGTGCGAGCGGGCGCCAGGGCGCTCCAGCGAGACCGCCGACCCGCCGTCGGCCTTCGCCTCCGCCCGCCTGGTCACTGGGAGTATGGGCGGGTGAGCGCTGACGTGTTGGGACGCTGGGTGCCGGATCGTCCCGAGGATGTGGCCGCAGTCTTCGCCAAGGCGGACTTCCCATGGTGGATCGCCGGTGGCTACGCGATCGAACTCGCGGTCGGCCGCGAGCTGCGCGCACACGGCGATCTCGACGTCCTCGTCCTCCGGCGTGACCAGGCCCGCGTACGGGATCTCCTGGCCGACTGGGACCTGTACGTGGCCGACCCACCCGGCCAGGGGGAATTGCGACCGTGGCGTCCTGGAGAGGTCCTACGGCCGCCGCTCCACGACATCTGGTGCCGCCGCACGCCGGAGGCGCCCTGGTCCGTGCAGCTCATGCTGGACGAGGCCGAGGGCACTCAGTGGGTCTCGCGGCGCACCCCGGAGATCCGGCTCCCGATCGACCGACTTGGGCGGACGAGTGAGACGGGCATCCCGTATCTCGCGCCCGAGGTGCAGCTCTTCTACAAGGCGAAGGCGACCCGAGACAAGGATGAGACCGACTTCGAAGCGGTACTGCCGCTGCTCGGCGCTCCGGCCCGCGCCTGGCTGGCAGACGCGATCAAGGTGATCGCGCCCACCCATCACTGGCTCCGCCGGCTCCTGCCGGTCAGCCGAACGTGAGCAGCGGAACGTCGTAGAGGTCGGGGTTCCGGGGCCGGGTCATCGTGGGCGACGTGACCTCCACGATCAGCAGCTCGCTGAGGAACTGGACCTTGGCGCGGAGTAGGTGGCTCGTCCTGCCGTCGGCCGACTGGGCCTTCAGGCCGGCGGAGACGTGGATGTGCGGGAGTATCCCGCCGGTGGCGGGGTCATGGGCGAGGGTGCCGGCGCCGAACGCCTCGACGTTGGTGACGTACGTCTTCGCCCAGACCGGTGCGTCCGGGTCGGCGAGCTTCTCGCAGGCACCCACGATCTCGGCCTCCGCGAAGGCCCCGATGAACGAGGGGATGTAGCCCTGCCTTACGCCGTTGTCCCGGCAGAAGGTGGACAGCGCCTCGAAGAAGTCCTCCCCGTGGTCGAAGGTAACGCCGAAGGTACGGCCTACGGTCAGCTCGTGAGCACGCATGTGCGGGTGTCTCCTGAAGAGGTGGGGTCAGCGGGCGAAGGCGGTGGTGAAGGTCTCTCGGACCGCCGCCCCGTCGGCGCCCTGGGCGAGCAGGGCCTGCAGCAGGAGCCGGGCCTGGTACGGGCCGAGGTCGCCGGCGCCGATGAGTCCTCGTCCGAGGAGGTCCTTCTCGGAGCCGGGGAAGCCGTACGTGTCGGACAGGACGGGGCCGTTGCCGATGCGGGAGGCGAGGACCACGGGGATGCGGGACGCGATCTTGGTGAGCCCTTCCACAAGACGCTCCGGGACGTGGCCGACACCGAAGGCCGCGACCACAAGCCCGTCGCAGTTGCCGTCCCACAGGTCGAGCAGTGCACCGTCGTCGCCAAGGGTGACGATGTAGAGCCCGACACGCGCCTCACGGCCGGGGGCGCCGACCAGCGGCCCGCGGGTCGGTAGGCCGCCCGCCATCCGCACCCGGTTCTCCGCGACCCGCGCGATCGGTCCGCACGACGGTGAGGTGAAGGCGGCTGGGCTGGTGGTGTGGGATTTGCGGACGGTCCGGGCCGAGTGGATCTCGTCGCCGAGTACGACGAGGCAGCCGGCGCCCCTGAGTCCAGGGTCGGCGGCGGCCAGGACCGCGGCGTAGAGGTTGGCCGGACCGTCGGCGCCGGGGAGGGTGGGGTTGCGCATGGCGCCGGTGACGACGAGAGGCTGCTCGTGGCCGTGGTAGAGGTCGAGGAGGAAGGCGGTCTCCTCGATGGTGTCGGTGCCCTGGGTGATGACGACGCCGTCGACGTCTCCGGTCTCCAGCTCCGCCGTGATCGCGGCCGACAGTGCGGTGAGGTCCTCGAAGGTCAGGGAGGCGCCGGGCAGGCGTCGGAAGTCCCGCACCTTGAGGCCGATGCCGCTCGTGGCCAGGGCGGGTACCGCGGCGAGGAGTTCGTGGGCCGAAAGCGCCGGTACGACGCCTCCGGTGGTGGGATCGGTGGTCATGGCGATCGTGCCGCCGAGGGAGAAGACCGCCACGTTCCTGACCGACTCCGTCATATCCCCTGCTCCCCTGTCCGGACGCCGCCGAGCGCTGCCTCGCGAGTGGTTCACGCAGGCTATCGGGTCGGCGCCGTCCGGGTACGCGGAATGATCACCAGCTGTTCGGCCACGAACCGGCAGGCGGCCTCCAGCCCTTCGAGGCCGAGCAACCGGCTGCGCGGCCGGGCCAGCCGCTCCGTGCCGACGGCCGACAACTGTGCGCACCTGCGACCGAGCCAGGACGTATCGAGGCCGAGGTACTCTGCGGTTGCCGCCAGGCGTTGTCCGGCCTGCTCAGCCGCCGTGGCCGAGTGGTGGCTGACGTGGCCCGTCACGTCGGCGAACGTCCGTAGGGCACCCGGCCGCGCGGTGACCGCGAGATGGGACGCCCCCTCGGTCCGTACCCATGAGGCGATCACTGCTCGCCGCCCGTGGGAGAGAGCGAAGCCGTCGGTGTGTGCGAAGCCTCCGTCGTCCGTCACCCAGGTGCGGATACCGAAGGACTCCATGAGCGCGATGGCGAGGAACATCAGAACGCGCTCGTACGCCGGCGAGGAGGCGACCGCCGTCTCCGGGACGCAGAACCCCCGGCCGCTGGTACCGCCTGGACGCCGGGGCGCCATTCGTTCGAGGTAGCGGTACTTGTGCCGGAAGAACAGCCAGGTGGCGGCCTCCTCGCCGCGCTGTTCCCTGGTCCAGAAGACGGGTGCGTCGCCCAGGTGGTCACGGTGGCCCAGAATGTACCGGGCCGCGGTCTCCGAGCCGATCAACATCGTGGACACTTCGGTCAGGCCGTGGTCGGAGGCGAGCGGCGAGCCTGGGGAAGCGGGGAGCGAAGCCAGCGAGGTGTGCAGGGCCTGGTCGTCGCCGAGCAGCGCCGCCTCGAATCCCGACATGGCCCACAGGATGCCGTAAGTCAGGTCGTCCAGTTCGTACGCAGCCGGGACGTCGACCGGGTCGGAGGCGGTGCCGCGTACGCCGCTCGGCCTGGCGTCGGTGACGAACTGCCGGACCGCCCCGTCCACCGTGCGGTTCGCGACGACGAGCGCGCGCATCGGCATGGTGCGCCAGGCGTCCAGCTCCGGGCGGGAGTCGAGTCGCAGGCTGTCCCCGATGAAGGAGGCCGCGGGAAGGGTCAGCACGGGCAGCACCGTCGTCGAGACGGACCGGCCGGCGGGTAACAGAAGCTGGCCTGGGCCTTCGGGCAGCGCCACGTACCCACGGGCCCCGGTGTCCGCCGTTCCTGGTCGGCTCGTGGCGTCCGGGGTGTGCGGATCGGCCGTGGGCAGGAGCCCGAGCAGTTCTTCCGGAACTCCCAGTGCATCGGTCCACTGGACGAACTGTCGTCGGTCGCGGATCTGTTTGAGCCCGCGCTCGAGTCTGCTGACCTCGGCTTGGTCGATGCTGACCATCCGCGCCACGCCGGCCTGGGAGAGGCCCGTGTGCTTCCTGAACAGCTTCACGACGGTGCCGAGTTCCCATGCGGCCACGGCACGCCGGACCGTCGGATCACGCCAGAAGGCCGGGTCGGCCCGTCGGGCGGCCGGCCCGTCCTGGCAGGAGGCGCATCGTGTACCGGCGTTGAAGCGACTGAGAAGGGCACCGCAGCGCGTACACCGTCGCTGTCCGCTGTCGACCATGGTCGGCATTCTGCCTCGCTCTGCGACCACCCGGACACGGTCCGCTCGTGGGGCTCATAAACGCTCATAAGCGTGGGCCTTCGTGGCGGCCATCGTGGTGGAGCACCACCGACCGGAGCCGCGTGCCGCGACTCCCCGGACGTGAGGATCCGACCTGTGACCTCCTTGACCCTGCCGCCCCGGCCACCCGGTTCGCCACCGCTGGCCCATGCCTGGCAGACGCTGGCGGACGGGCTGCTGACGCAGCGGCTCCATCTCCATCTCGACGAATGGCGGGCTGCCGTCGCCGAGGAGAAGGCGCTGCCGGACGTGCCGGGCGCCGATGTCTCCGTGCTGGCCCAGCGCCCGTCTCCACTGCCGACAGGTGACGAGTCCGTGAAGGTGCTGCTGGAGGACGCCGGGCTCGGCTTCTGGTGGGAGCTGCCCCAGCGGCACGGAGCGGAGTCGCGGAACCGGCGCGGGGCACTCCACCACGCCGCCGACACCGCTGCCCAAAACCTTCTCGCGGAGCAGTCCGGGGCGGCCTGGTGCGACGCCGTGACCGCCGTCAGCGTCGCCGCCGCGTGGTGGGTGGGCTTCTTCGCGGTCATCCGCCACCGCGGGGTGCACCACATCACGCTGGAGCCGCACCCGAGCCCGCTCCACGAGCAGGCCCTGGGAACCGCGGTGAGTGTCGCGGCCCACGGCATGGCCACACGGGTGCTGGAAGCGGCGCTGCGTAACTCCGACGACGACCCGGCCCTCCGCGCCGCGTACTGCCGGGCCGTCGAGTTCGGCATCTGCGCCGAGCCCGAGCTGCCCCGCCTCATCGCCGAGTTGGCGGAGCTCCGGCTCGTGGACTTGGTGTCCACCACGGCCCGCTGGCGGGGCCGCTTCACCAAGTACGCCGGCGGCACGGGGGCGGGGCAGGTCGAATGAACCACCGCTATCCGTTCATCGTCATCGAGGGGCTCGACGGCACCGGCAAGACGACGCTGCGCAAGGGCCTGTTCCGGCTCTGGGAGGGGCTCTACGGAGTCACCCCGCTGTGCATGCTCACTACCAACTTCCTCGCCGCCGACCAGGCCGCCGCCATCGTCACCGGCAAGTACCAGCCGAACGCCGGGAACCGTGATGCCTACCTGTCCGCGATCGCGGCGGACAAGCGGGCCACGCTGGATCGTCTCGTGCTCCCCCAGCGGCCGGCCCGGCCCGTGATCGCGGATCGCTGGCTCCTCAGCGAGCTGGCCTTCTTCGCCGTGAAGCACGGCATGAAGGTGTCGGAGACGTACGAGGCGCTGGCCGCACAGCTCACCGCGGCCCCGGATCTCACACTCGTCCTGGACCTGGAGACCGACACCTCGATGAGCCGGGCACAGGCCCGCCAGGGTGACGCCGTCCGGGCCGACTGGGACGTGCACGACGTCCAGAGCCGGGTTCGCGAGACCTACGAGGCCGTGGTCTCGAAGCCCGACGAGTTCCCGCTCCTCGGCGATGTGGTCCGCCTGGACGCCCGCCGGCCCCGGTCCGAGGTGCTGCTCGCCACCTGGGACGTACTGCGCGAACGGCAGCTGGTGCCGTCGCTCGCCGCCCGTGCGGAAGGAGGAGAGACCCATGGCTGACGGCACGAAGGCAATGCATCTGCGTGAGGCCCTCGACGACAGCGAGCGGAAGCACCCTCTCCTGGCGATCGGTGCGGTGAACGCACTCGCCGCGCACGTCGCGGCGGAGGCGGGCTTCGACGCCCTGTGGGTGAGCGGTCTGGAGGTATCGGCGGCCTCCGGGCTGCCTGACGCCAACGTCCTGGGTCCCCGGGACCTGTCCGACGTGGTCGCCTCGCTCGGCCGTGTCACCGATCTGCCCGTCATCGTGGACATCGACAACGCGGGCGGCTCGGGGCGCACGGCGGAGCGGTTCGCGTACGACCTGATGCGCGCCGGAGCCGCTGCGGTGTGTGTCGAGGACAGCGCGTACCCGAAGTGCAACAGCTTCGCTGCCCACCGGGCCCAGAACCTCGCAGACCGGGATCTGCTGTGCGAGCAGGTGGGGCGCATACGGAAGGTCGCCGGTGACGGTCTCGTGGTCGTGGCCCGCACCGAGGCCCTGATCGCCGGTGAGGACATGGCCACGGCGATCGCCCGCGCCGAGGCGTACGCCGAGGCCGGAGCGGATGCGGTACTCATCCACTCCAAGGACGCGACCGGTGATCAGGCGCGGGCCATCGGACGTGCGTGGAACCACGGCGTGCCGCTGGTCAGCGTACCCACGGCGTTCCCCGACCTGAGCGCCGCCGAACTCGGCGAGGCCGGCTTCAGCCTCTGCATCTACGCGAACCAGCTGAGCCGTGCCGCGCTCGCGGGCATGCGCACCGCCGCTCGTCAGTTCCGGCGCGGAGGGAGTTTCCGCTCCACCGTCGCGGGATCCCTCGCGGAGGTCGGCGACCTGATGCGCGTCGGCGAACCGGAGGCACTGTCGTGCCTCTGACGCCCGAGCTGACTCGGATCAGTGTCTCCGTGAAGGCGGCGATCGTGCGCGACGGCGCCGTCCTGCTGCTGTCGTACGACGACGAGGCCGGGTTCCACTACAACCTCCCCGGCGGCAAGGCCCAGGTCGGCGAGGACCTGCGCCAGGCCGTGAACCGCAAGGTCGCACAGGAGACCGGCCTCCAAGTCGTGGCCCGGCGTCTGCTGTGCGTCGTCGAGTACGTCCCCGAGTCGTGGCAGGGCGAGTTCGGGGACGTGCAGAAGGTTCAGTTCAACTTCCTCGCCGAGCAGGTGGACGACGCCGAGCCGCGCATGCCGGAACCGCCGGACCCCATCCAGGTGGGCTTCGAGTGGGTTCCGCTGGAACGTCTTGGCGACGTCTACCTGCTGCCCCGGATCAACCGCCCGCTGTCGGCGGCGTTGAACGGGGAGCTCGCCGACCCCTTCGTGGACAGGTGGTGACCTTCATGGATCCGAAGCTGAAGGATCTGCGGGAGTGGCTGCTGCGGGAGCACTCCGGGACGGTCTGTGCCGACCGGCTCCGCGTGATCGCCGACGAGCTCGCCGACCTGGCCGCTCGCGGTCTGCCGGGACCCGTGGTGGAACTCGGCTGCTACAGGGGCGCAATGGCCCTCTGGATCCGTAGCGTGCTCGACTCGCTGGGCGACCACGACCGCGAGATCCACGTCTACGACTCCTTCCAGGGCATGCCCGCGCCCGGCGCCGAGGACTCGGACCATCTGGCGGCGGGCGAGCTCCGGTCATCCCCGGACGACGTGCGCGCCACGCACGCGGCCTGGGCCAGGCCGGCGCCGGTCATCCACCCGGGATGGTTCGACAAGACCCTTCCCAAGGAGCTGCCCGACGAGATCGCGTTCGCCTACCTGGACGGCGACTTCTACGACTCGACCCTCACGGGACTCACGCACTGCGTCACCCGCCTGGTGCCGACGGGTGTGTTGCTCGTCGACGACTACGCGGACACGGCGGCCAATCCGTGGGCCTGGGACGGGCTCCCGGGGGTGAAGCGCGCCTGCGACGCGTACTTCGGCGCGCCTTCGCCCGTGACCGTCGTCGTCGGCGAGGGTGATCTCGCCTTCGGCCGGTACGAGAAGCCGGAGTTCCTCGGATGAGCGCCGTCCTGGTGCTACGCGGTGCGGCGGACGTGAGCGCGATCCGCCGCACCCTGCCCGATGTCCTCGTACACGAGTTGCCGGACCTGGACTCGCCTCTGCCCGCCGACACGACCGTGCTCGTCCTGCGTTCCGGCGTCCGTCTCGGCGAGAGGGAGCTCGACGCACTCCCCGGCCTCCGGCACGTCGTACGGACCGGCTCCGGCACCGACCACATCGACGTGAGCGCCCTCCGGCACCGCAGCATCACGCTGCACCGCAACGCCGAGGCCGGCGCGGGTGCCGTGGGCGAGTGGGTGCTCGCCGCTGCCCTGGCCCTGGCCCGGCGGATCCCCTTGGGGCAGCACGCGCTGCTGCTCGGCCAGCACGAGAAGCAGGCGTGCATGGGGGCGTCACTCGGCACCCTGGCCGCAGGTATCTGGGGCGCGGGTCCGGTCGGGCTGGCCGCCGAATGGGCCCTCGCCCCCTACGTGGGCCGCACGGCCTTCGCCGCGTGGCCGTCGAACTCTCCCGGTCTGCGAGAGCTGTCGCCGACAGCCCTCATGGAGCAGTCGCAGGTACACGTGATCGCTCTGCCGCTGCGCCCCACGACCGAACAGCTGATCGGCGAGGACTTCCTCGCACGCGTCGCTCCGCAGCGGCCTCTGCTCATCTGCGCAGGACGGCTGGAGACCCTCAACGTCGCGGCCTGCCTGCGGGCCCTGGCGGACGGGAGGCTCTCGGGCCTCGCACTCGACCCGGTCGAGCGGGAGCACCTGCCGCTCCTCACCGGCTCCACGACGCCGCTCAACCTCCTGGCCTCGCCCCACATTGGCGCCCAGCGCTCCGACGTGCGCGGCGCACTCGACCGATGGGCCATCGACCTCCTCAAGGAGATCAACGCCGCCGACAAGATCCTGATCGAAGGAGGGCACAGGTGAACCCATCGGCACGACTGCGCCGGGAGATCGCCGACAGAGTCGCCCAGGCTCTGCTCGCGTCCGGCGAGGCTCGTGAGGTCTGGCTGGAGGGAGCCCTCGCCTGCGGCTTCGCCCACGCGGCGAGCGACATCGACCTGCGTGGCATCGTGGATGGCACCCTTCCGGCGTGGGAGTCCCGCATCGTGGACGGCGTCCGTGTCGACCTCCAGGCAACGGCGCCGCAGCGTGCGGAGGAACTCCGTCACCTGCTCCGCTCCTTCGACGTCCGCCGCGACGACCTCGGCTCGTTCCGCCGGGTACGCGCTTCGATGCACGACCTCATGTGTCTGCGTACCGCTCTCTCCTACGGCTCCGGACGCTGGAATCCGGTGCTCACTCCCGGGGAGCGCCAGGGCTACCGATGGTGGGCGGTTGCCGACCAGGCCGAGGTGGCGGCGAGTCTCGCCGAGGACCTGACCGGCCTCGTCGAGGACGGCCTGGCCGAATCGGTCGTCGTCGTATGCCGGAAGCTGGAGACCTGTCTCGCCGCGCTCGATTGCGCGGCGGCCGGCCATCCCGTCCTGGGCGACAAGTGGCTGCCGCTGCTCGCCGGCGCGCCGCCCCGCCCGTCGATCATCCCGGCTCGCGCGGAGACGTGGGAGTGGTTCCGTCCGGTTCAGCGACGCGTGGCCAGAGCGCTCCTGGGCTGCTGGCCCGTCGACGACCCGCTGCGGAAGCCTCCCAGTCTGGGCACCCCAGACGCCGGCTGGCTGCCCCAGCGGTACGCCGACGGGTGGTTCCTTCGCCGTGGCGACGTCCACATCCCCATCACCGGCGGACAGCTTCTCGGGTGGCTGTCCGCGGTCTCCACCGATGGCGCGTAGACCGCGCCTTTCCCCCTCGGGAGGCTTCTGATGCCCGTCACCCGCACCGCCCCCACGGACCTGGAGAGTCTCTACGCCCCGTTGTCGAGCACCGGGCCGGACACGGCG
The DNA here is from genome assembly GCF_053591895.1 of Streptomyces sp. NPDC002867. Taxonomy (NCBI): domain Bacteria; kingdom Bacillati; phylum Actinomycetota; class Actinomycetes; order Kitasatosporales; family Streptomycetaceae; genus Streptomyces; species Streptomyces sp. NPDC002867. The sequence continues at coordinate 11,946 of NZ_JBSFUR010000025.1, read as the reverse complement.
GTCTCCGTCATCCTCAAGCTCCGGGGAGAGACCTGCGACATCGACTGCCTGTACTGCTTCGAGAAGCGCAAGGAGTCACCGGGCGGCGCCCGGATCAACGCGGCACAGGTCCACCGCCTCGGTTCGATCTTCTCCGGGCGCCCGCTCAGCATCGAACTCCACGGCGGGGAGCCCCTGACCGCCGGCCCGGAACGGATCGCGGACATCCTGGACGCGCTCGCCGCACAGCCGAACGTCATCCGCGTGAGCCTCCAGACCAACGGCCTCCAGCTCGACGACGCGTGGCTGGACCTGTTCGAGCGGCACTGGCCGGAGCTGGAGATCGGCATCTCCCTCGACGGGGACGCGCTTGGGAACTCGTGGCGCGTCGGGTACGACGGCCGCCCCACGTACCCCCGGGTGGTCGAAGCCCTGGAACTCCTCGGCCGTCGGGAACGCCGCGTCGGCGTCATCTGTGCCGTCACTCCGTATGTCCTCGGCCGGGCCTCCGAGGTCATGGAGCACCTCGCCTCCTTTCCCGCCGTGACGACGGTCAGCCTGGTGCCGTGCTTCGACGCGTCGGTCACCCGGTCGACCACTGTGGCTGGATCCCGTGCGCCGACCAGTCGGGCACTCCAGCGGCGGGCCGTCGGCCCCACCGGCCCGGCCTGGGCCGTCACGCCTCGTCAGTACGCCGACTTCGTGTTGGAGGCCGCCCACCACTGGGTCGCTGACGGCCTGTTCCGCCGCGTCAAGCTGGAGCCCGTCGTCTCCGTCATCCGCCGTCTGAAGGGTCTGCAGACTCGTTCCTGCCACTTCTCCGACTTGAAGTGCGACCACGTCCTCACCCTTTATCCCGACGACCGCCTGGGAAGCTGTGATGAGCTGCCCTGGCCGCAGGCCGGCCTCGCCGCACTCGGCGATGTACACGCCGAGGCGGACATAGCCGGCGCCCAGGGCGGCTCTCCCTTGCTTCACCAGGCACGCTCCCTGGTCACGAAGTGCACGGCCTGCGACTACCGCGACACCTGCGGCGCGGGCTGCCCGGCGGTCCGCCTCCGCTTCGCCGCCGCGGGCGACGAAGACGCGTACTGCGACCACCGCATGCGCCTGATCGACGGCGTCGCCGCCCTCCTCGCCCAGCCGAGTCTCCCGCCCGGCGCCTCATGTTCCCGGCTTCGCTGGCGTCCCGTCCGCCCCAACGACATGCACCACGTCGCGGCGTTCCTGGCCCGGTGGGACGACCCGGCGGCGCCCCGCCCGCCCGCGCGCCTTCAGGTCAGCGCCCACGGCAACATCAACACGGTCGGCCTCCCCGGCATTCACGAGGCAGACGATCTCGACCCGCAACACCCCCAGTGGTACGAGGGCATCGAGCCCGGCGTCCGCCCGGTCGTCGACGCGCTCACCGCGGGCTGGAACGCAGTCACCTATGACAGCTGCCAGGGCCACACCTACGCCGGCCTCCCCGAAACCGAGCCCCGCTTCCTCTCGGTCGGCATCCTGCCGCGCGACCGCGACGAGCACGCGCGTACGGCAGCGCGCCTGTGCCGGGCCGCTGGCCGGGCCGAGCCCTCTCTGCCCGGGACCTGTTCCCTGGTCCTCGGCCGCAGCGAGCTCACCTGCCGCACCACCGGCCGGGTGTACCCGACGCTCGACCTCCATCTCGTACCCGCTGGCGGCGCCACGCCTGCCGAGTACTTCGAGGACCTCGCCCAGGCCGTGCACGTACTCACGGAGGCCCTGGCCCAAGCCGCCTCTGCTCCGCCGTCCACCCCCTGTGCCTGCGGAGGCGAGCAGTGATCCACATCGCCGAGACGCTGTCCATCCGTACCGTGGAGGGCTTCCTCAAGCCGGACGAGATCGAGCGGCTCAACCTCGTCATGGAGGACACGCTCGACTCCCTCGGACGCGACCGGTACGGCACGGCCCGCCGCACCACCATCCACGCGATCCCCGGTCACTCCCCCGCCGAGGCGCAGGACGTCTACGAGCCGGCTGGCCGGATCGAGGTAACCGAGATCCCGTACGAGGCGACCGCCCTCCTCGATCGGGCCCTGAGGCTGCACATGGCCGCCATCACGCGCACCCTGCCGTCGGTCACTGGCCACCGGCCGTGGATCTACCTGGAATACGGCTCCGGCCAATACATCACCCCGCATGCCGACGGCATCGCCCCCGATCCCCTCACCCGTCCCCGCCAGATCGCCGCCGCGACGGTCACGCTCACAGACATCCACGACACCGGCGGCGCGTTCTACGTGGAGACCACGGGCAGCGACGCCGTCTGGACCGCCGACGAAGCGCCGACCGGGTCGGGTTACGCCTACGGAATGCGCTTCGCACACGACGGGACGGACATGTCCTCCCCCTGGTTCCGCACCATGCCCCGCACCCGATGGAGCGTCGCACCCGCTCCCGGCACGCTCGTGGTCTTCGGCAGCCAGCTCGTCCATGGCACCGAACCTGTCCGCGCTGGCCGCGTTCGCAAGTTCCTCACGCTCTTCGTCTCCGAGTAGGAGGCTTCGCCGCCATGACCGGCCCCCGCGGCCCGCCCCACAGCCACCCCTCCCCCAACCCACGCCCCGACCAGAGGAGAGAGCGAGCAGTGGCAGAAGACAAGACGTTCGACGAGTTCCTGGAGGCAGTCGCGTCCCTGCGCGACGGCGACCCTGTGCGCACCACCGCACACACCTCCAACGCGGCCACCGAGACCTGGCTGGCCACCACGGTGCAGCCCGACGCCGCTGAGCCCACCACCGAGTCCTGACCCGCCACGGGGCCGGGCCCGTCCCGGTCCGGCCCCGTTCCACCCCGGAGCCCCAGATGAGCGCTCTCTTCCCGAAAGCCTTGGTCACCCTCGACGGCATCGCTGGCCACCAGCACCTCCGGACCAGCCGTATCGCCTCCGTACTCGGCAACCGCCTCGGCTCGTCCGCCCTCGACTACGCCGCCGCCCACCACTTGCTCGAAGGCGCCGAACACGCCGCAAGCGCCCGGGACGCGGACCGCCTTGCCTGGTACCGCAATACGACGGTGCGAGATCTGACCCACCTGTCGGTCGACCCGCACATCGTGCTCAGCCCACGCCCTGCGGACATGCTGCGCTCGGAGATCTCCGAAACCGCGTACTACCTCGTCGGCCCCGACACCGCCTCTGCCACGCCCGAGGCCCAGGCGATCGTGCATGCCGCCCTCGCCTCCGCCACCGAGCACGGCTTCGGCACGCTGCTCACCCAGCACGCCCCCGTCATCTGCTTGCTCAACCGCCGCCGGCTCGACGAGACCCTCCACAGCTGGGCCCTCACCCGCCTCCCCGGCACCGTCTTTACCGACTACACCGTCCACCCAGAGGTCCTGGCCCGCGACCTGATCCACGAGGCCGCCCACAACTGGCTCAACGACGCCCTGGCCGCGCACGACGTGCGCCTCCCTGCCGACGTCACCTTCTTCTCCCCCTGGCGAGGCACGCGGCGTTCCGTCTTCGGCTTCCTCCACGCGTGCTGGGCCTTCTCCCTCACCGTGCTGTACGTACGGGAGGCGCGGCGCAGCGCCACGGGCGCCGTCGTGCCCTTCCTCGACACCCATCTGCGCCAGCAGGCGGTCAAGTTCGCTGCCATTACCGGGTGCTTGGAGCAGGCCCTCTCGTACGTGCCCGCAAACGAAATCCGTGAACGCATCGGCCGCGCAGTCGGCAAGGTCGTCACTTCGATGTGCTCTGCCGACTGAGCTGACCGGGGAGGCGCAGGGCACGCCCCTCCAACATGGGGCGAGCACGGGGAGCGGCAACCTTCCTGTCCGGCCGTAAAGACGCTCGGGCAGAAGAATGCGGGAACATCACCATTCTGGTTGTAGGCGCTCGGCGGGACCGGTACGACGGTCACCATGTACCGATGGTCGCCGCTCAACGATCGACAGCTGGCCTTGCTCACCCGCATCGGAGCGGGAACGGATCCCGTCACCTCCGCGAGCCCGGAACTCGCCCACACCGCCCGCGCCCTCAAAAGCCGGGGCCTCATCACCATGCCCAGGCATGGTGGGAAGTGGCAGGCGGAGATCACCGATGACGGTCGCTTCTACCTGGAACACGGCCATCATCCGGACCGGCCTGAACCGACCTCGCGAAAGCAGCGACCGGTAACTGCCGAACCAAAGCCGGAGGCTGCGGCACCTCCCCGCCAGCGGGCGACGCCCCCGCTCGAGGCCAAGCCTGCGCCAGCGCACCCTGCGAAGCCGCCACGGCAGTCGCCGGCGGAAATCGGCGCGGCCTTGATCGCGGAGGTGCAGAAGGCCGACCGATTCCTTCGGATCCCGGACCCGAGCGACGAGGAGCGGGCCCGCTATCGCCGGGCGTTTGACGCCGCGAGGCAGTGTGCTCCGGATGGCTTCCATCTGAAGTACAGCGGGCGGGCGAAGGGAGACTTCTTCCTCGGCCTGCTCCGGGTGACAGGCGAGGATGACACCGAGTGGAACCGGATCCGCCTGGCCCGCAGCCGAGTGATCACCGACATCGAGGACGTGATCACGGCGGTCACCGCAGACCACAGCGCCTTCGAGATCTCAGACGAAGTACTCCCACGAGTGCTCTCCCTCGTTCGGCTCCTCGCCGAGCAGGCCCGGGCACTGCACGGCGACATCGCGGTGTCGAAGAAGCGCAGGCAGCCGAGGCCGCTGCTCAAGGTCCACGGCAGGACATACGAGATCAGCTTCAAGGAACGGCAGAAGCAGGTCCGGTACGTGCCCACGCAGCCGGGCCGGCGGAGGTACGACTGGCAGCGGGTCACCCCTGCGCACCGGTTCGAGCCATCCGGCGAGCTGGAACTGCACGTGAGCCAAGGCTCGGGGTACGGCTGGAAGAAGGAATGGGCCGACGGCGCAAAGAAGCCGTTGGAGGACCAGATCGACGCCGTCCTCCGAGCCCTGAAGGCCCACGCGGAGCAAGTGGAGCAGGCCCGGCTGGCGTGGGAGGCGGAACAGCGGCGTCAGCGGGAGGGGCGGGAACGGCAGGAGGAGGAACGCCGCCTCCGAGAGGCCCAGGAAGAAGAGGAGCACCGCCGGCGGGAGGCTGAGAAAAAGGAGCGTACGCGGCGGGAGTGGGAAGCTGCGGTCAGCGTCGCGACGATCAAGGCGGTGGACGCTGTACGGGTTGACCGGTTCGGCACCGCCTTGGCGCAGTGGCGGGCCGCAGGGGAGATGCGGGCTTTCTGCGCCGCGCTCGATGAGGCCGCCTCCGCCTCGGACGACGCCCACGAAGCCGGACGACTGCGCGAGTGGTCAGCGTGGGGGAAGGCGGAGGCCGACCAGATCGACCCGACCGTGGCCGGCAGGAGCCTGACCGCCCACAGCCTCCACGCGGAACCCACGGGCGACCAGCTACGGCCCTTCCTCGACGGATGGCATCCGCAGCGGCCGGAGAAGGAGAAGCCACCGAAGAAGGAAGAACCTAAGGCGGAAGCCGAACCGCCCAAGCAGGAACCCGAGCGGTGGCGCGGCTTCACCGACGAACGTCTGGACCAAGGCTGGAGATATGGACCCCAAGGTCGCGCTCAATGGTGGAGGCGATGACGCCGTGCCCGCGGTCACGTAGGGCCTTCACCGACTTCTCCACGAGCTTCCCGAGCCGGACGACCTCCTCGCGCAAGGCGACCAGCTCGTCGTAACGCTCGGCCTTGTCCTGACCACACCACTCACGGACGGTCCGCAGGACGGCCGCCTCCGCGTCCAGCTTGCGGTCGTCCCGGCGGCTGTAGGAGTACCAGGAGGACTGCGTGCGCTCCTGGCCGATGGCCTGCTGCCTGCGGTCCACCTCCGGAAGGATGTCCTCGGCAAGACGCCCGGCCACGAGGCGCGCGATGCGCTCAGTGACCGGCCACCCGGCTAGGCACAGGCCGTCGCGGTTCTCGTAGACCATCGGGTCGCCTCGCAGCTCCGCAGCATCCATCCCAACAAGCCGGGCCCCCTCTTCGAGGCGGCTCAGTTCAAGGATCCCTGCGTCCGAGACACCTCGGCGCAGTCTCAGCTTGTTCTTCGGACGGACGAATCCGAGGACCATCCGGGCAGCTTCGAAGGCTGCGCTCCCCCGTGCATCCCGCGACGCTACGGCCAGCGCGAGCTCACTCGCATCGTCCGCCCAAAACGCCTCAACGTCCTCCCAACGCGCCACAAGGCAGCTTGGGTTGACCCACTCCTGCAGCCCTGCGTCATCGCCTTCGAGGAACCGGACATGAAGCCAACCAGTCCTGCCATGCCCACCCACGCGCACGATCTCGACCCGGCGAACCGTGCTGCTCAGTTCCTTGGGCCTCGCTCGGAAGCCCCAGTGCTCACCCAACTCCATGTGTCCATTGAGCCAGGTCTGTTGCCCTCACGGAGCGGCCATCACTGAAACAAGGCTGATGGAACTGCGCTCCTCCTCTCCGCCCACCTGTGCGCGGGTCGTCAGGAAGTCAGTCCGCCAGCCGAACCGCACGAGCAGGAAGCCTGGCAAGTTTGCGGCTCAGTCCGGCGGGGCTTGACCATGGGGATTCATGGGGAAGCAGGTCCGACTGCTACGAAGCACAGCGCCGGGGAGCAGAAGCCCCTGGCGGAATCGGAACCGCGAAGTCATCCCTCGGGAGCGTCGAGCAAAACTTCCTCCACAGTTTTCTGCTCTGGGATGTCAGTCGACTTCCATTCGATATCGCTGAGGTCGACCCCGAATCGGCTGTTTTCCTCCAGGAACACATCCTTACGGAACACCAGAACAGGCTTGGGCCCCTTCCCAGGGCCTTTAGCTTCCTGCCAGATGATCTCAGCGGGACGACTCCGAAACTCTTTCAGCTTCGCATCACGCTGCTCACCCGCATCCATCTGCGAGATTTCGATGCCGTCTAGGATGAGCTTTTCCATTTCGGCATCGCTGTAACTGCGGTTGCAGAGAAGCCCGGCTGCCCGCTTCCGCCCCGGATGGACCGAGTCCCAGACCGAGCGAGCATTCCTCCGCCCCTGGCCTGGCGGGTTCCCCCCAAATCCGGTCATCACGGTATTCCAGAGGACCGGGCTGTAGGCGCGCAGAAGGGCCCGTTCACCCAAAACGATCCAGATATCATCAAGGGTCAGATACCTGACGTCAAAATCCGAAGCTTGGAGATTGGAAGGCTCTTTGATGCTTCTACGGTGATCAGCTATCCGGTCGAACAGTTTCCGTTGAGTCAGGTTCGGCGGATCCCCGTAGCTGCTATCACCAGCCGAAGCCTTCCCTACGTAAATTGGAATATCGGCGCCCTTCAGACCCTTGTAGATCGCAAGGTCGCCCTTGTAGTAGAGCGCATAGAGCCCGGCACCCGGGAACGGCTCTACCTCGTCCAGGGGCACCCTTGGGCGCCCGTCCATCTCCTCCCGGAGATTACGGCCGAGCAAATCAAGGCCCAACGGATTGAACTGTGGGGATACCGGGCTGAGAGCCATGGGCGGGATCCTACCCACGGCCGAAGACACCCCGGGCTCCAGGGCCCGACAGCCTGTCAGGTTCGGGCCCCACGCCGAGCGCCGCCGATCCGGGCAAGCCATGCGTAATAAGCGCCGCATCATCCCGATTCGGGATGACTTACCGAAAGACCCCGCACAGCACTTATCACCCTCGCGGCTGCCGCGTCAGGGTCCTCGTGCTCCCAGATACGGACGACCGTCCAACCTGCCTCTCGCAGGAGGCGATCCGTCTCTGCGTCCCTGATTTGGTTGCCCTCGATCTTGCTTCGCCAGAACTCGGCGTTCTTGTGTGACTCCCGAAGGTGCTCCGGGCACCCGTGCCAATAGCAGCCGTCGACGAAGACCGCGATCTTCGGCTTGGGAAAGACCAGGTCGGCGGTTCGCCGCAGGTCGGGCAACGGCCGTGCCGCCACGCGATAGCGGAGCCCCTGCTTGTGCAGCAGGGAACGGAGCCTCAGCTCGGGTCGGGTGTCCTTGCTCCGATTGGCCCGCATCACCGCGCGTACCGACGGCGAGGAAGCCCAGGAGCCCTCTGTCGGCGGTTCCTCGGTGAGAAGGCCCTTCTCCCAGGCCATCTTCCAGCCCTCGGCGAGGTTCGCTGCCCGGGTTTCGTGCTCGACCTGTCCGAGGTAGCGGGCCGGAGACTTACCGCCGTCGGACCAGCGCAGGTACACGCGAATGCGTCGTGTGTCGGGAAGTACCTTCAGCTCCACCGACGCCCGGGCGAACCGCCCCTCGCCGAGATCTACGGAGCGCCTGTGGCGCCCGCCGGCGGCCCGGTCCTGTTCGGCCGCGATGGCCGCCCGGGTCCTACCGGGCCGCCCCTTCCACGCTCGGTCCGGCGGTGAGTCGTGCTTCCAGCCACTCTGCGCCCTGCTGGTTGGCCCGGTCATTTCTGACGCTCCTCCGCCTCGTCCAGGACGGTGGCGACGGCCTTGGCGAAGACCTCCCCCAGGACGACGGGTACGGCGTTGCCGAGCTGTCGCATCTTTTCCCCTCGCGGCCCTTTGAGCTCCCATGTGTCGGGGAAGGTCATGACGCGGGCGGTTTCGCGGACCGTCATGTACCGGTACTTGTACCGGACGCCGCCCTGAGCGGCCTTGTCGGCCACCAACTCGTCCAGGAGCATGACCGACTCGCCGCCGGGCACACCATGAACGCCAGCCTTGACAGTCTTCGCCGGGCGGTCGAGTTCGTTGGGCGTGTGACCGTCGTAGATCCGCGCTCCGGGCCAGCCGATGTGCTCAGTGAAGCCGCCGAGAAAGTGCTCAGTGCGGTCCAGCCACTCGTCCGGCACGTCCGGCAGCGGCTTGTTGTCGCCGATGCCGGCGATCGCGTCGCGCAGGGTGTACCAAGGGAGCAGGCCGTCTTCCATGGGCATGGTCTTCGGGAGGCGGGCCATGACCCACTCGCGCACATGGTTGGGCACCGTCGAGTGCCGCTCCCAGTAGCTCCCGTCCTCCATGGACCGGAAAAGTGCGGTCTCGGAGTGCGTCGGCTTCACGAGCTTCTTGAACAGCTCCATGTCGACGTTCAAGTCGCGGCGGAACGCGACGATGATCACGCGGTTGCGGATCTGAGGAACACCGTAGTCGGCGGCATTCACCGGCATCATGACGATGTCGTACCGCTTCCTGGGGTCGACCGGCTCCTTCTCGCGCCGCTCCAACAGGTACTCGTAGTGCTGCTCCCAATCAGTACCTTCGGCTCGCTCCTCGAAGGGCAGCTCCAGCTCGCGCTGGATGTAGTCGAAGTAACGGCGGAACGAGGGCCTGAGTAGGCCGCGCACGTTCTCACAGATCACGGCCTTAGGCTGGATCTGCCGAACGGCCCTGAACATCTGCGGGAACATGTTCCGCTTGTCCTCGTCGCCCTTGGCGACGCCGCCGAGGCTGAACGGCTGGCAGGGAGGACCACCAGCAAGCACGTCCACCTTGCCCGCCAGGTAGTCCAGATCGAGGTCTTGGACATCGCCCGCGACGAGGGGCACCTTCTCGTCGGGTCCGGGGACTCGGTTCGGCTTCTGCCCGTCGGGCAGCCGCTGGGCCCCGTTGGCCTCGAGGGTCTCGCAGGCCCGCTTGGCGAACTCGTTGAAGAGCAGAGGACGGAAGCCGGCGCGGTGGACGGCCATGGCCAGACCGCCAGCGCCAGCGAAGAGTTCGACGCCCGTGCGGTCCTTCTTTGATTCTTCTTGCAGTTCAGCCATTCCAAAAGCATACCGCGGAGTTACAGATCTTCAAGCCATTTCGAGGTGAAGGTTCGGCCACGTGTACAGGTCGCCGATAGGGTTTCCGAGATCATGTCGACCAAGGGAGTGGACGGATGGCGCCGGTGGTGGGCTCCGAGGACGGGACGCAGTACCACGAGGACTTCACCCTGAGCATCACCAAAGCGCTCGGCGACCAGCTGGCGGACGCGCTGAAGAAGCTGGACCGGGCACCTCTCGCCGATGAGAGCATCGCGCGACTCAAAGAGAAGCCCGGGGTCTACCAGCTCTACCTGAACGGCAAGTTCGTCTACGTCGGCAAGGCCGACAAGTCGCTGCCGGTCCGCCTCCGCAACCACCTCGGCAAGATCTCTGGGCGTCGCAACATATCCCTCGACGAGATGGCCTTCTCGTGTCTGTACGTGGCAGAGGACTTCTCCGCCCTCGCCCCTGAACAGCTGCTCATCACGCACCACAAGGGCATGGGCGACATCCCCTGGAACAACAACGGCTTCGGCAACAAGGACCCCGGCCGTCAGCGGGACAGCACGGTCCTAAAGCGGAACCACTTCGACGTCCTGTTCCCGATCGACCTGGACCGGCCGATCGAGGGTCTGCAGGCTGGCGAGACGACGCTGCATGAACTCCTGGAAACGATCAAGACCGGCCTCCCGTACAACTTCAGGTACGGAAAGTCGGCAGAGTTCAAAGCCCGGAACGTCAATGTGCCATCGGCTGAGATGACGGCCGACGAGGTCTTCCAGCTGGTCTCTGCGGAGATACCGGCCAAGTGGCAGGTCACGGCCCTCATGGGCTACGTGATCATGTACGACGACAGCCCCAACACCTACAGGAGCGCTTGGCGGTACTACCGCGCCGGTCAACGCGTCAACGCCGTGCCCGAGGCTGAGCCGGCGGGGGACATCGAAGTCGATCCGCCAACGGCAGATGACTGACCCAGCCAACGCGGACCAGCACCACAGCCCGTAGCCAACCATTCCGAGCAAGAAGCGGAGAAGCCCAGTGCCAGCCCAACTTCCCTTCGATGACGCCGTGGAAGAGCCACCAAGGGCTGGTGCCGACAGCATCTACGACCCGCTTCGACGGGAAAACCTCGGACGCAGTGTGCTCTGGGCACTCACCTCCGGGGAACCGGTTCGGATGGACAAGGTCCAGTCGTTCAACGGCTGTGGGATCTACGCGATCTACTACGCGGGGGACCACGAGCTGTACGCTCCGATCTCCGGATCGTTCGAGGTGCCCATCTATGTGGGCAAGTCCGACCCCGAGGGCGGCCGCAAGGGCGTTGGGGTGGCGGAAGCGTGGGAGGGAACGCCGCTCTGGAAGCGGCTCTCGACCCACCGGCGGAAGCTCAAAGCGGCCGCTGATTTCGAGCTGGAGGAGTTCTACGTCCGTTACCTCCCGGCCGACGACCTCTTCACGCCGATGGCCGAGCGCTTGATGATCAGAGATCTCCAGCCTGTCTGGAACGTGATACTCGAGGGCTTCGGCGTAAACCCCCAGGGAGGGCCCCGCCAGGCCGAGCAGATGCGGCCGAAGTGGCATGAGGTCCACACCGGCGTTCCGTGGGCCGACGGTATGCGACCCCAACCCTCGGGGCCCGTGCCACTCCGGGAAGCGGTCCGGGAGCACCTGAAGCTGCACGGAAAGCCTCCGTCGAGCGCGTCCGGGCGGCCACCCGGAGTGATCTGATCACGGTTGTTCTCATACGCACCCCCGCAGGTGGGCGTAGATCGTAAAGCTCCGGTGCCACACTGGTCGAATGATCAGGGAACCAGCCGAGACCACCGTCTCCGAAGCGGGCACCGTCGAGATCCCCTTGGGGGTACTCGCGGAGGCCGGACTGTCGCCAGGAGCCGCAGTCGTCGTGTACAGCGACGGCGACGGGCGCATCGTTGTCCGTCGGAAGGACGACGCTATCCGCAACCTGCTGGAGAACGGTTCGCTGTGATCTAACGGCGGCCGCGTGGTTGCAGTTCTGGTTGCATTCGCCCCCGTCCAGCCCCATCCGGGCGGGGCCACCCCGAACCCTCCGCCGCAGGTCAGGACGGGTACGGCCCGCGCCGGACCCCCATACGAACATTTGGAAAGCGTGTTGGGGGCAACCCCTCACGAGTTCGAATCTCGTATCCTCCGCCAGTGCCTCACCGGGCACGATGTCGAAGGGCCCCACCGCTCGGCGGATTCAACAAATCGTCGCAACACGGGGTGTGTTGGGGTCGTTCGTCAGTAGCCCGGTGAAGCGCTCGGCTGGGGTGTCCCAGCCGAGCGTC
>NZ_JBSFUR010000024.1:0-105281 GCF_053591895.1 Streptomyces sp. NPDC002867 | reverse complement strand
CTTGAACGCGCTGGCCGCCTCCCCTTCGTCAGCGTTCATCTGTCGCTGGATGGCGCCGGCCGGATCCCGGGGCGCAGCCGTATACGAAACTGTCAGGGCCGGGCGGGCAGCTCGAACCAGACGACCTTGCCGGTCGACAGCCGGGTCGCCCCCCACCGCCTCGCCAGCCGGTTCACCAGGAACAGGCCCCGGCCGCCCTCGTCGGTGTCCCGGGCCCTGCGCTGCCTCGGCAGCTGCGGGGAGTCGTCGCCGACCTCGCAGCGCAGCACGTCCGTGCGCAGCAGCCGCAGCGTGACGGGACGCTCCGCGTACCGCACGGCATTGGTCACCACCTCGCTGACAAGCAGCTCCACCGAGTCGGACAGCTCCTCGAGGCCCCAGCGGGCGAGCGCGCGCCGTGCCAGGCGGCGGGCGCGGCTCGGCGCCGCGTCCTCCGGCTCCAGGAACCAGTACGCGACGTCACTGGGCGCGATCCCGTCGAAACGGGCCGCCAGCAGCGCGATGTCGTCGTCCCGGTCGCCGGGGCCCAGCATGTCGAGCACGTCGTCGCACAGCGCCTCCAGCGGAGGCGAGTGGTCGGGGCCGGTCAGCTGGGCGGTGTCGGCCAGGCGCTCGCGCAGCTGCTCGATGCCCGTCCAGACGTCGCGCAGCCGCGACTCGACGAGGCCGTCGGTGTACAGCAGCAGCGTCGCGCCGGCCGGGGCGTCGAGTTCCACCGCCTCGAAGTCCACGCCGCCGACGCCGATCGGCGCGCCGGGCGGCACCCGCAGCACCTCGGCACGCCCGCCCAGGTGCAGCAGGATGGGCGGCGGGTGTCCGGCGTTGGCGATGGTGATGCGGTGCGAGACCGGGTCGTAGACCGCGTACAGGCACGTCGCCATCCGGTCGGCGCCGAGCCGCTGGGCCTGCTCGTCGAGGTGGTGCAGCACCTCCTGCGGCGGCAGGTCGAGACCGGCGAGGGTCTGCGCGGTGGTGCGCAGCTGACCCATGATCGCCGCGGACTTCATCGAGTGGCCCATGACGTCGCCCACGACCAGCGCGACCCGGCTGCCGGGCAGCGGGATCGCGTCGTACCAGTCGCCGCCGACGCGGGCCGTCTCGGCGGCCGGCAGGTAGCGCGAGGCGAGCTTCACGCCGGTCGGCTGGGGCAGCGAGTCGGGCAGCATCGTGCGCTGCAACTCGTCGGCGATGTACGCCTCGCGCCCGTAGAGCACGGCTTTGTCGATGCCGAGCGCGGTGTGGGTGGCGAGTTGGGCCGCGACCAGCAGGTCGTTCGGCTCGAAAGCCGGACGGTCGGGTCGGCGCAGGAAGACGGCGGCACCGATCACGCGGCGACGGCCGCGGAGCGGGGCGAGTATCGCCCGGTGGCCGCTCGGCACGCTGCGTCCGTCACCGAGGAGTTCGGGCAGCGCTGCGCGGGCCGCCGCGGAGTCGCCGAAGACCGGCCGCACCCCGCGCAGCACCTCGGACAGGGCGCCGCCCGAGCGCACTTCGCACAGGTCGGCGGCGGGCGCGAGATCGGCCCCCGGGTCCAGCAGGGGTATGGAGAGGCCGGTGCCCTGGTCGACGTCATCGGCGTTCAAACGCAGCCGGTCGCTGCGGCGCAGCCGGAGCACGAACGGCGACACGGGCCGCTCGTCGCCCACGGGCAGCGGGTCGCGCAGGTAGACCAGGATCGCGTCGGAGAACGTCGGCACGGTCGCCCGGCACAGGCCGAGCACGATCTCGTCCAGGTCGATCCCGCGCGCGATCCGCCGGGTCGCGGCCCCCACGAAGCGCAGCCGGTCGCCCTCGCGGCGCGCGGTGCCGGCGATGTCCTGGGCGTGGGCGACCTGGGCCTGCACGGAGTGCGTCTGGGGCTGCGGCTTCGGCGGCGGTCCGGAAGGCACGGCTGAGGCCCCGGCCGCCTCCGCCCGCGGCCGGGTGCGTTCCTGGGACCGGGCAACCAGGGGCTGCCGGCCTTCGTGGGAGGTGGGATGCTCCGTCACGCGTGGGATTCCGTCCGTCCGGGCCGGTTGTGCGATGCAACCGCCTCGTGGGGCGGTATACCCGCTCTGGAGGCGGCGTCGACAGGGTGGCGGGCATCCGGCACGGCTCTACCCCCTGTATGACTCGTACTGACTCGTGCTGACGTGCGGTCCTCGGTCTGCGCTCAGTTCTCCCTCGTACGGCGCAGCCTCGCGGACGACGATCCTACGGTTGCCCCCAGGGGGCGCATCAAGAGTCTCACGAGGTCGTATACGCCGGAGCGCGTTCACTGTTCCTCATCGGACACCTGGATGTCACCGGCGAGGCGACAGGAACGGAGAGATCGGGGCGGAGTGGTCGGCGAAACGCAAAGTTTCGGCCAGCTTCGTTCCGCGTCCGCCTCCCCCGGCGCGCCGCCGTCCCGCCGGCGCCGGTCAGGAGGCCAGCCGCCGGGCCGGAGTACGGGCCCAGTCGGCGGGCAGCTCCGGAACCGGCCAGGACGGATCGGGCCGCCAGTGCTCCCAGCCCGCGGAGAAGGGAGCCTCCCAGGCCCGGATCGACTCCACGGCCGCCCGGCCCGCCGCCCGTACCCGCGCCGCCTTCCGGGCGTCCATCAGCCCGACCCGCTGCGCCTGCGCGAACTCGTCCTCGTCCCGCCACAGCCAACTGCGGTCCGGGTACACGGAGATGTCGAGGAAGTGGTCCTCGGAGTCGACCCCGCCCGACCAACGCGTGCGCGGCTCCTCAAGGTTGACGTACCAGCTCCTGAACCGCCAGCCCGTCTCCCAGAACAGCCAGACCGACCACGGGTCGCCGGGGCGGGCGAGCTTCAGCACGCCCGAGCCGAACCAGCGGCCCCGGGTGAGCGTGCGCGGGGCCGTGTAGCGGGTCGCGAGCGGCTCCTGGTGAACGGGGGTGCCGTCCACCAGGACCGGCTTCACGCATTCCGTCCCCGGCGCCATCCAGACCGCGAGCAGTTCCTCGGTGTCCTGGACGACCGTCACCGGCCGGCAGATGTGCACGCTGCAGCCGTCCAGATCCGGGGCATGGCCGCGGTAGCGCCAGAGGATCTGGTCCCCGGGCGCCCAGCGTGCGATGCGTTCCGTGCCTGTCATGAGCAGATCTTAGGAGGTAGGCACCCCCGTTGCTGCGACACAGGTCACGGGTGCGTCATACGCAGCACGTCCAGGGCCTCGTCCAACTGCTCGACGGTCAGGGCGCCGCGCTCCACGTAGCCGGACTCCAGGACGACCTCCCGGATCGTCTTGCGTTCGGCGAGCGACTTCTTGGCGACCTTCGCGGCCTCCTCGTAGCCGATGTACTTGTTGAGCGGGGTGACGACGGAGGGGGAGGACTCCGCGTACTCGCGCGCCCGCTCGACGTTCGCCGTGATGCCGTCGACCGTGCGGTCCGCGAGCAGCCGGGAGGCGTTGGCGAGCAGCCTGACCGACTCCAGCAGGTTCTTGGCCATGACCGGCAGCATCACGTTGAGCTCGAAGTTCCCCGCGGCGCCCGCGGCGGCGACCGTGGCGTCGTTGCCGGTCACCTGGGCGGCCACCATCAGAACGGCCTCCGGGATCACCGGGTTGACCTTGCCCGGCATGATCGACGAACCGGGCTGGAGGTCGGGCAGGGCGATCTCGGCGAGCCCCGTGCGCGGCCCGGACGCCATCCAGCGCAGGTCGTTGGAGATCTTGGTGAGCGACACGGCGATCGTGCGGAGCTGACCGGACGTCTCCACCAGGCCGTCGCGCGCGCCCTGCGCCTCGAAGTGGTCGCGGGCCTCGGTCAGCGGCAGCCCGGTCGTGCGCGCGACCTCGGCGATGACCGCGGCCGGGAAGCCGGGCGGGGTGTTGATGCCGGTGCCCACGGCCGTGCCGCCCAGCGGCAGTTCGGCCAGCCGCGGCAGGGACGCCTTCAGACGCTCGACGCCGTACCTGACCTGGGCCGCGTAGCCGCCGAACTCCTGGCCGAGCGTCACCGGCGTCGCGTCCATCAGGTGCGTACGGCCGGACTTCACGACCGTCGCGAACTCCGTCGCCTTGCGCTCCAGCGAGGTCGCCAGATACTCCAGGGCCGGGATCAGGTCGCCCGTGACCGCCGCCGTCGCCGCGATGTGGATGGAGGAGGGGAAGACGTCGTTCGACGACTGGGAGGCGTTCACATGGTCGTTGGGGTGCACGTCGCGCCCCAGCCGCTCGGTGGCGAGCGTCGCCAGGACCTCGTTGGCGTTCATGTTGGACGACGTGCCGGAGCCTGTCTGGAACACGTCGACCGGGAAGTGGTCGTCCCACCGGCCGTCGGCGACCTCGGCCGCCGCCTCGGCGACGGCCCGCGCCATGTCCTCGTCCAGCACGCCCAGTTGGGCGTTGACCCGCGCCGCGGCCGCCTTGACACGGGCCAGGGCC
This sequence comes from Streptomyces sp. NPDC002867, assembly GCF_053591895.1. Lineage (NCBI taxonomy): Bacteria > Bacillati > Actinomycetota > Actinomycetes > Kitasatosporales > Streptomycetaceae > Streptomyces > Streptomyces sp. NPDC002867. Next base: position 100,905 of record NZ_JBSFUR010000024.1, on the reverse strand, counting down.
GCGATGTGCGCGCGCTCCAGGCGCTGACCGGACACCGGGAAGTTCTCCACGGCGCGCTGGGTCTGGGCCCGCCACTTGGCGTGCGCGGGCACCCGCACCTCACCCATCGAGTCGTGCTCGATCCGGAACCCGTCCGCGTCGGCGTCGCTCATCGCTGTCCTTCCTCCCGAACGTCTCGAAAAGTTGAGCAGTTGTCTTGTTCCGTCTATTCCCAACTGCGCTACCCGCCAGTAAATACCCCGAGTAACCACAACTCCGGGAGGCGCAATGAAGGGAACAGGCCGAAGAGTTCGCACACTGACTCGTACCGTGGCCGCCGCCGTGGTACTCGCCACCGTCCTGGGCGGGACGACGCTCACCGCCCCCGCCGCGGCCGGCACCCCGGCTGTTTCGTCGCCGGCGGCGGTACCGCTGCCGCCCGAACTCGAAGCCGTCCGCGCGGCCGAGGCGACCGCACTCTACGGCAGCCCGGAGGAACGCCCGCTCGCACAGCGCAAGACCGGCCTGATCTCGCTGGGTGACAGCGAGATCTCCGGCGAGGGCGTCGGCACCTACGAGCCCGGCACCAACGGCCCCGACAACTGGTGCCACCGCTCGCCCGACGCGGCGATCCACCGCACGGGCATCGCGGCGGACCTGACGTACAACGTCTCCTGTTCCGGCGCGTCCACCGGCAACATCCGCATCGGCGGATCGAAGCAGTACGCCGACGAACTCGTCCAGAGCGACAACCTGGCCGTCAAGGCGCGCAACACCCGCATCAAGATGGTGGTGCTGGTCGCGGGCGCCAACGACGACCTCCAGTTCGGCCCCGTGATGACCGACTGCGTCGTGCGGTACATGACCCTCCAGGGCCCGTGCGAGCCGAAGTACGCACCCGGCTGGCAGGCCCGCGTCGACGGCCTCGTCCCCAAGGTCGAACAGACCGTGCGCGATCTGCGGACCGTCATGAGGGACGCCGGGTACGCGGACGGAGGCTACAAGCTCGTCGTGATGGGCTACCCGAGCCCGATCGGCCCCGACTTCCGCGACAACCCGCACTTCCCGGGCAAGCCGGCCTGCGGAGGGATGGGCCACGACTCCGACACCGTGTGGGGCCGCAACAGCGCCGTGCCCGCCTTCGAACGCGGCATGCGCGCGGCCGCGCGCAGCACGGGCGCGGTGTACCTGGACAATTCCCGCCTCTTCCACGGCCACGAGGTCTGCTACCAGGACCCCTGGGCGCGGGGGCTGTACGTGGACGTCTCCAACCCCTTCCCGCCGGACGCGAACTCGGTCCGCCAGTCCTTCCACCCGAACGCCCGCGGCCACGCGGCCTTCGCGTCGTGCCTGACGCAGCTCTACGCCTCGGACGCGCGGGAGGCGAGCTGCGCGGACGCGGCGTCCACGGGCAGGCCGGTGCTGCTCCCGCTGGCATGGGACGACGCGTACCGCCCGCTGAAGGCGGCGTCCGGGCCGTGCCTGGACGTGTCCGGGGCGGTCACCCGCAACGGCACGGCCCTGCTGGCCTGGGACTGCCACGGCGGCCGCAACCAGGGCTGGTGGTACGACCCGGCGCGCCGCTCCCTGCACACGGAACTGACCCAGGACCGGTGCGTGGACGTCCCGGACGGCGCGTACCGGCCGGGCACGGAGCTGATCGTGTGGGACTGCCACGGGGGCGCGAACCAGCAGTTCGTCCGCACCTCGGGGACGATCCGCCCGTCGGCGGCGCAGTCGTTGTGCGTGACGCTGCCGTCGTCGGGTTCGAGGGCGGCGCTGCACCCGTGCAACGACGCCCCGGGCCAACGCTTCGCGTAGCCCCGGCTGCGTTGCGCGCACGTGGGGGCTCCGCCCCGGGATTCCTGCGCTTGGCGGAAGCGGGGCTCCGCACCCGGGGCCCCGCGTTTCGCGGAAGCGGGGCTTTGTCCCGGGCCTCTGGCTGCGGGAGTTGGGGTTTCGGCCCCGGGACGCTTGCGCTGCGCGCAAGTGGGGCCCCGCACTTGGCAGAACCGGGGCTTCGTCCCGGGCCTGTGGGCTGCGGGAGTTGGGGCTTCGCCCGGGCTCCCTGCGCTGCGCGCACGTGGGGGCTTCGCCCCCCGGCCTTCGCGCTCGACGGAACCGGGGCTTCGTCCCGGGCCTCTGCGTCGGCAACTGAGGCTCCGCCCCAGGCCCCGGCGTTTCGCCGAACCAGGGCTCCACCCCTGCCCGGGCCTCCGGCTGCGGGAGTTGGGACCGGGACGCTTGCGCTGCGCGCACGTGGGGGCTCCGCCCCGGCGTACCTGCGCTGCGCGCAGGTGGGGCCCCTCCCGGGCCTCTGCGCCGCGCAACTGGGGGTTCCGCTCCAGGCCCCCGCGCCTCAAGCGCCGACGGGGCCGATTTCGCTGCGCGAAATCAGCCCCGTTCGGGGCCCCACGGCCGCCAGGCCGTAGGGGGAGTTCAAAAACACCGCGCGAAGCGCGGTACGGGGCCCGGGCCGAGCCCCGAGGTCCGCGTCCGCAGGGCGCAGAGCCACGGGGGTCTGGGGGCCTGCCCCCAGTTACGGGAAGGGGCGGGGTGGGGAAAAGCTACGTCAGCCCCGGCCCCCGCACCGGAATCGACGTGAACGTCGGCGCCGGCGCCGGATCCTGGAAGAAGTCGTTGCCCTTGTCGTCGACCACGATGAACGCCGGGAAGTCCTCCACCTCGATCTTCCACACCGCCTCCATGCCGAGCTCCTCGTACTCGACGACCTCGACCTTCTTGATGCAGTCCTGCGCGAGGCGCGCGGCCGGGCCGCCGATCGAGCCGAGGTAGAAGCCGCCGTGCGTGCCGCACGCGTCGGTGACCTGCTTGGACCGGTTCCCCTTGGCCAGCATGATCTTCGAGCCGCCGGCCGCCTGGAACTGCTCGACGTAGGAGTCCATCCGGCCGGCCGTCGTCGGACCGAAGGAACCGGAGGCGTAGCCCTCGGGGGTCTTCGCCGGGCCGGCGTAGTAGACCGGGTGGTCCTTCAGGTACTGCGGCATCTCCTCGCCCGCGTCCAGCCGCTCCTTGATCTTCGCGTGCGCGATGTCGCGCGCGACGACCAGCGGACCGGTCAGCGAGAGCCGGGTCTTGACCGGATACTTCGTCAGCTCGGCGAGCATCTCGTCCATCGGCCGGTTGAGGTCGATCTTCACGACGTCGCCGTCCTCGGCGAGCTGCTCGTCCGTCGTGTCCGGCAGGAAGCGCGCCGGGTCGGTCTCCAGCTGCTCCAGGAAGACGCCCTCGGCCGTGATCTTCGCGACGGCCTGGCGGTCGGCCGAGCAGGAGACGGCGATCGCGACGGGCAGCGAGGCGCCGTGTCGCGGCAGACGCACCACGCGCACGTCGTGACAGAAGTACTTGCCGCCGAACTGCGCGCCGATGCCGATCTTCTGGGTGAGCTCGAAGACCTTCTTCTCCAGCTCCTCGTCGCGGAAGCCGTGGCCGAGCTCCGACCCCTCGGACGGCAGCTCGTCGAGGTAGTGCGCGGAGGCGTACTTGGCGGTCTTGAGCGCGAACTCCGCGCTGGTGCCGCCGACGACGATCGCCAGGTGGTACGGCGGGCAGGCGGCCGTGCCGAGCGAACGGATCTTCTCCTCCAGGAACTTCATCATGCTCGCCTCGTTGAGCACGGCCTTCGTCTCCTGGTAGAGGAAGGACTTGTTGGCGCTGCCGCCGCCCTTGGCCATGAAGAGGAACTTGTACGCGCCGCCGTCGGTCGCGTACAGCTCGATCTGCGCGGGCAGGTTGGAGCCGGTGTTCTTCTCCTCCCACATGGTGAGCGGAGCCATCTGCGAGTAGCGCAGGTTGAGCTTGGTGTACGCATCGTAGATGCCGCGCGAGAGGGCTCCCTCGTCCCCGCCCTCGGTCAGCACGTTCTGGCCGCGCTTGCCCATGACGATCGCGGTGCCGGTGTCCTGGCACATGGGGAGCACGCCGGCGGCCGCGATGTTCGCGTTCTTCAGCAGGTCCAGGGCGACGAACTTGTCGTTCGACGACGCCTCGGGATCGTCGATGATGCGCCGCAGCTGCGCGAGGTGGGCGGGGCGCAGGTAGTGCTGGATGTCGTGGATGGCCTCGGCCGCGAGCTTGCGCAGCGCCTCGGGCTCGACCTTGAGGAACGTGCGCCCGTCGGCCTCGAAGGTGGAGACACCCTCGGAGGTCACCAGCCGGTACGGGGTGGTGTCCTCTCCCAAGGGGAGCAGATCCGTATACGCGAACTCCGGCATTTCGCCCATTCCTCACTTCACAGACGCGGCTGGCCTCCATCGGCAGCGCCCTCCAGCGTAGAACGCCCCCGCTGCCCCGATTGTGTGAGGTAAGGCTCACTTCCCCGACGTAGCGGGGTTGCGGCTGATCAGGCCGGGGGCGTCGGCGGTTTCTGTCGGTGGTGGGTTTCCCCGGGCCATGGCCGGGCGCGCCGGGGCCGTGGCGTCGGCGCGCAGGGCCCGGGCGGGGAATCGGCCGATTCAGCCGGTTCCGTCCCTGCCGGCCCTGGTCGCGATCTATCGCGTTTCGCTAGGCTGATGACGTGGACCTCGAGAAGCAGCCCCAGAAGCCGGCCGTGCCCGTGGAGACCCGCCGCGCCGACCATGCTCTCCGCGCCTCGGACGCCGACCGTGACCGGATCGCGGACATCCTCAGGGACGCCCTGGCCGAAGGCCGGCTGGACGCCGAGGAGCACTCCGAGCGCATCGACGCCGTCTACCGCGCCAAGACCCTCGGCGAACTGGAGCCGCTCGTCGCGGACTTGCCCGCGACGGGCCGGCGCCCCGGCGCCGCTCCGTACGCGCCGGAGACCGACGAGTCCACCGGCCCCGCCGAGAACCTGGTCGCCGTCTTCTCCAGCTCCACCCGCAAGGGACGCTGGCGCGTCAGCCGCCGGACCAACGCGTTCTCCCTCTGCGGCAGCGTCGAGATCGACCTCACCGAGGCCCTGTTCGGACAGCGCCTCACCGTGATCAACGCGACGTCGATTTTCGGCAACGTGGAGGTCCGCGTTCCCGAGAACATCACGCTGCGCGGAAGCGGCACCGGCTTCTTCGGGAACTTCGAGGTCGTCACGCTGGAGGCCGCCGACCCCGAGGCGCCGGTGGTCGTGGTCAACGGTTACGCGGTTTTCGGCAATGTCGAGGCCAAGCCCAAGCGGGGCCGCCGAATCTCCGACCTCCACGACCGTCTGCGCAAACACCTGGGCTGACGGCCGCGCGCACCGGAACATTTCCGCCACGCGCGCCGATACGCAATTCCGTACGTCGGAACTCAGTGCCACTCAGTGCTTAGGAGTGCGCACAGCGGGTAGGGACTGCTGCATCGTCTCTCGCTCGCGAATCCGTCGTCAGGAGTAGACCGTGCTGCAACTGCCGCATCAGTCCTTGCAGGTAGCCGCCGTTCCGCCTCAGCGCATCCCTGCTCGGGAGGATCAGGCCGGTCCCTGGCACGCGGAGGCGGTGTGCCGCCGCGACGAGGCCGGGCTCTTCTTCGCCCCCTCGAAGGAACCGACGGCCGCGCGCCTGTCGCGCGAAGAGGCTGCCAAGCGGGTCTGCGCCCGCTGCCCCGTGATGGTCGAGTGCCGCGAGCACGCCCTTCTCCAGCCCGAGCCGTACGGGGTGTGGGGCGGCCTCACGGCGGCCGAGCGCCGCGTGGTGCTGGCCCGGCGCCGCAGGCGCGAAGTGGAGCTGAAGAAGTCCCCCTCGGCGGCCTGAGCGCACGACAGCGGCCGCACGCGACATACGGGAAGGGGCGCCCCCGCACGAGGGGCGCCCCTTCCCGTATGTCACACGTCGGCGGCGGCTACTTCGCGCGGTCGAAGTCGATCTTGCTGTACGCGCGCAGCTTCGAGAGCCGGTGCGTGGAGTCGATCTGGCGGATCGTGCCCGACTTCGAGCGCATCACCAGCGACGACGTAGTCGCGGTCTCCGAGCGGTAGCGGACGCCGCGCAGCAGCTCGCCGTCCGTGATGCCGGTGGCGACGAAGAACACGTTCTCGCCGCTGACCAGGTCGTTCGTGGACAGCACCCGGTCCAGGTCGTGCCCGGCGTCGATCGCCTTCTGGCGCTCCGCGTCGTCCTTGGGCCACAGCTTGCCCTGGATGACTCCTCCGAGGCACTTGATGGCGCAGGCCGAGATGATGCCCTCGGGCGTACCGCCGATGCCGAGCAGCATGTCCACGCCCGTACCCTCGCGGACGGCCATGATCGAACCGGCGACGTCGCCGTCCGAGATGAACTTGATCCGGGCGCCGGTCTCGCGGATCTCCTTGACGATGCCCTCGTGGCGGGGGCGGTCCAGGATCACGACGGTGACGTCCTCGGGGGACATGTTCTTGGCCTTGGCGACCCGGCGAATGTTGACCGAGACGGGGGCGTTGATGTCGACGAAGTCGGCAGCCTCGGGGCCGGTCACCAGCTTGTCCATGTAGAAGACCGCGGACGGGTCGAACATGGTGCCGCGATCGGCGGCGGCCAGGACGGCGATGGCGTTCGGCATGCCCTTGGCGTTGAGCGTGGTGCCGTCGATCGGGTCGACGGCGATGTCGACCTCGGCGCCGGTGCCGTCGCCGATCCGCTCACCGTTGTAGAGCATGGGCGCTTCGTCCTTCTCGCCCTCGCCGATGACGACGACGCCGTTCATCGAGACGGTGGAGACGAGGGTTCGCATGGCGTTGACCGCCGCGCCGTCGGCACCGATCTTGTCGCCGCGGCCCACCCAGCGGCCGGCGGCCATGGCAGCGGCCTCGGTGACGCGCACCAGCTCGAGGGCGAGGTTGCGGTCGGGGGCCTCGGGGGAGACCTCGAGCTCGGACGGCAGATGATGCTCGGTCATCGGAGCGCACCTTTCTGTACGGCGACGGCCGGGAATAGGGAGGGTGCTGCGACTCTATCGGTACATCGACAAATTGAGCAGAGGGGCCCACGTATGAGCACAACACCATGATGCGACCATGGGGGCGTGGCAGGTATGCGAGGCAAGCAGACGATCCGGGGCATGTTCCAGTCCATGGCGGTGATCGGCGTCGTCGTGGCGGGCATCTACATGCTCGTTCCGCACGACGAGCACGCGGACCCGATCAGGACGGTCGACTACCGCGTCGAGCTGGTGACGGCGCAGCGGGCAGCACCCTACCCTGTGGCCGTGCCGGAGGGGCTGGGCAAGGAGTGGCGGGCGACGTCGGTCACCTTCGACCGCGCGGACGCCCACGCCTGGCACCTCGGCTTCCTCGACCCGGACAACCAGTACGTGGCGGTGGAGCAGTCCACGGCGAAGGCCGCCGACAAGTACGTGCGTGAGGTCACCCGCCAGGCGGCCAGGACCGACAGGACGCGGCAGGTGGCGGGGGAGACCTGGCAGCTGTGGGAGGGGCCCAAGTACGACGCCCTGGTGCTGACGGCCGGCGGCGCGACGACGGTCGTCACGGGGACGGCCCCGCCGGCGCGGCTGGCGGAGATGGCCGCCGCGCTCAGCCCCCGGCCGGGCGAGCCCAAGGAGGCCGCGCAGTCCTCGGCCCCGGCGGCCCCGTCCGCGAAGCCGTAGCCGTAGCCGTAGCTGCGATGCGTACGGCGAAGGCCGCCGCACCCGGTCGGGTGCGGCGGCCTTTCGCGTGCCGTGCGGCGGCGGCTCAGACGGTGGTGACGACGTCCTCGTAGGACAGGCGCGGGGAGCGCGGGAACCAGGCGTCCTCACCCGGCTTGCCGATGTTGACGACCATCAGCGGCGTGTGGTCGTCGTCCAGGAACTCCTTCTGGATGCCCACGGCGTCGTAGCCGGTCATCGGGCCGGCGGCCAGACCGGCGGCGCGGACGCCGACGATGAAGTACGCGGCCTGGAGCGCGGCGTTGAGGGAGGCGGCCGACTCGCGGGCCGGGCGCTCGCTGAAGAAGAGGTCCTTGGCCTGCGGGAAGTGCGGCAGCAGGCTCGGGAGCTCCTCGTGGAACTCGTTGTCGGCGGCCAGGATCGCGACCAGCGGGGCGGCGGCGGTCTTGGCCTGGTTGCCCTCGGCCATGTGCGTGACCAGGCGCTCACGGGCCTCGGCGGAGCGGACCAGCACGACGCGCAGCGGGGTCTGGTTGAAGGCGGTCGGTCCGTACTTGACCAGGTCGTAGATCGCCTGGACCTGCTCGTCGGTCACCGGCTCGTCGGTGAACGTGTTGGCGGTGCGGGCCTCGCGGAAGAGGAGGTCCTGGGCGGCGGGGTCGAGAACGAGCGACATAACGGGCATACCTTCCGAAACGGATCATGGGTCAACCAATGAATTCACCGTACAAGGCGTGACGTTCAAGTTTCAACAAAAGTCTGGATGCCGTGAGCCGAGTCACAGACGTCCGTCAGCCCCGTCCGTCAGCCCCCGCCGGGCCGGCTGCCCGCTCCCGCACCGACGACGGCCAGGGCCGGCTTCCCGCTCGTGACTAGCTCTCGCCGTCGTCCCCGCCCGGCTCGGACTCCGCCAGCGCCGCGTCCAGGCGCGCCCGGGCGCCCTCCAGCCAGTGGCGGCACACCTTCGCCAGCTCCTCGCCGCGCTCCCACAGGGCGAGCGACTCCTCGAGCGTCGTACCGCCCGCTTCCAGGCGGCGCACGACCTCGATGAGCTCGTCCCGCGCCTGCTCGTAACCGAGCGCGGCCTCTTCCGTCTTGGCAGCCATGCCATCCACCCTATGTGTGAGAAACGTACGCACTTCCCGAGGCCGCCGGGGCCCTCAGTCCTCGACCCGCACCGCGAACTCGCCCCGGGCGACCCGCGCCCGCAGCCCCTCGCCCGCGCTCACGTCCTCCGGCGAGCGCACCACCGCGCCGTCGGCGCGCTGCAGCACCGCGTAGCCCCGCTCCATCGTCGCCGCCGGGGAGAGCGAGACCACCCGTGCGCGGGTGTGCGCGAGCTCCGAGTCCGCGCGGTCCAGAAGGTGGCCGAGCACCCGCCGGCTGCGCGCCAGCAACGCGTCCACCTCGTCCTCGCGCTCGTCGACCATGCGCTGCGGATGCTCCATACAGGGCCGGGCCAGACAGTGCGCCAGGCCGCGCTCCTCGCGGTCCAGCAGCCCCTGCACCGTCCTCAGCGCGCGCTCCCGCAGCCGGCGCACCCGCTGGAGCTCCTCGCCCACGTCCGGGACGACCTTCTTCGCGGCGTCCGTCGGCGTCGACGCCCGCAGGTCGGCCACGAGGTCCAGCAGCGGCGAGTCCGGCTCGTGCCCGATGGCCGACACGACAGGCGTCGTGCACGCGGCCACCGCACGCACCAGCTGCTCGTCGGAGAAGGGCAGCAGGTCCTCCACGCTGCCGCCGCCGCGCGCCACGATGATCACGTCCACGTCGTCCAGCGCGTCCAGCTCCTTCACCGCCTGGACGACCTGGGTCACCGCGTGCACGCCCTGCACCGCGACGTTGCGCACCTCGAAACGGACGTGCGGCCAGCGCCGGCGCGCGTTCTCCAGGACGTCCCGCTCGGCCGCCGACGCCCGTCCGCACACCAGCCCCACCCGGTGCGGCAGGAACGGGAGCGCCCGCTTGCGGTCCGGCGCGAACAGCCCCTCGGCTCCCAGCGAGCGCTTCAACTGTTCCAGCCGCGCGAGCAGTTCCCCGATGCCGACCGGCTTCATCTCCGACGCCCGCAGCGACAGCTGCCCCCGGGGCGCGTACCACTCCGGCTTGGCGAGCACCACGACCCGAGCGCCCTCGGACACCACGTCCGCGACCGCGTCGAACACCTGCCGGAAGCAGGTGACGCTCACCGAGATGTCGTAGGACGGATCGCGCAGGGTCAGGAAGACGACCCCGGCGCCCGGCCGACGCGACAGCTGGGTGATCTGTCCCTCCACCCAGACCGCCCCGAGCCGGTCGATCCACCCCCCGATGAGCCGCGACACCTCGCCGACGGGCAGGGGAGCTTCCGCGGACGTGTTGAGAGCCATACGGGCGAGCGTAACGGCCGGGTACGACAACCCCGGTGACCCGAACCGGTCGCCTCGCCCGCAGGCGGCCTGCCCGGCGCCCCGGCCCGTGCCCTTGCCCGGCCCCGTTCGGGGGGATCCTGTGCCGATCACGCGCGTGTGCCGTAGGACGAACGCCGTCAGGGCCCCGATGTCCCGCCGGTGAGCTGTCCACAGGCGATCACCCGCCTGCGGGGGCGGCCTTACGATGGGACGCATGACTGCTACGCCGCCTGCCCGACGCGTCCTCCTCGCCGCCCCCCGCGGCTACTGCGCGGGCGTGGACCGTGCCGTGATCGCCGTGGAGAAGGCCCTGGAGCAGTACGGGGCGCCCATCTACGTCCGCCACGAGATCGTCCACAACAAGTACGTCGTGCAGACCCTGGAGAAGAAGGGCGCGATCTTCGTCGACGAGACGGCGGAGGTCCCCGAGGGATCGATCGTCATGTTCTCCGCCCACGGCGTGGCGCCGATCGTGCACGAGGAGGTCGCCGAGCGGAAGCTCGCGACCATCGACGCGACCTGCCCGCTGGTCACCAAGGTCCACAAGGAGGCCGTGCGGTTCGCCAAGGAGGACTACGACATCCTCCTGATCGGCCACGAGGGCCACGAGGAGGTCATCGGCACCTCCGGCGAGGCGCCCGACCACATCACGCTCGTCGACGGCCCCGACGACGTGGCGAACGTCGAGGTCCGCAACCCCGACAAGGTGGTCTGGCTCTCCCAGACCACGCTCTCGGTCGACGAGACGATGGAGACGGTCGACGCCCTGAAGACGAAGTTCCCCGGCCTGATCTCCCCGCCGAGCGACGACATCTGCTACGCGACGCAGAACCGCCAGATCGCCGTCAAGCAGATGGGCGCCGAGGCCGACCTCGTCATCGTCGTCGGCTCCAAGAACTCGTCGAACTCGGTGCGGCTCGTCGAGGTGGCGCTCGGCGCCGGCGCCCGTGACGCGCACCTGGTCGACTTCGCCGAGGAGATCGACGAGGCGTGGCTGGAGGGGGTCTCCACGGTCGGCGTCACCTCCGGCGCCTCGGTGCCCGAGGTGCTCGTCGAGGGCGTCCTGGAGTGGCTGTCGAAGCGCGGCTTCGAGGACGTCGAGATCGTCAAGGCCGCGGAGGAGTCGATCACGTTCTCGCTCCCCAAGGAGCTGCGCCGCGACCTGCGCGCGGAGGCGGCAGAGCTGTCGGGCCAGTAGCCGCCGGCCGTCGCCCCGACACGCTCGTCCCGCTCCGCTCGCCCCCTTAACGTGGTGTCCATGAACGTCTTCGGAGTGGACATCGGCGGTTCCGGGATCAAGGGCGCTCCCGTGGATCTGGAGCGGGGCGACCTGGCCGCGGAGCGCCACAAGGTGCTGACGCCGCACCCCGCGACACCGGACGCGGTGGCCGACGGCGTCGCCGAGGTGGTCGCCCACTTCGGCTGGGACGGGCCGGTCGGCATCACGTTCCCCGGCGTCGTCACCGGCGGCGTCACCCGCACCGCGGCCAACGTCGACAAGGGCTGGATCGACCAGGACGCGGCACGCCTCCTCGGCGACCGCCTCGGCGGGCTGCCGGTGACCGTGCTGAACGACGCGGACGCGGCGGGTGTGGCGGAGATGACGTTCGGCGCGGGCCGCGGGCGCAAGGGCGCGGTGATCCTGCTGACGTTCGGTACGGGCATCGGCAGCGCCCTCTTCGTCGACGGCCGCCTGGTCCCGAACACCGAGCTCGGCCATCTCGAACTGGACGGGCACGACGCCGAGAAGCGCGCCTCCACGAAGGCCAAGGAGGACGAGGACCTGAGCTGGGCGCACTGGGCGCACCGGGTCCAGAAGTACCTGGCGCACGTGGAGATGCTGTTCTCGCCCGAGCTGTTCGTCATCGGCGGCGGGGTGAGCCGCAAGGCGGAGAAGTTCCTGCCGCTGATCGAGGGCGTGCGGGCGGAGATCGTCCCCGCGGAGCTGCAGAACAACGCGGGCATCGTGGGGGCGGCGATGGCGGCTGCGGGGCGCTGAGGCGACACCGCCCGTCGGCGCCGGGGGTCAGTCCTGGCGGGCGGCCCCGCCCGGCTGCCCCGGCCCGCCGGGACGGGTCCGGCGCCGTCGCCGCCCCATCGCCCGTACCTTGCGCACGCAGGTGATCAGCCCGGCGATCAGCGTCCCGCCGTACAGCCAGCCGGCGTGCACGGCGAGGGCGGTGACGACCGCCATGGTCTGCCCGCCGAGGCCGCCGTCGCCGCCGGAGATCGGCACGATCCCCACGGCGAAGGCGATCGGCACGATCACCGGGGCCATCACCAGGTCGGCCTCGCGCACCCACAGCGCGGTCAGCGCGCTCACGGGCAGGAACAGCAGCCCGTACGCCACGGCCGAGCCGTCCAGGAGCAGCCAGTCCAGGCTGCCGAGCGCCAGCATCACCGCGGCCCCGAAGAGCCCGGCGCCGAGTCCCGTCAGCCGGGGATTCGGCAGCCGGCGCAGCGCGAGCACGACCGGCGGCACCGGCCGCGGGGGCCGGGCGGGCACCGGGTAGACGGTGCCGTCGGCGAGCGCACCCCGGGCGGGAAGGGTGCCCTGCGGCCGCTGCCGGGGCTGGGGGCGACGAGTTCTGGGCTGCTCCACATCGACCAACGTAGGTTGCCGGGTGCCGGTAGGGAGGTACCAGACACGCCCTTTGGGTGAGCTTGGCCCTCCGTTCGACTCCCGGCGGCCGTCGCTGTCCGGCGTGGCCCGCCCGTAAACTGGTGGATCGGCCCGCCCATGCCGGGCCGTACGGCCCCCGCCAGTCCTCACTCTCCACTCAGGAAGTCGCCAACGTGTCGCTCACGATCGGAATCGTCGGCCTGCCGAATGTCGGCAAGTCGACCCTGTTCAACGCCCTGACCAAGAACGACGTGCTGGCGGCCAACTACCCGTTCGCCACGATCGAGCCGAACGTGGGCGTCGTCGGCGTCCCGGACGCCCGCCTCACGAAGCTGGCCGAAATCTTCTCCTCGCAGCGGATCCTCCCGGCGACGGTCGACTTCGTCGACATCGCGGGCATCGTGCGCGGTGCGAGCGAGGGCGAGGGCCTGGGCAACAAGTTCCTGGCGAACATCCGCGAGTCGGACGCGATCTGCCAGGTCATCCGCGCCTTCAAGGACGAGAACGTCGTGCACGTCGACGGCAAGGTCTCACCGAAGGACGACATCGAGACCATCAACACCGAGCTGATCCTCGCGGACCTGCAGACGATCGAGAAGGTCCTGCCGCGGCTGGCCAAGGAAGCGCGCATCAAGAAGGACGTGGCGCCGAAGGTCGCGGCCGTCGAGGCGGCGAAAGAGATCCTGGAGCGGGGCGACACCCTCTTCTCGCAGGGGATCCTCCAGGGGTCCGAGAAGGCCGAGCTGCTGCACGACCTGCACCTGCTCACCACGAAGCCGTTCCTCTACGTCTTCAACGTCGACGAGGACGAGCTGACGGACGACACCTTCAAGGAGGAGCAGCGCGCCCTGGTCGCCCCGGCCGAGGCGATCTTCCTGAACGCCAAGCTGGAGGCGGACCTCGCCGAGCTCGACGAGGACGAGGCCCTGGAACTCCTCCAGTCCGTCGGCCAGGAGGAGCCGGGCCTGGCGACCCTGGCCCACGTCGGCTTCCGCACCCTCGGCCTGCAGACCTACCTCACGGCCGGCCCCAAGGAATCCCGCGCCTGGACGATCAAGAAGGGCGCCACGGCCCCCGAGGCGGCCGGCGTGATCCACACCGACTTCCAGAAGGGCTTCATCAAGGCCGAGGTCATCTCCTTCGCGGACCTGGTGGAGACGGGCTCGGTCGCGGAGGCCCGCGCGAAGGGCAAGGCGCGCATGGAGGGCAAGGAGTACGTGATGCAGGACGGCGACGTGGTGGAGTTCCGCTTCAACGTCTGAGCGTTGCGCGAAGGGCCGGACCCTGTGGGTCCGGCCCTTCCGCGTGCTGCCGGTCAGGTGGTGGGCTTCGGCGTGAGCTTGTCGAGGTCGAGGCTGATCTCGAACGGCAGGGACCGTTGGAGCGTATGGCGGAAGATCCCTGCCGGCGCGTACGAGCCGGTCGGCTCGTCGAGCTCGCAGACGTGCACGGCGGGGACGGTGTCCTCGTCCTCGATGCACCAGCGTCTGCGTCGTACGGGGCGGTGGTCAGAAGGAGATCCGGCTCCGGGCGGTTGCGGGCATCGAGGCGGATGGTCATCTCCCGTTCGACTTCAATGCCAATCGGGGGTGTGAGCCATGAGTGCCACCGTGAGACCAGTGACGAGGCGGCCCTGCCACGACCGCTGCGGGGACAACACGAAGACGAGTGCTCCGTCGATCAGCTCGGTGTTGGGGAGGCGGTCCAGGTCCTCCGCGAACCAGCCTTCCGCGCGGGGCGGGCGCCTCCAGTCGGGCGAAGCGCCGGCCGAGGACTCGGCGAGCCTGCCGGCGGAGGCTGGAGAGACGCTGGACGCACTCGAGACGTTGATCCGGCGGATCAACCGGACCAACGCCCAGGCGGTCATCGACGGGGGCGGCACCCTCACCGATGCGCTGGCGCGGCGGGATGTGCTGCGCCTGCGCCACGCTGTCATCACTTCGGCGGCCGACGCGGCCGCCGGCCGTGACCAGCACGGCAGGGTCCGGCAGTTGAGATCCGAGCTGAAGATGCTCGCGGCACTCCCGGTCGCGGAGTTGCGCGTGCAGGCGGATGTGCTGGCCCGCGAGATCCGCGAGATCGACGTCCTGATCCAGCGGTCGAACTGGGAGGTCGATCTGCTGGACTGAGCGGTGCCCGGTGTGGAGCAGGTAGTCGTCATGGAGGCGTGCACAAGCCGCGGGCCGGCGGTCAATCCGGCCCTCGCCTGGTGCGTGGAGAGCAGCGCAGGGGTTCGATTCCCCGGATCACACAGCAGCTCAGCACAGCGCACAGGTGACCGTGCACAGCGCACAGTTCACCACCATGTGCAGATCCGGGACGGTGAGGGCGGGATCGGGGTGTCTCCACATCAAGCTGCCGAGCGGCTTCTGTCGCCTCGCGGCTCCCGGCTCGTGGCGGCATGCCGCGCGCAGTCCACAGAATCGAGCTCCGCTCCGCGCGGTGACGGCCACCGAGAGGGCCGCTGCGCCCGTTCCGCCGTTCCGCCGTTCTGCGCGCGCGCAGTGTCCGGACGAGAGCATCCCGGCCGGCCGCTGCTCGGCCGCGTCCCCACGGAACCCGAGCATGCGTTGCCGCGCACGGCACGCGTTCTGAGCAACTAGCGGAGTACGTCTCCGAGTTCCAGGCCGGCGACATGGTGATCAACGACGTCGTCGCGTCCCTCAGCGCTTCGGGGTCCGACCGTGGGCCTCGCGCCGTCGCGTACGACGAGGAGGTCGCCCGCGCGGAGAGTGACCGCAGCCGGCAGTGGCGCGCCCGGGCCGCGAACGGCTGCGGGAGCCGCTGGCACGCCGAGGCGCTCGGCTTCGCCGGAGCGGGGACCGGAACGTGCCTGACGGCGGGAGCTGCTCGCCGCCGGTCCGGTCGGGAGAGGGGCCGCGGGGGTCAGGGGCGAATCCGGGGGTGCAGCCCTCCGGCCGGTCGAGGCGGAACGGGGACCCGGTGCCGTGGGCGTCCAGCCGGACGCCCGCGTGAGGCGGATCGAGGCCGCCACCTCGGCAGGCAGTACCGGACCCGCGGGGCGGCCCGTCCAGTTGGCCGGGCGGCCGGGCGGTCCGGCGCGGCGATCAGTGTCGCACCCGGCCGGCCGGCGAGCTCGACCGCGTACGTCAGCGGTGACCAGCACAGGCCCTGGGCGTAGGTCGGGCGGTCGCACGCGCCAGCGGTGGTCGACGCCCTCGGCGGTGAGCCGCCGCGACCCCTTCGGCACCCGCGTCGTCCCGCGAACGCAGCCGACGCCGGTCCCGGGGCGGGGAGCGGAGCGGGTTGTGACCGGGCCCACGTGACGCGCTTCCGTGAGTGGGTTGTGAATTCCAACCGACCCCGGAATAGTCTCTGCCATGGACGGTTCGGAATTCCAACTCAGGAGGTTGTCGTGCGGGACGCGGTGATCGTCGAGGCGGTGCGTACGCCCGTCGGCAGGGGGAAGCCAGGAGGTGCGCTGCATGAGGAGCGGCCTGTCGATCTGCTCGCGCGCACCCTCGTCGAGCTCGTCGAGCGGGCCGGGATCGACCCGGGGCTCGTCGACGACGTCATCGGCGGGTGCGTGACACAGGTGGGGGACCAGTCGTACAACATCACGCGCAACGCCGTGCTCGCCGCCGGGTTCCCCGAGAGCGTGCCGGGCATGACCGTCGACCGGCAGTGCGGTTCCTCGCAGCAGGCCGCGCACATCGCCGCGCACGGCGTCATCAGCGGGGCGTACGACATCGCCATCGCCTGCGGCGTCGAGTCGATGTCCCGGGTCCCGATGGGGTCCGCCGTGCTGCCGGGCAGCGATCCGTTCGGGCTGCGGCTCGCGGAGCGCTACCCGGGCGGGCTCGTCGGACAGGGCGTCAGCGCCGAACTCATCGCTGCCCGCTGGAAGATCTCCCGCGAGGAACAGGACGCGTACGCCCTGGAGTCGCATCGCCGTGCCGCCGAGGCCTGGCAGCGGGGGGAGTTCGACCGCGAGGTGGCCTGGACCGGGCAGCGCGACGAGAGCGTACGGCCCACGACGTCGGCCGAGGCACTGGCGGGGCTCGGGTCCGCGTACCACGACGCCGCCGTCGCCGAGCGCTTCCCGGAGATCGGATGGCAGGTCACGGCGGGCAACAGCTCACCGATCAACGACGGAGCCGCGGCCGTGCTCGTCATGGGCGCGGACGTGGCGGAGCGGCTGGGGCTGCGGCCGCGTGCCCGCTTCCACTCCTTCGCCGTAGCGGGCGACGATCCGCTGCTGATGCTCACGGCGATCGTCCCGGCGACGGAGAAGGTGCTCGCGCGGGTGGGGCTGTCGATCGAGGACATCGATCTGTTCGAGGTCAACGAGGCGTTCGCGTCGGTGGTGCTCGCCTGGCTGCGCGAGACGGGTGCGGACCACGCGAAGGTGAACGTGCGCGGGGGCGCGATCGCCATCGGGCACCCGCTGGGCGCCAGCGGGGCCCGCATCATGACGACGATGCTGCACGCCATGGAGGACCGGGGCGCCCGCTTCGGCCTCCAGACGATGTGTGAGGCGGGGGGCATGGCCAACGCGACGGTGCTCGAACGCATCTGAGGCAGCGTGGGCATGGCCGGCCCACCGGGGGCTCCCCCCGGTGGGCCTCCGCCGCTGATGGGCCGCGCCTCCATCGCGCCCGTCGTACGCCTCGGTCGCGCCGCCGTCGGGGCTTCACACGTACCCACGCCTCAGTCGTCCGCCTCAGTCGTCGCCGACGAACCCCGTCTTCAGGCCCGCCCCGCACAGGGGGACCACCGCCGTGCGGTCGGTCCACGAACCGGCCGCCGCCCAGCACGCCACGCCCGTCGACTCCACGAACAGGCCCCGTGCCGCCAGGTCCTTCTGCGCCGCGCGGATCTCGGGCTCCGTCACCGTCAGGATCTCGCCGCCCGACTCCCGTACCGCCCGCAGGATCTGCCGGGCGCGCGGCGGGCGGGGGATCGCGATGCCCTCCGCGAGCGTGGGCGTCGCCCGGGCCGGAGCGAGCACGTCCTGCGCGCCCGCGCGGAACGCCGCCGCCAGCGGGGAGACCGCCTCCGCCTGCACGGCGACCAGCGCGGGGCGGGCGTCGATCAGCCCGTGGGCGAGCAGTTCGTCGAGCGCGAGCGCGGCGCCGAGCAGCAGGGTGCCGTTGCCGACGGGCACGACGACCGCCTCGGGGAGCCGACCGCCCAGGTCCTCCCAGAGCTCGTAGACATAGGTCTTGGTGCCGTGCAGTAAGTACGGGTTGTAGACGTGGCTCGCGTAGAAGACACCGGGTTCGCCGGCCGCGGCCCGCGCGGCGGACGCCGTGGCCTCGCGGTCGCCGCGGACCACCTCCAGGCGGGCACCGTGCGCCCGGATCTGCTCGGTCTTCTTCGCGGACGTGCCCTCGGGGACGTACACGGTGCACGGCAGGCCCGCCCGCGCGCAGTACGCGGCGACGGACGTGCCCGCGTTCCCGCTGCTGTCGGCGATCACCCGGCGCGGCCCCAGCCGGCGGGCCAGCTCCGCCAGCATGACCGCGCCCCGGTCCTTGAAGGACAGCGTCGGCATGACGAAGTCGAGCTTCGCCGACACGTTCGCCGTGAGGGAAACGAGCGGGGTGCGGCCCTCGCCGAGGGTGGCCGCGGGCGCGGACAGCGGAAGCGCCTCTTCGTAACGCCACAGCGAATTCACGCGGCCCGCCAGCGCGGAACGGGGAACGGCCGAGGCCTGGAAGTCCAGGTCGAGGGGGCTCCGGCAGTCCGGGCAGCACCAGATGTCAGAATCGACCGGCCAGTAACTCGTGCAATCGGGACAGCGGTAGGTCGTCATGGGCCGCCAGCATGGCAGCCGTGGGGTGCCTGATGGCGGCTGTGTGGCGGTTGCGTTTCACTGCCGCCCGTCCTCTTGTGCGATTCCTATGGATCCGCCAATCTTTCGCTCGGCGGACGGACAAGGGGGGTAGTCGCATTGAGACCGAATCGTTGGCATGCCCCTGTCGTCCTTCTGTCATGACCCCCACAGCAACGCACCACCTATGAGGAGGACCCCTCACATGTCTGTGATGCGTGACTCGCGGCGAAGACTCGCCGCGGCCAGCGCCATAGCCGTCGCCGCGCTCTCGCTCGGCACGGTCTCCGCCCTTCCGGCCGTCGCGGCCGCCGCTGCGCCGGAAGGCGTCATCGAGAACGCCGGTGCCCCCGGCGCCATCAAGGGCAGCTACATCGTCACGCTCGACGAGTCCGAGGCAGACGCGGGCTCGAAGGCGGGCAAGGCTCTCGCGGCCGAGTACGGCGCGAAGATCAAGCGGACGTACGACGCCGCGCTCAACGGCTACTCCGTGCAGCTCACCGAGGCGCAGGCCAAGAAGTTCGCGGCGGACCCGGCCGTCGAGTCCGTCGTGCAGAACCGCGTCTTCAAGATCTCCGGCACGCAGCCCAGCCCGCCGTCCTGGGGCCTCGACCGGGTCGACCAGAGGGCGCTCCCGCTCAACCAGAGCTACACCTACCCCGACACCGCGGGTGAGGGTGTGACGGCGTACGTCATCGACACCGGCGTTCGCATCTCCCACAGCGACTTCGGCGGCCGCGCGTCCTACGGCTACGACGCCATCGACAACGACAACACGGCACAGGACGGCCACGGTCACGGCACGCACGTCGCCGGCACCGTCGCCGGGTCCTCCCACGGTGTGGCCAAGAAGGCCAAGATCGTCGGCGTCCGCGTGCTCGACAACTCCGGCTCGGGCACGACCGAGCAGGTCGTCGCCGGCATCGACTGGGTGACGCAGAACGCCGTCAAGCCGGCCGTCGCCAACATGAGCCTCGGCGGCGGCGTCGACACCGCCCTCGACACGGCCGTGCGCAACTCCATCGCCTCCGGCATCACCTACGCGGTCGCGGCGGGCAACGACGGGTCCAACGCCTCCAACTACTCGCCCGCGCGGGTCGCCGAGGCCATCACCGTCGGCTCCACCACCAGCTCCGACGCCCGTTCCAGCTTCTCCAACTACGGCAGCGTGCTGGACATCTTCGCCCCGGGCTCGTCGATCAAGTCGACCTGGAACACCAGCGACACGGCGACGAACACCATCTCCGGCACCTCGATGGCGACGCCGCACGTCGCGGGTGCGGCCGCGCTGTACCTGGCGGCCAACAAGACCGCGACCCCGGCCCAGGTCTCCTCGGCCCTGACCCTCGCCGCCACCTCCGGTGTGGTGGGCAACCCGGGCACCGGCTCGCCCAACCGCCTGCTGTACGTCGGCGGCGGCAGCACCACCCCGCCCGGACCGAAGTTCGAGAACACCGGCGACTACGCGATCAACGACAACGCCACCGTCGAGTCGCCGATCACCGTCAGCGGTGTCACGGGCAACGCGCCCTCGAACCTCGCCGTCTCGGTCGACATCAAGCACACCTACATCGGTGACCTGAAGATCGACCTCGTCGCCCCCGACGGCTCGCTCTACAACCTGAAGGCCTACGGGTCCGGCGGCAGTGCGGACAACGTGATCAACACCTACACGGTGAACGCGTCGTCCGAGCCGGCCAACGGCACCTGGAAGCTGCGGGTGAGCGACAACGCGCGCTACGACACGGGCAGGATCGACGCCTGGGCGCTGCAGTTCTGAGCTCAGCCCTCGTAGGGACCTGACAAACGGGAGGGGCGGCCGCTCGCGGCCGCCCCTTTCTCCGCGTCAGGATGTCCCGAATGTCTGCCGCCTGCCGCCCGGCGGGCGTCCCATCGTATGATCCGCGCCCGTTCGCAGGAGTTCGGACGACCTCAAGGAGCAACGAGCCGTGGACCCCGCAGCCCCGGGCGGGCAGCCGTACCCTCAGCAGCCGTACGGACAGCAGCCGTACGGGCCGTACGGGCAGCGGCCGTACGGCCCCCGCCCCCAGCCGCCGCAGCAGAGGCCGGGCGTGAACGGCCTCGCCATCGCCGCGCTCGTCCTGGGCATCGTCTGCTGCGTCCCGCCGCTCGGCCTCGTCCTCGGCCTCGTCGCCCTGAGCCAGATCCGCCGCAAGGGGCAGAGCGGCAAGGGCATGGCCGTCACCGGATTCGTGCTCTCGTCGATCAGCACGCTGCTCATGCTGGTCTTCTTCGTGACGGGCGAGGCCGGTGACGCCTGGCGGGGCTTCCGGGAGGGGATGAAGGACGCGTCCCGGACGACGAGCACCTTCGATCTGCGCAAGGGCGACTGCTTCGACATCCCCGGCCCCGAGGTCGGGGAGGAGCTCGAGACGGCGAGCGTCCGGACCGTCGACTGCGACACGGCGCACGACGCCGAGGTCACCGGCGGCTTCACCTTGGACGGAACGGACGGCTACCCCGGCTCGGACGAGGCCGACGCGGAGGTCCAGGAACGCTGCCAGGCGATCAACGACGCGTACGTCGACCCCGCCGCGGTCCCGTCGAACGCCGAGCTGTACTACTACGTCCCCACCGAGGACAGTTGGCGGATCGGTGACCGCACGGTGACCTGCGCGTATGCGGCGAGCGAGGGCAAGCTGACGGGGAGCCTGCGAGGCCGCGCGGCCGCCGACGAGCCGGAGGGCGACGGGGTCGGCGTCTGAGCGCTTTCGAGACCCGGACGTACCGGCGGTAAACCGCTGCCGACCGGCAAATCATCACATCGAGTGAAACTTTGGCCCACACTTGCGGTCAACGACCCACGGTTGCCAGTCTGTTGCTGTCTGTCAACCTGTTGGGAGTGGCCAGTGACATTCGGTGAGCAGCCCGCCTACTTGCGCGTTGCGAGCGATCTGCGGGAGAAGATCGTGAACGGCTCGCTGCCGCCGCACACCCGGCTTCCCTCGCAGGCGCGCATCCGCGAGGAGTACGGCGTCTCGGACACCGTCGCCCTCGAGGCCCGCAAGGTGCTCATGGCGGAGGGGCTCGTCGAGGGCCGTTCCGGCTCCGGGACGTACGTGCGCGAGCGACCCGTTCCGCGGCGGGTGGCCCGTTCCGGGTTCCGGCCGCCGTCGGGCGCGAGTCCGTTCCGCCAGGAGCAGGCGGAGGGCGGGACCCGGGGCACCTGGGAGTCCAGCAGCGAGCAGGAGGGCGCGAACCCGGAGATCGCCGCCCGGCTCGGCATCCAGCGCGGCGACCGGGTCATGCGCACCCGCTATCTGTACCGGGACGCGGGTGAGGCCATGATGATCTCCACCTCCTGGGAGCCCCTGGAGATCACGGGCCGGACGCCGGTGATGCTCCCCGAGGAAGGGCCGCTCGGCGGATGCGGTGTGGTCGAGCGCATGGCCGCCATCGACGTCGTCGTGGACAACGTGGTGGAGGAGGTCGGCGCGCGGCCCGGCCTCGCGGAGGAGCTGCTCGCGCTCGGCGGCGTACCGGGCCATGTGGTGATGGTGATCGAGCGGACGTACTACGCGTCGGGGCGCGCGGTCGAGACGGCGGACGTGGTCGTGCCGGCGGACCGCTACCGGGTCGCGTACCACCTTCCCGTGAAGTGAGGGCGTCGGCTCGGGGTCTGTGACGGCGCGTTCATCGCGGCCAGGCTCCCGTCGCACCAGGGCAACGGGCAGATGCAACAGATTGTGCGATCGGCGCCTCGATCGTCTGTCCCTGATCGCGCAGATCGGCGAGCAGGCCGACTGCCTGCGCTTCGTGCCGGCGAAGACCGAACAGAACAAGCGCCGTTGGAACCTCGCGGTCCTGGCCGAACGTGGGAATCGCCTGGATCGCCGCGGTCGCCGCCGACCTCGTCATCAACAAGCGTCTCGGACTGAGTCCGAAGCACATCGAGTTCAAGCGGGCGTACCTGTACGCGGTGAACCCGGCCGGCTTCGGTGCCATGGTCATCGCGTCGACCGTCTCGATCCTCGCCTTCTTCGGGCTCTTCGGCCGGTACGCCGAGGCGTTCTCGACCTTCATCGCCGCCGGACTCGCCCTGGTGCTCTGCCCGTTGATCGCCTGGGCCACGAAGGGCAGGTAATGCCTGGCCCACCCGAACACGGTGTGCGCAGCCCCGACGCCCCTGCCGCCGAGCTCACCGCCACGCACGACTGCACGGTCTGCGTGACGGCGTACGAGCTCCCCGACATTGCCGACTGCCCCGTCCATTGCGGCCCGATCTGTTCGCTGTGCTGTTCCCTCGAGGCCGCATGCGGTGACGCGTGCCGCAAGGAACCGGCCCGGGAACCCGTCCTGATGCCCCTGCCCACGGTGCGGGCCGGCTGAGGGAGGGCCTGGGCGGGGCAGCGCACGAGCGGGCCTTTCGGGCGGAACAGGGGGCGTATCCAGCCGGATGCGCCCCCTCGCGTACCTCTTTGTGAAAACCCGTATCCGCTCAGTGAAGGTCAGGCGTACGCTTGGGCATATGCTGAGTGGGGTTTCAAGCATCAACTTACGGGCAGGCAGGGCGAGTCGAGGAGGGTCGCGATGAACGACGGCGGCGCCGCGCTCCCCTGGCAGGTCGTCCGCCAGGACGACAACGGCAACCGCTATCGCGTCGGCCGCTACGCCACGCGCGACGAGGCCCAGCAGATAGCGGACACCCTCGACGGCCGAGGCCACAAGCAGCTCTACTCGGTGGAACGCGTCGGGCAGACGGGCCCCTGACAGCGGGCCGCCCGCGAGTGCCCGGTGAGCGGGAGGAGAGATCGTCCCGGGTCCGGGGCGTGCGGGCGCAGTACGCTCCGGCACATGAGTGATCGCGTGGTGGTGGCCGGAGCCGTGTACGACCGAGGGCGGCTCCTCGCCGCTCGGCGCAGCGCCCCCGAGGAGCTGGCGGGCCGCTGGGAGCTGCCCGGCGGCAAGCTGGAGCCGGGGGAGAGTCCCGAGCAGGCGCTGGTGCGCGAGCTGCGCGAGGAGCTGGGCGTGGAGACCGAGCCGATGGAGCGCATCCCGGGTGAGTGGCCGCTGAAGCCCGGCTATGTGCTCCAGGTCTGGACGGTGCGGCTGGTATCCGGCCGCCCCCGCGCCCTGCAGGACCATGACGAGCTGCGCTGGCTCGCGCCCCACGAGAGCGACGACGTCGACTGGCTCGACCAGGACCGGCCCGCGGTGGCGGAGGCCGCGCGCCTGCTGCTCTCGCGATCGGGGAACGGCACGACGCGGACCTGACACACGACCGGGCGACCGCCCGGACCCGGGGCAGGGTTCGGGCGGTTCCCGGGCGCGGGAGTTGGCCGCCCGTCGGGGCCGCCGTGCCCGCGGTGTGGAGGCGGGTCCCGGCATGCGGCGCGACGAGTGCGCCGTACGGGCCACCGTGCTCTGGTTCCCGCCCGTGCCGCGATATTCGGCATCGAATATCGGGTATGTCCTGATTAACCCCATCAAAAGGGTCATTGCTCCCGTGTTCGGTCTGGGGAAGTGATCGGCGTGACCGGCAGCGCAGGCGACAGCGCCGAGTGGACCTTCCCGGCGCAGCCGAACGCCGTGCGGGCCGCGCGCCACGCCGTCCGCGAGACCCTCAGGGCGTGGGGCCTGGACACAGCCGTCGGCGATGTGACCGTGCTGCTGGTCAGCGAGCTGGTGACCAATTCCCAGCGCTACACCTCGGGCCCGATCGGCCTGCGGATGGTCCGCCCCAGCGGCAACGGCAACGCGCCGACCCTGCGGGTGGAGGTGTCGGACCCGCTGCCGGATCCCCCCACCGAGCGGTCCGCCCACCCCGACGACGAGGGCGGCCGAGGTCTGCAACTGGTGGCCTGCACGGCTCGTCGCTGGGGTACCCGGCGGGGCAGGACCGGCAAGACGGTGTGGTTCGAGCTGGCCCTGACGGGTTAGGAGTCTGGAGGGACGACGATCACGGGGGCTCGACCGAAAATGAACGAGACCTCTCTGTGATCGTGAACGCCGTGCCGGTCGGAGCCGTAGTGCTGAATACTGCGGTCATGGCCGGTCCGGTGCGGTGAGCTGGAGGGGACGGTCGCGTGAGCGAGATACCTGGGACGGCGAGCGGTGCCATGTGGCAGACCAGCGCGCCTGGCTCGATCTATGACTACATCAAGGTCGCATCGTTCTCGATCGGCCCCGATGGGCTCGTCGATCAGTGGAGCAAACGCGCCGCGGAGCTCTTCGGCATCACTGCCGAGGAGGTCAGGGGCAAGGACCCGGTCGATGTGTTCATGTCGGCCGACCTCAGGCCACGAGGTCACCGCAAGGTCGCCGAGATCCTGGACGGCAAGGAGTGGACGGGCCTCGTCCCCTTCCGTGTGCCGGGCCAGGACCGCGCCCACGGGCTCGCCGAGATCTATGTGATGCCGAGCGAGACCGAGCGCGGCGAACAGGCCGCGCTGTGCATCGTCGTCGACGTGCGGGCGCTGCGCCGGATCGAGAGCGATCTCGCCGCATCACAGGCCATTTTCGGTCAATCCCCCTTCGGCTTCCTGCTCTTCGGCACGGACCTCACCGTGCAGCGTGCCAACCAGCGCTTCGCCACCGTCTTCGGCGGCGCGGCCGAGGAGCACCGCGGACGCACCGTCGACGACTACCTCTCCCGCCCCGAGGCCCACCGGATGAACGCCGCCCTGCGCCGCGTCCTGGAGACCGGCGAGGCCGTCACCGACCTCCAGGTCGTGGGCACGGCACCCGGCAGCACCGAGCGCAGGCACTGGTCGATCAATCTCTACCGGGTCCACGGCGGATCGGGCCGGCCCGTCGGCGTCGCCGGACTCGGCACCGATGTCACACGGCGACACATGGCCGCACGCGAGGCGGCGAACGCCCGGCGCAACCTCGCCCTGCTCAACGAGGCGAGCGCGCGGATAGGCAACTCCCTCGACCTGGAGACCACCGCCCGGGAGCTGCTCGACGTCGCCGTTCCCGGCTTCTGCGACCTCGCCTCCGTCGACCTCTACCAGGGCCTGCTCACCGGGGACGAGGCACCGCCCGGGCAGTTCGCCGCCGTGCACGCCGAGAGCTTCGGCGGCGGCAGCGCCGAACTGCGCCGGGTCGCCTTCGCCAGCGCCGTGTCCGACGCGCCCCTGATGACCACACCGGACTGCGTGCCCGAGGGCGGCGGGCCCACCGAGGTCGGCGAGGTCCACCGCTACCCGTTCAACTCGCCCTGTGCGAGCGCTCTTCGGACCGCGAGTCCGCAGACCATCCCCGGGCGCGACGGCAGCCTCGTCCAGTCCACGCTCGCCGTCCCGATGGTGGCGCACGACACGGTCGTCGGCCTGGTGCAGTTCGCCCGCGCCAAGGGCAGCGAGCCCTTCGGGGACCGGGACCGGGCGCTCGCCGTCGAGCTCGCGGCCCGCGCGGCCGTCTGCATCGACAACGCCCGCCTCTACCGCAGGGAGCACGAGCGCGCGCTCATCCTGCAGCGCAGCCTGCTCCCGCCCGGCGACCCCGAGGCCGCCGGCCTCGACATCGCCTGCCGCTACCTGCCCGGCACCACGGCCACCGAGGTGGGCGGGGACTGGTTCGACGTCATCGAACTCCCCGGGCACCGCACCGCGCTCGTCGTCGGCGACGTGATGGGCCGCGGGCTGCGGGCCGCGGTCGCCATGGGCGAACTGCGCACGGCCGTACGGACGTTGGCGCTGCTCGACCTGGAGCCGGCCGAGGTGCTCTCCGCGCTCGACGAGATCGCCCGCGGCCTCGGCAGCCCGGGCAGCCCCTCGCAGCTCCGCCGCTCCACGGGAGGCGCCCAGGTCCCGCACCAGGCCTCGCGCAAGTCACGCGAGGCGGACCTCTCCGAGGTCTACCTCGCCACGTGCGTGTACGCCGTCTACGACCCGGTCACCCGGCGCTGCACCTTCGCCAACGCCGGCCATCTGCCACCCGTCCTCGTCGAACCGGGCGAGGAGGCGCTGCTGCTCGACGTACCACCCGGGATGCCGCTGGGAGTGGGCGGCGAGCCCTTCGAGGAGGTGGAGGTCGAACTCCCCGAAGGAGCCCTCCTCGCGCTCTACACCGACGGCCTCGTCGAGTCCCGCGACCACCCCCTCGACGAGGGCCTGCACGCCTTCCGCACGGCGCTCACCGATCCGGGGCGTCCGCTGGAGGACGTCTGCGACCACGTGCTGAGCACGCTGGACACGCGGCACGGCGAGGACGACATCGCCCTCCTCATGGCCCGCGTCCAGGGCCTGCCGGCCGAGTCCGTCGGCGACTGGCGCCTGCCGCGCGAACCGCGCTCGGTGGGCCGGGCCCGCGAGCTGGCGCGGGGGCAGCTCGTGGCCTGGGACCTCGAGGCGCTGGTCGACACCGTCGAGCTGCTCGTCAGCGAACTGGTCACCAACGCGCTGCGCTACGGAGAGGGCGAGATCAGGCTGCGCCTGCTGCGCGACCGGACGCTGGTCTGCGAGGTCTGGGACGCGGGCCTGGTCCAGCCCCGCCGCCGCCGCGCCCGTGACACGGACGAGGGCGGCCGCGGCCTGCAACTGGTGGGCCTGCTGAGCGCGTCGTGGGGCTCCCGACGGACGCCCCGGGGCAAGACGGTCTGGTTCGAACTCCCGCTCCCGGACGGCGGGGGGTCGGCGGAGCCCACGGTGGAGCAGCTGCTGAGCATGTTCTGACGGGGGCGGGCGCCGTTTCCCCACCGGCTCTCCCCTACGGCCTGGCGGCCGTGGGAAGTGCCTCATCCCGTAAGCGGGGGCGCTGCCCCGGACACGACCCCTACGCCCTGTGGGTATGGGGGAGCCCTCAGCTTCACCCTGCGGGTGTGGGGGAGCCGCAGCTAGGCCCTGCGGCGTGAGGAGACCTCCAGCTTCGCCCTGCGGCGTGGGTACCCGCAGCTACGCTCTGCGTCGTGGGGGACTCGCAGCCATGCCCTGTCGGGTGCGGGGGAGCCCCCGCTTCCCCCTGCGGGCGTGGGGACCCATCGCCTCCGTCTCCCCTCCGGCCTGGCGGCCGTGGGTGGCGGCCCGGCGAAGCGAGGGGGGAGTGCCCCCAGCGGGGCTGCCGTGCAGCCGTCCGGCGGTCCCTGCAGCGGCGCCGCCCCTACCGTGACTTCAGCGCCGCCAGCCTCGCCTCGATCTCCGCGCTGTCTCCCATCGCCTCCAGCTCCTCGAACTGCGCGTCCAGCGACGACGCCGCCAGTTCCCGCTTGCCCAGCGCCCGCGCCTCCTCGCGGCGGACTTTGTCCTCGAAGCGGCTCAGCTCGCTCGTCGGGTCCAGCACATCGATGCTCTTCACCGCGTCCATCATCCGGTTCTGCGCCTGCGCCGACGCCGCCCGCGCCACCAGCTCGTCCCGCTTCGCCCGGAGCTGGGTCAGCTTCGACTTCATCTGCTCCAGTCCGGACCTCAGCCTGTCCACGACCTCCGTCTGCGCGGCGATCGTCGGCTCCGCAGCACTCGCCTCCCTCTCGGACCGGAGCTGCCTGCCGAGCGCCACCTTCGCCAGGTTGTCGAACCTGTCCGCATCGGCCGACTGCCCCGCGGCGCGCAGCTCGTCCGCCTTACGGCTCGCCGCGAGCGCCTTCCCGCCCCACTCCTTGGCGGCCTCCACGTCCTCCCGGCGGTCCTGTTCCATCAGCCGCAGGTTGCCGATGGTGGCCGCGATCGCCTGTTCCGCCTCGGCGATGTTGTCCGTGTAGTCGCGGATCAGCTGGTCGAGCATCTTCTGCGGGTCCTCCGCCTGGTCCAGCAGCGCATTGAGGTTCGCCTTGGCCAACCGGGCGACCCGTCCGAGGACGGTCTGCTTGGTCATCGCACTCTCCTTGAACGCCGTACGGTCGGGATCGGAGCAGGGTCAGAAACGGCCACCGCCCATCCGTCCCCGCGTGCCCCCGCCCCCGAAGCTCCCGGGCGCCCCGCCTCCGAAACCGCCCCCGAAGCCCCCACCGCCCCCGCCCCTGCCCCCGCCGCCCAGCATTCCGCCGAGGATGATCCCGCCCAGCACGGCACCGCCCAGTCCGCCCCCGTCCAGGCCCCCGCCGCCGAAGGCGCCCCCGAAGCCGCCGTGACCCGGGTAGCCCCGTACGTCGTTCTCCGCCAGCGACTGCGCCTGCCGCGCCAGCGCGTCCGCGTTCTGGGCCTCGGCCAGCGCCGTCCGGGCGTCGCCCTCGCCCAGCGCCCGGGCCCGTTCCAGCCGACGCTGCGCCTCCGCGAGCCGGGTGCGGGCCTCGCTGCCGACCGCGCCGCGGTGGGTGACGATGTAGTCGGCCGCAGCATCGGTCGCCGCGCGCGCGCCGAGCAGGGCCCGGTCCAGCAGCGCGCGGGCGCGCAGCGTCCCCTGTTCGCTTTTCCGGGCCTCCGCCAGAGCCTCGTCGAGCGCGGCGTCGGCCTCCTCGACCCGCCGCAGCGCGTCGATGGGGTCGTACGGCCCCGCATCGAACTCCTGCCGCACCTCGGCCGACACCATCTCCGCGCGGGCGACCCGCCCCCGCAGCGCGGCGGTGGACACGCCGTCCGCGGTCCCCTCCAGCAGCCCGCGCGCCTCCGCCAGGTCGGCCTCGGTCTCGGTGAGCGCCCCGGGGAGTTTCCCGGCCGCCTCCGCCAGCTCCTGCGCCCGCCGGTCGACCGCTTCGACGAGCCGTACGGCCTGGGCGACCGCGCCTTCGGCGGCGCGTACGTGGACGGCGGCCGTGCCGTTGTCGCCGCCCTCGACGGCCTTGCGCGCCTGTCCGAGACTGTTCGTCGCGAACTCCAGGCGGTCCTTCGCCTGCTCCACGTCGTCGGAGACCGGCGCGGACGCCGTCGACGCGTACCGTTCGCGCATCACGCCCAGGGCGGCCTCCGCGCTCACCATGCGCCCGCTGACGTCGTCGAGGGCGGCCTCGGCCGCGGCGAGCGCCTGGGGGGCGTTCTGTTCGAGGGCGCGCAGCCGGTCGAAGTCCTCGGACTCCGCGTCCAGGCGGCGGTTGGCCTCCGCGCACCTGGCGAGGATCTCGTCCAGCATCCTGCGCCGGGTCGCGTCGTCCTCGGGGTAGGCGTCGTCGAGCTGCTGCCGCAGCCGGAACGCCGCGGTGAGTTCGTTCCTCGCGTGCTCGACGGCCGCGGTGAACGGACCGGCCGCCTCCTCGCCGAACTGCGCGACGGCGAAGCCCAGTTCCTCCTGGCTGGTGCGCAGCGCGTCGTCGGTGTCCACGAGGGTCCGCTTCGCCGCGGCGTCGAGTTCGGGAAGCGGTCTCTGCCGCGGTTTCCCCCAGCCCTCCTGGCCGCCCTGCGGTGTCGTACGGGTCGCCGTGCGCCGCCGGCGCCTGGCGTACGTGTAGGCGGCCAGCGCGGCGGCCCCGCCGAGCACCGCGACCGGCAGCACCAGGTCGCCCGCGCCCGTCCCGGCGCCTTGGTCCGCGCCGGGATCCGCGACGCCCGGGGTGACGGCGACCTCGGGCACCGGCCGGCCGGCAAGTACGGCGCCGTAGCCCTCGGCCGCGCCGATCGCCGCGCCCGCCCAGTCGTTCTGCCGCAGCGCGGGCTCGACGCCCCTGGCGGCGACCTCGGCGAGCTGGGGGTCGGTCAGGCGCGAGGCGTCGTCGACCCAGTACGCGTACTGCCGGTCGTGGGTGGCGACGGCGAGCAGGGCGTCGCTCTGTCCGAGGCCGTTCCGGCCGGCCGTCTCGCCGGCCCACTGCTGTGCGCCGAGGCCCGAGAAGTCGCGGACGTACACCACGAACAGCTGGAGCCGCTGCTCGTCGTAGAGCCGGTCCAGTGCCTGTACGACCTGCGGCTCCCGGTCCCCCAGGGCGCCCACCCGGTCGGTGATCTGCCCCTGCCGCGACAGTTCGACGGGGTCGTCGGCACGGACGCCGGGGGCGGCGGGCACGACCAGCCACCACGCCGCCACCAGCACGGCGAGGGCGGCCCGGGTGGCTCTTCGTGTCACATTCGGGAGGCTATGCCCGGTCCGGAACGCCCGCGACCGCACGCCCGCCGCGGGAACTCCCTACTCTTGCTGCCCGCCGACCGGTATCCCCGGGCCGCCTGGCTCGTCGACGCCGTCCACCGCACGATGCCGTGCGGAGCGGTTCGGTGACGTGCCGATTGACATCACTCGATCGCCTCGTCCTTCCGCCGCTTGATCCTGCTCCCCAGCCACACCAGCGGGTCGTACTTGCGGTCCGCCGCGCGCTCCTTCAGCGGGATCAGCGCGTTGTCGGTGATCTTGATGCCCTCCGGGCACACCTCCGTACAGCATTTGGTGATGTTGCAGTAGCCGAGGCCGTGGTCGTCCTGGGCCGTCGTCTTCCGGTCGAGGCCCGCGGTGGACGCCGCGTCCAGCGGGTGCATGTCCAGTTCGGCGACGCGCATCAAAAAGCGGGGGCCGGCGAAAGCCGCCTTGTTCTCCTCGTGATCGCGCACCACATGGCAGGTGTCCTGGCACAGGAAGCACTCGATGCACTTGCGGAACTCCTGCGAGCGCTCCACGTCGATCTGCTGCATCCGGTACTCGCCCGCCGCAACGCCCGGCGGCGGCACGAAGGCGGGGACCTCGCGCGCCTTCTCGTAGTTGAAGGACACGTCGGTCACCAGGTCCCGCACGACGGGAAACGCCCGGAGCGGGGTGACCGTGATCGTCTCCTCGCGCGAGAACACCGACATCCGGGTCATGCACAGCAGCCGCGGCCGGCCGTTGATCTCCGCGCTGCACGATCCGCACTTGCCCGCCTTGCAGTTCCAGCGGACCGCGAGATCGGGGGCCTGGGTGGCCTGGAGGCGGTGGATGATGTCGAGAACGACCTCGCCGTCGTTCACCGCGACGGTGAAGTCCGTGAGCGCCCCGCCGTCCTGGTCGCCCCGCCACACCCTGAAGCGGGCGTCGTACGTGCTCATTCGGTCAGCTCCTCTTCGGCGAGGTACTTGACCAGCTCCTCCTTCTCGAAGAGGCCGAGCAGGTCGGGTCGGATGGGCTCGGTCGTCGTGCGTTCCAGGACGATCCGGCCGCGCTCGGGGTCGGTGGCCGCGACGTCTCCGCCCGGATCGGCGAGCCGGCACACCAGGTTCACCCGGCGCCAGGAGCGCTCCATCGCGGGGCAGTCCTCGCGGGTGTGGCCGCCGCGGCTCTCGGTGCGCTCCAGCGCGGCCCGTGCGATGCACTCGCTGACGAGCAGCATGTTCCGCAGGTCCAGGGACAGGTGCCAGCCGGGATTGAACTGCCGGTGCCCCTCGACCCCGGCCCGGCGCGCCCGCACCCGCAGCTCGGCGAGCTTGTCGAGCGCCTGCTCCATCTCGCCCGCGCGCCGGATGATCCCGACCAGGTCGTTCATCGTCTGCTGGAGTTCCTGGTGGAGCGTGTACGGGTTCTCCGGCGTCGCCCCGGGCTCGGCCCCCTCCGCGCTGAACGGGCGCAGTGCCTCGGCCGCCGCGGCGTCGATCTGGGCCTCGTCCACGACCGGGCGGACGGCCTGGCCCTCGGCGTACTCGGCCGCGTACAGGCCAGCCCGCCTGCCGAAGACCAGCAGGTCGGAGAGGGAGTTCCCGCCGAGCCGGTTGGAGCCGTGCATCCCGCCCGCCACCTCCC
Source organism: Streptomyces sp. NPDC002867 (assembly GCF_053591895.1). Classification (NCBI taxonomy): domain Bacteria; kingdom Bacillati; phylum Actinomycetota; class Actinomycetes; order Kitasatosporales; family Streptomycetaceae; genus Streptomyces; species Streptomyces sp. NPDC002867. Next base: position 69,050 of record NZ_JBSFUR010000024.1, on the reverse strand, counting down.
CGGCGGCGAACAGGCCGGGGACCCCCACCGCGGCGGCGGTGTCGGACTCGACGGCGATCCCGCCCATCACGTAGTGGCAGGTGGGCCCGACCTCCATCGCCTCGGCGGTGATGTCGACGTCCGCCAGCTCCTTGAACTGGTGGTACATCGACGGGAGCCGGCGCCGGATGACCTCGGTCGGCATCCGGGTCGACACGTCGAGGAAGACGCCGCCGTGCGGGGAGCCGCGGCCGGCCTTCACCTCGGCGTTGATGGCGCGGGCCACCTCGTCGCGGGGCAGCAGCTCGGGCGGGCGACGGTTGTTGTCCGGGTCGTCGTACCAGCGGTCGCCCTCGTCCTCGGACTCGGCGTACTTCTCCTTGAACACGTCGGGGATGTAGTCGAACATGAACCGCTTGCCCTCGGAGTTGCGCAGCACCCCGCCGTCGCCGCGCACCGATTCGGTGACGAGGATGCCCTTCACCGACGGCGGCCAGACCATGCCGGTCGGATGGAACTGCACGAACTCCATGTTGAGCAACGGGGCCCCCGCCAGGAGGGCCAGCGCGTGCCCGTCGCCGGTGTACTCCCACGAGTTCGACGTGACCTTGAAGGACTTGCCGATGCCGCCGGTGGCCAGCACCACGGACGGCGCTTCGAGGGTGAAGAAGCGGCCGGTCTCGCGCTCGTAGCAGAAGGCCCCGGCGACCCTGTCGCCCTCCTTCAGGCTGTGTTCTTTCAGGATTCGGGTGACCGTGCACTCCTGGAAGACCTTGAGCCGGGCCTCGTACTCCCCGAACTCCTCCTTGTCCTCCTGCTGCAACGAGACGATCTTCTGCTGGAGCGTGCGGATCAGCTCCAGGCCGGTCCGGTCGCCGACGTGCGCGAGGCGCGGGTACTCGTGGCCGCCGAAGTTGCGCTGGGAGATCCGGCCGTCCTTCGTGCGGTCGAAGAGCGCGCCCCAGGTCTCCAGCTCCCACACCCGCTCGGGCGCCTCCTGGGCGTGCAGCTCGGCCATACGCCACTGGTTGAGGAACTTGCCGCCGCGCATCGTGTCGCGGAAGTGGACCTGCCAGTTGTCGTGTTCGTTGACGTTGGCCATGGAGGCGGCGATGCCGCCCTCGGCCATGACGGTGTGCGCCTTGCCGAACAGGGACTTGCAGACGACGGCCGTACGCGCCCCCCGCTCGCGCGCCTCGATGGCGGCGCGCAGACCGGCGCCGCCCGCGCCGACCACGACGACGTCCCACTCCTGCCGTTCGAGCTGTGTCATGTCGGATGGCACCTTCCCCTAGAAGAAGCGCGGATCGTCGAAGGCGCCGGACGCGACGAGGTAGACGTAGAGGTCGGCGAACGCGACGCTGAACAGCGAGGCCCAGGCGAGCTGCATGTGCCGGGCGTTCAGCGTGCCGACCCAGCTCCACAGGCGATAGCGCACCGGGTGCTTGGAGAAGTGCCGCAGCCGGCCGCCGACGATGTGCCGGCAGGAGTGGCAGGAGAGGGTGTACGCCCAGATCAGCACGATGTTCACCAGGAAGACGAGCGTGCCGAGGCCCATGTGTCCCCAGGCGTAGTGCTCGTCGCGGAAGGCGAGCACGGTGTCGTAGGTGAGGATCCCGGCGACGGGCAGCGCCGCGTAGAAGAAGTACCGGTGGATGTTCTGCAGGATCAGCGGGAAGCGCGTCTCGCCGGTGTACTTCGTGTGCGGCTCGGCGACCGCGCAGGCCGGCGGCGACGCCCAGAAGCCCCGGTAGTAGGCCTTGCGGTAGTAGTAGCAGGTCAGCCGGAAGCCGAGCGGGAAGATCAGGATCAGCAGGGCGGGCGACAGCCCCCACCAGCTCCCGAAGATCTCCCAGTTGGGTCCCGCCCGCATCGGCACGCAGTTCTCGGCCAGACAGGGCGAGTAGAACGGCGAGACGTACGGCGCCGCGTAGTAGTCGGCGTTCGCGAACGCGCGCCAGGTCGAGTAGACGATGAAGGCGAGCAGTCCGGCGGTGGTGAGGGCCGGGGCGAGCCACCACCGGTCCGTCCGCAGATGGCGGGGGCCGATGGCGGCGCGCGTCCGCCCGTGCACGCCCTTGTGGATTTGTGGTGGTTCGGTACCTGTGGCCAACGAGGACTCCGGGTGGAGTGGGATCGGGTGAGGTCCGGGGGGTGCGTGCCTGTCAGGGCGCGTGCCGGTCGCGCGCGCCCAGCCCCTCGTCGTCCGTGTCCGTCCACAGAGCGTGGTTGTACGGGGTGTCCGGGATGGTGACCAGCTCGGGGCGGCTCGGCTCCTTCGGTCGGCCGCCGGGCTCGGCCCGGCCCGACACCCGCAGCTGATCGACGGTCCGCTCCAGCTGCCCGACGCGCTGGACCAGCTCGTCGATGCGCTGCCGCATCGCCGTCATCTCTTCCTGCTGGGACATGACGTGTCCTCACTTCCGCAGGGTGCGGTGGCATCGCTCATGCGCCTGAGAGTGTCGCGCGTCACATCCCCGCTTGTGAAGGGACGTGCAGGGGATTCCCGGCGCACGCGCTGTCGGCGCGCCCCTCGTGGTTGGTGTCTCGCTCCCCCCATTTTGTTCCTTTATGCACGTCGGTGCGGCATTCGCGGTTGACCCGCGCGGGTGACCTTCCGCGAACCTCCGTCGTGTCGGCGGCGGCCCGCCGCCCTCGTCCACTTCAGTGGGGGGAATCGGTGTGATCATCTCCAAAATCGACAAACCAGGACTAAGAGGTATAAGCCATGTCCCAGGTCGAGGCCCTCCGCGGGCGGACATGCTCCCGAAAGCTCCGCTCCGTCGCGCTGCTCACCAGCGGTGTGCTCGCCCTGCCCGTCCTCGCCGGCTGCGGTTCGGGCGACGACGAGGGCACGGGCAAGCCCGTGGCCCAGGACATCGCTCCGGCCGCACGGGACAAGACGGCCGACGGCGGCACCGTGCGGTGGGCCGTCGACAGCGTGCCCGCCACGCTGAACGCGTTCCAGGCCGACGCCGACGCCACCACGAGCCGGATCGCCGGAGCCGTGCTGCCCGCACTGTTCGTCCTCGACGAGAACGGCCGCCCCGAGCGCAACCCCGACTATCTGGAATCGGCCGAGATCGTCGAGCGCGAGCCCAAGCAGGTCGTCCTCTACAAGCTCAACCAGCAAGCCGTGTGGAGCGACGGCCGCGAGATCGGCGCACCCGACTTCCTCGCCCAGTGGCGCGCACTGAGCGGCAAGGACTCCGCGTACTGGACGGCCCGCAACGCCGGCTACGAGCGGATCGAGCGGATCGAGCGCGGCAAGGACGACCTCGAGGTCAAGGTCACCTTCGGCAAGCCCTACGCGGACTGGCGGGCGCTGTTCACGCCGCTGTACCCGAAGGAGGTGACGGCGACGCCGGCCGCCTTCAACGACGGCGCCCGTGCCAGGCTCGCGAGGACGGCCGGACCCTTCACGGTCAAGAAGATCGACCGCAAGGCCGCCACCACGACCCTCGTCCGCAATCCGCGCTGGTGGGGGCGGCAGGCCAAGCTCGACGCCCTGGTGCTCGCCGCCGTGCCGCGCGAGGGGCGCGTCGCCGCGCTCACCTCCGGCACGCTCGACGTGGCGGACGTCGACAGGGCCGCGGCGGAACGTATCTCCTACGCCGCGAAGGACGCCGGCCGCGGCGGCCGGCCGCTCGCGCACGGCCCCGGCTCCGACATCACCCCCTCCGCCGCGCTCAGGTCCTGGGCGCAGGCGTACGGCTCCGACGAGAACCTGGCCGAGGCGGCGCGGGCGGCCCGTGAGCGCACCGCGAAGGCGCAGGCGCAGTACGCCGCGGAGCAGTCGGTGCTGCGCGGCTACCAGGTCCGCAAGTCGCTGGAGCCCGCCTACACCCAGCTCGCGATGAACGGCGAGTCCGGGCCGCTGTCCGACGACCGTGTCCGGCGCGCCGTCGCCCGTGCCATCGACCGCAAGGAACTGGCCGAGACCGTGCTGACACCGCTCGGACTGCCCGCCGACCCGCCCGGCAGCCATGTCGCGCTGGCCGGGCAGCGCGCGTACAGCGACAACAGCGGTGCGCTCGGCGACCAGAACACGCAGGAGGCGCAGGCCCTGCTCGCCGACGCCGGCTGGACGCCCGGCGGCGCCCTGAAGACCTCCGGGCCGGCCAAGGCGGGCGGCGAGGCCACCGGGTCGGAGAAGAACAAGGACGCGCAGAAGCCCGGCCAGAAGTCCTCCGGCGCGGGCGACAGCGCCTCCGACGAGGGCCTCTACATCGTCGGGGACGACAAGCCCCCGGCCGACGCCCGCCTGCGCGACTCCGCCGCCTCCGGCACGCACGTCCTGGCCCCCGCCCCGGCCGCCGCCCTCCAGAGCCTGGTCGTCGAGCGCCAGGCGCGGTCGCTCGCCGAAGGCGACGGGACCGGGGGCCGCCGCACGGACATCGCGGCGCGGGAGGACGACGGCATGGCCGGGGCCTACGCCCCGCGCGGCACGGCCGCCCCCGATCCGGCGTCCGCCGGAGGGGCCGTCGGCAAGGACGGCAAGCCGCTGAGCCTGCGCTTCGTGCTCCCGTCGGGCCCCGGCTCGGAGGTGGTGCGCACGGTGGGCGAGAAGATCTCCGAGATGCTGCGCCGCATCGGCGTCGGCACCGAGATCACCAAGGTCTCCGACGACAGCTACTTCAAGGACCACATCGCGTCCGGCGACTTCGACCTCGCCCTCTACTCCTGGCCCGCGAGCGCCTACCCGGCGACCGACGCCCGCCCGATCTACGCCAAGCCCCGTCCCGCGTCGGACGGCTCGCTGCTGGTCGAGCAGAACTACACCCGCGTCGGCACGGACCACATCGACCAGCTCTTCGACCAGGCGGCCGGCGAGCTGGACGAGGACGCCGCCCGTGATCTGATGCGCCGGGCAGACGCCCGCATCTGGGCCGCGGCCGGGTCGATCCCCCTCTACCAGCGCCCCGAGCTGGTCGCGGTGCGCTCCGGGCTGGTCAACGTCGGCGCCTTCGGCTTCGCGACCCCCGTCTACCAGGACATCGGCTACAAGAAGACCGGGGCCTCGGGCGCCGCCCGGCAGTAGGGCCCGGCATCCGGGCCGTCCGCCCCTCGGCCGCCGGGCACCCCTTGTCCCGCCAACCTCAGAAGTCCCTCAATTCCCTTGCCCGCCGGTCGCGCCGGCGGGCAAGCTCGTGCCGCCTCCCGACCCAGCTCCGCCCGGCGCCGACAGCAGCCCGCGTGCTCCCCGAACAGCGCGCCGGCCGCCCGGCACCCGTACGACGCCTCCCGTTTCTCCGGCTGTTGCCGGCCACACTCCACGCGCCGCTCCCCGGCGTGATCCCCGCCTCCTTCGGCCTCCCCCCATCCGTCCCGGAAGCCTGTTCGTCCGGCGTGCCCGTACCATGGGAGGAGCCGTGGCGTGTCCGCCCGGCGGGCGTACGAGGAAAGACGCCGCATCCCACGATCGAGAGAAGCGCCAGCCAGCATGCCCACGCGCCACGACATCCGTAACGTCGCCATCGTCGCCCACGTCGACCATGGCAAGACCACCCTGGTCGACGCCATGCTGAAGCAGGCCGGTGCCTTCGCCGCGCACGCCGCCGAGCAGCTCGACGACCGGATGATGGACTCGAACGACCTGGAGCGTGAGAAGGGCATCACGATCCTGGCCAAGAACACCGCCGTCAAGTACCACCCCAAGGACGGCGGCGACCCGATCACCATCAACATCATCGACACCCCCGGCCACGCCGACTTCGGTGGCGAGGTCGAGCGCGGCCTGTCGATGGTGGACGCGGTCGTGCTCCTCGTCGACGCGTCCGAGGGCCCGCTCCCGCAGACCCGCTTCGTGCTGCGCAAGGCGCTGCAGGCCCGGATGCCGGTCATCCTCTGCATCAACAAGACGGACCGCCCGGACTCCCGGATCGACGAGGTCGTCAACGAGACGTACGACCTGTTCCTGGACCTGGACGCCGACGAGGACCAGATCGAGTTCCCGATCGTCTACGCCTGCGCCCGTGACGGCGTCGCCTCGCTGACCAAGCCGGAGGACGGCACCGTCCCGGCCGACAGCGAGAACCTCGAGCCGTTCTTCACCACGATCCTGTCGCACGTCCCGGCCCCCGAGTACGACGAGGCCGCCCCGCTGCAGGCGCACGTCACCAACCTCGACGCCGACAACTTCCTCGGCCGCATCGCACTGCTCCGCGTCGAGCAGGGCGAGCTGCGCAAGGGCCAGACCGTGGCCTGGATCAAGCGGGACGGCACGATCTCCAACGTCCGCATCAGCGAGCTGATGATGACCGAGGCGCTCACCCGCAAGCCGGCCGAGGTGGCCGGCCCCGGTGACATCTGCGCGGTCGCCGGTATCCCGGACATCATGATCGGCGAGACGCTGGCCGACCCGGAGAACCCGATCGCGCTGCCGCTGATCACCGTCGACGAGCCCGCCATCTCCATGGTCATCGGCACCAACACCTCGCCGCTGGTCGGCCGGGGCGGCACCGGCAAGGGCGCGGACGCCAAGACCGCGGTCAAGGACCGCAAGGTCACGGCCCGTCAGGTCAAGGACCGCCTGGACCGCGAGCTGATCGGTAACGTCTCGCTGCGCGTGCTGGACACCGAGCGCCCGGACGCCTGGGAGGTGCAGGGCCGCGGTGAGCTGGCGCTGGCGATCCTGGTCGAGCAGATGCGCCGCGAGGGCTTCGAGCTGACCATCGGCAAGCCGCAGGTCGTCACCAAGGAGGTCGACGGCAAGGTCCACGAGCCGGTCGAGCGCATGACGATCGACGTGCCCGAGGAGCACATGGGCGCCGTCACGCAGCTCATGGGCGTCCGCAAGGGCCGCATGGACAACATGTCCAACCACGGCTCCGGCTGGGTCCGCATGGAGTTCGTCGTCCCGTCCCGTGGTCTGATCGGCTTCCGTACGGAGTTCCTGACGAACACCCGCGGCACGGGTATCGCGCACTCCATCCACGAGGGCCACGAGCCGTGGTTCGGCACGCTGACGACCCGTAACAACGGCTCGCTGGTCGCCGACCGGTCCGGCTCCGTCACCGCCTTCGCGATGACGAACCTTCAGGAGCGCGGCGTGCTCTTCGTCGACCCGGGCACCGAGGTCTACGAGGGCATGATCGTCGGCGAGAACTCGCGCTCCGACGACATGGACGTGAACATCACCAAGGAGAAGAAGCTCACGAACATGCGGTCGTCCTCGGCCGACTCGTTCGAGGCGATCGTCCCGCCGCGCAAGCTGTCGCTGGAGCAGTCCCTGGAGTTCTGCCGCGACGACGAGTGTGTCGAGGTGACCCCGGAGGCCGTGCGCATCCGCAAGGTCGTGCTCGACCAGAAGGAGCGCGGCCGCGCGGCCTCGCGCGCCAAGCACAGCTGACGCAGCAGCCCTTGACCGACGGCCCGGCCCCCCGCAGACACTGTGGGGGGCCGGGCCGTTTCGTCAACTCATTTTGACGGCCCGAGTGTCCGTATATCGGCCGTCGCTCTCCGGAACATGTGTTAACGGTCCGTTTCGCGGGTGTCTGTCTGTGATCGCTTTGTCCGGATTTCGATCTGTGAACGCCAGCTGATGTTGTCAAAACGAGACCCTTTGAGTGTGGTTTACCGCCCGGACGTACTTAATAGTTGGCTCCATTGAGCTCGGGTCAATGGGTCACGCGCTGTGGGGAGCGCCGACTCACGAGCACACTCGGGGCATTGACACAGCGTCGTCAGGGGTGTCGGCGCAACTTCCAGTGCCCTTCTTGTAGTGACAAGTGGACTCATGAGGAGGAACCCATGCGCGGTGCCAAGAGCGCCAAGTGGGTCGCGGGTGCGATCGTCGTCGCCCTGTCGGCAACTGCCTGTGGCGGCAGCGACAGTGGCTCGGACAAGAACAACGCCTCGGGCAAGCCCGCGGGCTACGTCTCGATCGACGTCGGTGAGCCGCAGAAGCCGCTGATCCCGGCGGACACCAACGAGAGCCTCGGCTCGTACGTGATTCAGTCGCTCTTCACCCAGCTGCTGGACTTCGACGCCAAGGGCAACATCGTCTACACGAACGCCGAGTCCGTGGAGACGAAGGACTCCAAGACCTGGACCGTGAAGCTCAAGTCCGGCTGGAAGTTCCACAACGGCGAGGCGGTCACCGCGCAGTCCTACGTGGACGCGTGGAACTGGTACGCCAACGTCAAGAACCAGCAGCAGAACAGCTTCTGGTTCAGCGACATCGCCGGCTACGCCGACGTGCACCCCGAGAAGGGCGACCCGAAGTCCGACAAGATGTCGGGTCTGAAGGTCGTGGACGACACCACCTTCACGATCGAGCTGACCGAGAAGGTCCCGTACTTCAACTACAAGCTCGGCTACGCGACGTTCGCGCCGCTGCCCAAGGTCTTCTACGACGACCCGAAGGCGTTCGGCCAGAAGCCGATCGGCAACGGCCCGTACAAGTTCGAGAAGTGGACCCACAAGAAGCTCATCCAGGTCGCCGCGAACCCTGACTACCAGGGCCCGAACAAGGCGCAGAACAAGGGCATCCAGTTCAAGAACTACGCGACCGTCGAGGCCGCGTACCAGGACGTCGTCTCCGGCAACCTGGACATCATCCGCCAGGTCGGCCCGACGGACCTGCCGAAGTACAAGCAGGACCTGGGCGACGGCGCCATCGAGCAGCCGTACGCGGCGATCCAGACGCTCGTCCCGGCGTTCTACACCGCGACGTTCAAGGAGATGGACCCCAAGGTCCGCCAGGGTCTGTCCATGGCGATCGACCGTGAGACGATCACCAAGACCGTCCTGAACAACACCCGTACCCCCGCGACGAGCTTCACGCCGCCGCAGGTCAAGGGCAACCAGGACCTGGGCACGGACGTCTTCACGTACAACCCCACCAAGGCGAAGCAGCTGGTGACCGAGGGCGGCGGCGTCCCCGGCAACAAGATCATGATCCAGTACAACGCCGACGGTGGCCACAAGGAGTGGGTGACCGCGGTCTGCGAGTCCATCCGCAAGGCGACCGGCGTCGACTGCGTCGGCGACGCCAAGCCGGACTTCGCCACGGACCTCGAGGCCCGTGACAACGACCAGGTGAAGTCGATGTACCGCGGTGGCTGGGTGGCCGACTACCCGGTCAACGTGAACTTCATCAAGGAGCTCTACAACTCCAAGGCCGAGGCGAACAACGGTCGCTTCAAGGACGCCGAGATCGACAAGATGATGGCGGAGGCCGACAAGGCCAACTCCCTGGAAGAGTCCGTGAAGGGCTACCAGGAGGTCGAGAAGAAGCTGCTCGAGAAGATGCCGGCGATCCCGCTGTGGTACTACCGCATCAACGGTGGCCACGGCAAGGGTGTCGACAACGTCCAGGTCGACTTCCACGGCGACCTCGAGCTGACCGGAGTCACCGTCAAGTAAGCGCCACGCGCTTGACGGGCCTTATCCCCACTCGGCCATAACCCGCCGCCGTCGGTCATCCGGCGGCGGCGGTTGTCCGGGGGTGCCCTGCTGCACTCAGGGACGCCTCCGGGCGTTTCAACCCCTCACGGAGGCACCTATGGGGCGCTACGTCGCACGACGACTGCTCCAGATGATCCCGGTGTTCATCGGGTCAACCTTTCTGATCTTCGCCATGATGTACGCGCTGCCCGGAGACCCCGTCAGAGCGCTCATGGGAGAACAGCAGTTCGACCCGGCGATCCTCGAAGCGAAGCGGCACGAACTCGGTCTCGACCTGCCGCTGTGGCAGCAGTACCTGAACTACTTCACCGGGCTGCTGCAGGGCGACTTCGGTACGGAGATCGGCAGCGGGCTCCCCATCGCCGACACCATCAGCATGGCGTTCCCGGTCACCCTCCGGCTGACGCTCTTCGCCTTCACCTTCACGGTGGTCGTCGGCATCGGCCTCGGCATCGTCGCCGGCCTGAAGCCGGAGTCGGTGCGGGACCGCGGTCTTCTCGGCCTCACCCTCGTACTGATCTCGATGCCCTCCTTCGTGCTGGGCTACCTGATGCAGTACCTGTTCGCCTTCCAGTTGAAGTTGATCACCCCGACCGTGCAGGACTCCGAGAGCTTCGGCGACCTGTTCCTGCCGGCGATCGTCCTCGGCTCGCTCTCCCTGGCCTACGTGGCCCGTCTGACCCGCACGTCGATGGCGGAGAACCTGCGAGCCGACTACATGCGCACCGCGGTGGCCAAGGGCCTGCCGCGCCGTCGCATCGTCGGTGTCCACCTGATGCGCAACTCCCTTGTCCCGGTGGTCACTTTCCTCGGCACGGACATCGGCAACCTGATGACCGGCGCGATCGTCACCGAGGGCATCTTCAATGTGCATGGCGTCGGCAACGCCATCTTCCGGGCTCTTGTCAGCCGCGAGGGCGCGACGGTCGTGGGCATCGCCTCGCTGATCGTCCTCGTCTACCTGCTCTGCAGCCTGCTCGTCGACCTGCTCTACGCGGTCCTGGACCCGAGGATCCGGTATGCCTGAGAAGACCGCAGCCACCGCGGCGTCCACCGAGACCGAGAAGGTCACGACCACCGCCGCCGCCCCGGACACCGCGCTCGTCGCGGGCGCCCCCAAGCCGGGCAAGGCGCGCAGCCTGTGGTCCGACGCCTGGGGCGACCTGCGCCGCAACCCGCTGTTCCTCATCTCGGCCGGGCTGATCGTCCTGCTGCTGGTGATCGCCGCGTTCCCGGGTCTGTTCACCTCGGCCTCGCCGCGTGACGCGGACCTCGCGAAGCACTACCTGCAGCACCCCAACTGGGGTCACTTCTTCGCCCCCGACTGGTTCGGCTACGACGGCCAGGGACGCTCCATCTACGCGCGTGTCATCTACGGCGCCCGCGCCTCGATCATCGTCGGCGTCGGCGTCACCCTGCTGGTGAGCGTCCTCGGCACGATCGTCGGCATGCTGGCCGGCTACTTCGGCGGCATCACCGACACTCTGCTGTCCCGCGTCACCGACATCTTCATGGGCATCCCGTTCCTGCTGGGCGCGCTCGTCGTGCTCACCACCTTCGACGACCGTGCCATCTGGGTCGTGATCCTCGCCCTGGCCTTCCTCGGCTGGACCCAGATCGCCCGCGTCGCCCGCGGTGCGGTCATCACCATCAAGCAGGCCGACTACGTCGTGGCGGCCAAGGCGCTCGGCGCCTCGACCACGCGCATCCTCTTCAAGCACGTGCTGCCCAACGCGCTCGCCCCGATCATCGTCGTCGCGACGATCGCGCTCGGCGGCTACATCGCGGCCGAGGCCACGCTGTCCTTCCTCGGTGTCGGCCTCGCCGACCCGACCGTCTCCTGGGGCGTGGACGTCTCCAGCGGCCGGGAGCAGCTGCGCAACGCGCCGTACGTGCTGATCATCCCCTCGGTGATGGTCTCGATCACGGTGCTCTCGTTCCTCATGTTCGGCGATGCGGTACGCAACGCCCTCGACCCGAAGATGCGCTGAGGGAGGCGTACGTGACCAGTATCGACAGTCCGCTGGACAAGACGACAGCCGTCCCCGAGCCCCGGAGTTCCGGGGACCACGAGGGTCATCTGCTCGAAGTGCGCGACCTGCACGTGGAGTTCCACACCCGTGACGGGGTCGCCAAGGCCGTGAACGGCGTCAACTACAGCGTGGACGCGGGCGAGACGCTCGCCGTCCTCGGCGAGTCCGGCTCCGGCAAGTCCGTGACGGCCCAGGCCGTCATGGGCATCCTCGACATGCCGCCCGGCCGCATCCCGCAGGGCCAGATCTTCTTCCGCGGCCGGGACATGCTCACCATGTCCGCCGAGGAGCGCCGGAAGATCCGCGGCCGGAAGATCGCCATGATCTTCCAGGACGCGCTGTCCTCGCTGAACCCGGTGCTGTCCGTCGGCTACCAGCTCGGCGAGATGTTCCGGGTGCACCAGGGCCTGTCCAAGAAGGAGGCCAAGGCCAAGGCCATCGAGCTGATGGACCGGGTGAAGATCCCGGCGGCCAAGGCCCGGGTGGGCGACTACCCGCACCAGTTCTCCGGCGGTATGCGCCAGCGCATCATGATCGCCATGGCCCTGGCCCTCGAGCCGGACCTGATCATCGCCGACGAGCCGACCACCGCTCTGGACGTCACCGTGCAGGCGCAGGTCATGGACCTGCTCGCCGAGCTCCAGCGCGAGTACAACATGGGTCTGATCCTGATCACCCACGACCTCGGCGTCGTCGCCGACGTCGCGGACAAGATCGCGGTCATGTACGCGGGCCGGATCGTCGAGACCGCCCCCGTGCACGAGCTCTACAAGCGTCCGGCGCACCCCTACACCCGGGGTCTGCTCGACTCGATCCCGCGCCTGGACCAGAAGGGCCAGGAGCTGTACGCGATCAAGGGCCTGCCGCCCAACCTGCTCAAGATCCCGGCGGGCTGCGCCTTCAACCCGCGCTGCCCCAAGGCGGACGACATCTGCCGCACCGAGATCCCGGCCCTCGCGCCGGTGACCGAGCAGGACGGCACCGAGCTGCCCGGCCGCGGCAGCGCGTGCCACTTCTGGAAGGAGACGATCCATGGCTGAGCTCAGGAAGACGGACGAGGCCGTGGACGCGACTCCCAACGTCACCGAGGTCGAGACGGTCGACGCCGGCACCACCCAGGAGGCGGTGGCGGCGATCGAGGCCCCGGTCGGGCGCGGCGAGCCGATCCTCCAGGTGCGCAACCTGGTCAAGCACTTCCCGCTGACCCAGGGCATCCTCTTCAAGAAGCAGGTCGGCGCGGTCAAGGCCGTGGACGGGGTCTCCTTCGACCTCTACCAGGGTGAGACGCTCGGCATCGTCGGCGAGTCCGGCTGCGGCAAGTCCACGGTCGCCAAGCTGCTGATGACGCTGGAGACCGCCACCGCGGGCGAGGTGTTCTACAAGGGCCAGGACATCACCAGGCTGTCGGGGCGCGCGCTCAAGGCCGTGCGCCGCAACATCCAGATGGTGTTCCAGGACCCGTACACCTCGCTGAACCCGCGGATGACGGTCGGCGACATCATCGGTGAGCCCTTCGAGATCCACCCCGAGGTGGCCCCGAAGGGCGACCGGCGCCGCAGGGTGCAGGAGCTGCTGGACGTCGTGGGTCTCAACCCCGAGTACATCAACCGCTACCCTCACCAGTTCTCCGGCGGTCAGCGCCAGCGCATCGGCATCGCCCGCGGTCTCGCGCTCAACCCCGAGATCATCATCTGCGACGAGCCGGTCTCGGCGCTGGACGTGTCGGTGCAGGCGCAGGTCGTCAACCTGATGGAGAAGCTGCAGGACGAGTTCAACCTGTCCTACCTCTTCATCGCGCACGACCTGTCGATCGTCCGTCACATCTCGGACCGCGTCGGCGTCATGTACCTCGGCAAGATGGCCGAGATCGGCACCGACGTGCAGATCTACGACCACCCGACGCACCCCTACACCCAGGCGCTGCTGTCGGCCGTCCCGGTGCCCGACCCCGAGGCCCGCGAGGGCCGCGAGCGGATCATCCTCACCGGCGACGTCCCCTCGCCGGCCAACCCGCCGTCGGGCTGCCGCTTCCGCACCCGCTGCTGGAAGGCCCAGGACAAGTGCGCCACCGAGGTGCCGCTGCTGGCGATCCCCGAGCGCTTCCAGGGCTCGGACTCCCCGGCCGCGCACGAGTCGGCGTGCCACTTCGCCGAGGAGAAGGACGTCGTCCACGCGGTGCACTAGTCATCCGCGCACACGAGGCCCCGTCTGCCGCACCGCGGCGGGCGGGGTCTTCGCGTGGGGAGAACCGAACTCATGAACGCCGTCGGCCTCGTCGAGGGCGCTCTCCCTGTGCGAGGCGCACGGGATGTCCCCGCACTACGCCGTCGACACGTGGGAGGTCACCCTCCCGATGACCACACCGACCACCCGGACGCCCTGAAAGTGCGTTAGATCCGCTATGGGGTGATATTCGGTCCTAAGCCATGCTGAGGACACGGGAGGAACCCCATGCGTCGAGCCACGCACGCCAAGTGGGCCGCATGCGCGGTCGTCGTCGCCCTGGCGGCGACGGGTTGCGGCGGTGGGAGCGACAGCGGAGGCAGCGGCGCCGACGGGATCGTGAAGTCCTCCTGGACCGACCCGCAGAACCCACTGGAGCCCGCCAACACCAACGAGGTGCAGGGCGGCAAGGTCCTCGACATGATCTTCCGCGGTCTCAAGAGGTACGACCCGAAGACCGGCGCGGCCACGGACATGATGGCCGAGAAGATCGAGAGCACCGACTCGAGGAACTTCACGGTCACCCTCAAGGACGGCTGGACCTTCAGCAACGGCGAGAAGGTCACCGCCAGGTCGTACGTCGACGCCTGGAACTACGGCGCCCACATCAGGAACAACCAGAAGAACGCCTACTTCTTCGGCTACATCGAGGGCTACGAACGGGTCCACCCGGAGAAGGGCGAGGCCACCGCCGAGACGATGTCCGGACTGAAGGTCGTCGACGACTTCCGCTTCACGGTCGAGCTGAGCCAGAAGTTCTCCACCTGGCCCGACACTCTCGGCTACGCGGCCTTCGCCCCGCTGCCCCGCGCCTTCTTCGACGACCACGACGCCTGGGTCTCCAAGCCGATCGGCAACGGACCGTACACCCTGAACTCCTACAAGAAGGGGTCGATGGCGCAGCTGCGCCGCTGGGACGGCTACAAGGGTCCGGACAAGGCGAGGAACGGCGGCATCGACCTCATGGTCTACACCGACAACAACACCGCTTACACGGATCTGATCGCGGGCAACATCGACCTCGTCGACGACGTCCCGGCCGCCCAGCTCAAGAACGTCCGGGCCGACCTCGGGGACCGGTACATCAACACACCGGCGGGCATCCTCCAGACCCTCGCCTTCCCCTTCTACGACAAGGCGTGGAACACCCCTGACGGGGCCAAGGTGCGCACCGGCCTGTCGAGGGCGATCAACCGCGAGCAGATCACCGACACGATCTTCCAGAAGACCCGCACCCCCGCCAAGGACTGGACCTCCCCGGTGCTGGGCGCCGAGGGCGGCTACGACGACACCCTGTGCGGCGAGGCCTGCGAGTACGACCCCGCGGCGGCGAAGAGGCTGATCCAGGAGGGCGGCGGCATCCCCGGCGGTCAGGTGAAGATCACGTACAACGCGGACACCGGCTCCCACAAGGACTGGGTCGACGCCGTGTGCAACTCCGTCAACAACGCGCTCGGGAACGACAGGGCCTGCGTCGGCGCACCCGTCGGCACCTTCGCGGACTTCCGCAACCAGATCGGCGACCGGAAGATGCCCGGCCCCTTCCGGGCCGGCTGGCAGATGGACTACCCGCTGATCCAGAACTTCCTGCAGCCGCTCTACTACACCAACGCCTCCTCCAACGACGGCAAGTGGACCAACGAGAAGTTCGACGACCTCGTCGACCGGGCCAACGCCGAGAGCGACCAGGCCAAGGCCGTCGAGACCTTCAAGGAGGCCGAGAAGGTCGTGCGGGACGAGATGGCCGCCATCCCGCTCTGGTACCAGAACGGCAGCGCCGGCTACTCGGAGCGGCTCGCCAATGTCGCCCTGAACCCGTTCAGCGTTCCCGTCTACGAAGAGATCACGGTCAACTGACGGCGGAAGCCATCCGGCCCGGCGCACCGCGCGCGCCGGGCCGTCCCCCTTCCCACGACGACCCCAGGAGCGCCTCATGGGACGCTATGTGATCCGGCGTCTGCTGCAGATGATCCCGGTCTTCTTCGGCACCACGCTGCTGATCTTCCTGATGGTCAACATCATGGGCGACCCCGTCGCCGGCCTCTGCGGCGACCGTCAGTGCGACCCCGCCACGGCCGCCCGGCTGCGCAAGGAGTTCGGTCTCGACAAGCCCGTGTGGCAGCAATACCTGACCTACATGGGCAACGTCTTCACCGGCGACTTCGGCACCGCGTTCAACGGGCAGAAGGTCACCGAGCTGATGGGCGACGCCTTCCCGGTCACCATCCGGCTGACCCTCGTGGCCATCTTCTTCGAGATCCTCATCGGCATCACCCTCGGCGTCGTCACCGGGCTGCGCCGAGGCCGCCCCGTGGACACCGGCGTCCTGCTGACCACCCTGGTGGTCATCGCCGTGCCCACCTTCGTCACCGGTCTGATCGTCCAGCTGGTGCTCGGCATCAAATGGGCCGTCATCGACCCGTCCGTGTCCTCCGACGCACGCCTCGACGAACTGATCGTGCCCGGCCTGGTGCTCGCCTCGGTCTCCCTCGCGTACGTCACCCGTCTCACCCGGACCTCGATCGCCGAGAACTCGCGCTCCGACTACGTCCGTACCGCCAAGGCGAAGGGCCTTCCCCGGGGGAGGGTCATCCGCCGTCATCTGCTGCGCAACTCGCTGATCCCGGTCGTCACCTTCATCGGCACGGACGTCGGCGCCCTGATGGGCGGTGCCATCGTCACCGAGCGCATCTTCAACATCCACGGCGTCGGCTACCAGCTCTACCAGGGGATCCTCCGCCAGAACACGCAGACCGTCGTCGGCTTCGTGACCGTGCTCGTCATCGTCTTCCTGCTGGCGAACCTGCTCGTCGACCTCCTGTACGCCGTTCTCGACCCGAGGATCCGGTATGCCTGAGCAGCAGCCCTTCGACGACAACGCCATCGCGTCCACCGGAGCGGGCGGCGGGACCGACCTCGCGATGAGCGAGGGCGAGACCCTGGAGAGGACACCGGGCGGCCCGCTCGGCGCGGGGCCGTCCGGCAAGCCGCGCAGCCTGTGGTCCGACGCCTGGCGCGATCTGCGGCGCAACCCGGTCTTCGTCGTCTCCGCCCTGGTGATCCTCTTCCTGATCGTCATCTCCCTGTGGCCCTCGCTGATCGCCTCCGGCAATCCGCTCACATGCGATCTCGCCAAGGCCCAGGAGGGCTCCCAGCCCGGCCACCCCTTCGGCTTCAACGGGCAGGGCTGCGACGTGTACACGCGGACCGTCTACGGCGCGCGGACCTCGGTCACCGTCGGCGTCTGCGCCACGCTCGGGGTCGCGCTGCTCGGCTCCGTGCTGGGAGCGCTCGCCGGGTTCTTCGGCGGGTTCTGGGACGCCATCCTGTCCCGGCTCACCGACATCTTCTTCGGCATCCCCGTCGTGCTCGGCGGCCTCGTCCTGCTGTCCGTCGTCCGCTCGACCACCGTGTGGCCCGTCGTCGGCTTCATGGTGCTGCTCGGCTGGCCGCAGATCTCGCGTATCGCCCGCGGCTCCGTCATCACCGCCAAGCAGAACGACTACGTCCAGGCCGCGAGGGCGCTCGGCGCGTCCAACACCCGCATGCTGCTGCGGCACATCGCGCCCAACGCCGTCGCGCCCGTGATCGTCGTCGCCACGATCGCCCTCGGCACCTACATCGCACTGGAGGCGACGCTCTCCTACCTCGGCGCCGGGCTGAAGCCGCCGACCGTCTCCTGGGGCATCGACATCTCCTCGGCGTCCCCCTACATCCGCAACGCCCCGCACATGATGCTCTGGCCCGCCGGGGCGCTGGCGGTCACCGTGCTGGCGTTCATCATGCTCGGCGACGCGGTGCGCGACGCCCTCGACCCCAAGCTGCGTTAGGAGGTGTCCGCCGTGTCCGTCACATCAGCCGCGCCGGCCGAGTCGGGGCCGCTGCTCGACGTACGGGGCCTGCACGTCGAGTTCCGCACCCGCGACGGGGTCGCCAAGGCCGTCAACGGCGTCGACTGCACGGTCTTTGCCGGTGAGACGCTCGCCGTCCTCGGCGAGTCCGGCTCCGGCAAGTCGGTCACCGCCCAGGCCGTCATGGGGATCCTCGACACGCCGCCCGGCAGGATCGCGGGCGGCGAGATCCTCTTCAAGGGGCGGGACCTGCTGAAGCTGGGGGAGGACGAGCGGCGGACGGTCAGGGGCGCCGAGATGGCCATGATCTTCCAGGACGCGCTCTCCTCGCTGAATCCCGTCCTCAGCGTCGGCGACCAACTCGGCGAGATGTTCGTCGTGCACCGGGGCATGTCCCGCAAGGACGCGAAGGCCAAGGCGATCGAGCTGATGGACCGGGTGCGCATCCCGGCCGCGAAGGAACGCGTCGGCCAGTACCCCCACCAGTTCTCCGGCGGCATGCGTCAGCGCATCATGATCGCGATGGCGCTCTCCCTGGAGCCGGACCTGATCATCGCCGACGAGCCGACGACCGCCCTCGACGTCACCGTGCAGGCGCAGGTGATGGACCTGCTCGCCGAGCTCCAGCGCGAGCTCGGCATGGGCCTGATACTGATCACCCACGACCTCGGCGTCGTCGCCGACGTCGCCGACAGGATCGCCGTGATGTACGCGGGCCGGATCGTCGAGACCGCCCCCGTCCACGACATCTACAAGGCGCCCGCCCACCCGTACACGAGGGGTCTGCTGGAGTCGATCCCGCGCCTGGACCGGAAGGGCCAGGAGCTCTACGCGATCAAGGGTCTGCCGCCGAACCTGATGCACATCCCGCCCGGCTGCGCCTTCCACCCGCGGTGCCCGCTCGCCCGGGATGTGTGCCGCACCGACGAGCCGCCGCTGTACGAGGTGAACGAGGAACGCGGGAGCGCGTGCCACTTCTGGGAGGAGGCCCTCCATGGCTGAGGCGATCCTGGAGGTCCGCGACCTGTACAAGCACTACCCGCTCACGCGCGGCGTCCTGTTCAAGAAGCAGGTCGGCGCGGTCAAGGCGGTCGACGGCGTCGACCTCGACCTGCTGGCGGGCGAGACGCTCGGCATCGTGGGGGAGTCGGGCTGCGGCAAGTCCACGCTCGCCAGGATGCTCGTCCACCTGGAGCGGCCCACGGCCGGCTCGATCCGGTACAGGGGCGAGGACGTCACCAGGCTGTCGGGGCGCGCGCTCAAGGCCGTGCGCCGCAACATCCAGATGGTCTTCCAGGACCCGTACACCTCGCTCAACCCGCGCATGACCGTCGGTGACATCATCGGCGAGCCGTACGAGATCCACCCCGAGGTCGCGCCGAAGGGCTCCCGCCGGCAGAAGGTGCAGGAACTGCTGGACGTCGTCGGGCTCAACCCGGAGTTCGTCAACCGCTATCCGCACCAGTTCTCCGGCGGCCAGCGCCAGCGCATCGGCATCGCACGCGGGCTCGCGCTCCGGCCCGAGATCATCGTGGCCGACGAGCCGGTCTCCGCCCTGGACGTGTCGGTGCAGGCGCAGGTCGTCAACCTGCTGGACAGGCTGCAGAGCGAGTTCTCGCTGAGCTACGTCTTCATCGCCCACGACCTGTCGATCGTGCGCCACATCTCCGACCGGGTCGGCGTGATGTACCTCGGGCGCGTGGTGGAGATCGGCAAGGACGCCGAGATCTACGACCACCCCACCCACCCGTACACCCAGGCGTTGCTCTCGGCCGTCCCCGTCCCCGACCCCGAGGCGCGCGAGCACCGGGAGAGGATCATCCTGACCGGGGACGTGCCGTCACCGACCAACATCCCCTCGGGCTGCCGGTTCCGCACCCGGTGCTGGAAGGCACAGGAGCGCTGCGCACGGGAGGTGCCGCTGCTCGCCGTGCCCGCCCACCTGCGGACCGCCAAGGGGCCCGTACAGCATCCGTCGGCGTGCCACTTCGCGGAGGAACGGCATGTGGTGCCGGGCGGGGACCAGCCGGACGGTGGCGGGGCGACGCTCCACACGTCCCCCTGACCTCTCTCCAGCTCCCGCCGCAGTTCTTGACAGGCCGTCAGAGCGGGGCGCAAAGCATGAGGAATGCCCACTAAATTCGTTAACACACAGGCAACTTGACTGTCGCAACTCCGATATACGAACGCGTCACGCTGAACAGCGTACGGCCGTGCGGGTGCCGTTGGGCCGGCCGGGGCCTCGTCATGTGGCCCCGGCCGGCCACCCGCCCGTTTCCGGCCATGTCCCGCGTGGGCCCCGCGTGCCCTTGTCCGCCTTCCGGGGCCGCTGCAGGATCGTGGACGTGACGCTTACGAGGGGGGCTCGGATCACGGGAGCGGTGCTCGTCGCCCTGCTCGCGCTGATCGTCGGAGCGTGGATCCTGCGAGATCTGACGACCGCCGGGGACCCCGTCGACCTGTGGCGGTTCTGGACGGGAGAGGTACGCGGCGGGGCCGCCGCCCCTCTGACCACCACGATCGTCGATCCGGCGCTGCTGCTGGTGTACGCGGCGGTGGCCGTGTCCGTACCGCGCTCGACGGTCGCGGCCTCCGCACTCGTGGCCACCGCAGTCGTCACCCTGGGCGTCCGGCTGCCGTCCCTGTGGGTGCTCACCGCCTCCTCCACGGACCCCCCGGCCGCCGACGAACTGCGCACCCGGGCGCTGTGCAGCGCCCTCGCAGCGCTGGGGCTCGGCGTCGGACTCCTCATCACGGCCGCCGCCGGACGCAGGCCCGCCGGCGCCCACGCCGACGACCAGGCCCACTCGCCACGGCGCGCCCCGGGCGCCGCGCATCCGCGCACGCCCGCCAGGCCCACGCGGACGGTCGCCGTTCTCGCCTTCCTGCTGCTGGGCACGGCCGGCGCGGTGACGGCCGCATGGCAGGTCCGCTGGGCGTACACGGCGGGTGCCGACGCCTACCTCGACCGCTTCACCGGTGGTGAAGGGACGCCGGTACGGCTGCTGGAGACACCGTCGGCATGGCTGGCCGTTCTGGTCGCCGCCCTCGCGCTGGTCGCGGGCGCGGGCGGGCTCGTCCAGGCCGTGCACACCAGGACGCTGGGTGCGGTCGCGGCCGCCCTGCTCGCGGCCGACGGCGCGGTGGGGCTGGAGTTCATCCTGCGGCAGGAGCTGTTCGACCGGTTCGGCGCCCTTGGTCTCGAGAACCAACTGCTCGTCGCCACCTGGCTGTTCGAGTCGGCAGCGGGCATAGCGCTGCTCGTGGCGCTGCTGCGGCGCGGCGAGGAGGAGGCGTTCGCGGGCCCCGCCGCGCCGCCCGCGTACCCGCCGCCACCTCCCGGCGGCTACGGCTACCCGCACCCCGGCGGCGCCCCTCCCGGTCCCGCCGGACCGCACGCGCCGACCCGGCCGCCGTCCACGCCCCGGGACCGGTAGACGGGGACGGCGGCCGGGCAGAACGCCGTCAGGCGAGGCCCAGCGACCGCTTCAGGAAGTCCACCTGGAGCAGCAGCAGGTTCTCCGCGATCTGCTCCTGCGGGGTCATGTGCGTCACTCCCGTGAGGGGCAGCACCTCGTGCGGGCGGCCCGCGGCCAGCAGCGCCGACGACAACCGCAGGCTGTGGGCCACCACCACGTTGTCGTCCGCCAGACCATGGATGATCATCAGCGGGCGGTGCGGCGTCTCGGCCACCGTCAGACCGTCGTCGCCGACCAGGGAGTTGGCGCCGTACACCTCGGGCTGTGCGGCCGGGTCGCCCAGGTAGCGCTCCGTGTAGTGCGTGTCGTACAGCCGCAGGTCCGTCACCGGCGCGCCCGACACCGCCGCGTGGAAGACGTCCGGGCGGCGCAGCACCGCCATGGCCGCCAGGTAACCGCCGTACGACCAGCCGCGGATGGCCACCCGGTCCAGGTCCAGCGGATGCGATCCGGCCAGCGCGTGCAGCGCCTCGATCTGGTCGTCGAGCGTCAGTGTGAACGCGTTCTTGACCGCCTTCTCCCAGGCGGGGGAGCGGCCCGGCGCGCCCCGCCCGTCCGCGACGATCACCGCGAAGCCGTGATCGGCGAACCACTGCGAGGTCAGGTGCGGGTTGTGCGCGGCCAGCACCCGCTGGCCGTGCGGCCCGCCGTACGGATCGAGCAGCACCGGCAGCGGACCGTCCGACTCCCGGTAACCGGACGGCAGCAGCACCGCGCACGGAATCCGGTGCTCGCCCGCCTCGACGAGCCGCGGGCGGGCCGTGAGCACCGGCCGCTCCGCGTACGACACGACCTCCGCGACCTGCTTGCCGTCCCGCAGCACGCGCACGCTCGTGCCGCTCGCCCCGGTGACCGAGGACGCGAGGACCGTGACCCCGCCGGAGCGGACGGCCGCATGCACGCCCGGCCCGTCCGAGACGCGCTCCACCCCCAACTCGTTGACCCGGTACACGTGGATCTCGCCGATCTCCGGATCCGCGGCCTCCTCGCCCGCCGCCGCCGACACGAGGACATCGTTCTCGTCGATGTCGAGCACGGCGCGCAGCTGCAACTGGGCCCCCGTCAGCACCCGGTCGCCCACCGCGAGCACCCGCGCGCCGCCCTCGTCGGCGATCCGCACCAGCCTTCCGCCGCCGAAACCGTGCGCGTACGACGACTCGGGCGCCCACGCGGGCACGCCGGGGAACAGTTCCAGCCACGCCGGATCCTCGTCCACGTGCACCGTCCGCGTGCCTCCCGTCTCCGGGTCGACCGCCAGGTGCAGCTGCGTGCACTGGTCGCGCGACTGCACGAGCAGCAGCGGCGGGCCGGAGGCCGACCAGTGCACGCGCGCGAGGTACGGATAGCGGACCCGGTCCCACGAGACCTCGGTGCGCAGGCCGTCCAAGGTGACGAAGTACAGCCGGACCTCGGCGTTGGGCGTCCCGGCCGCCGGGTACGCGACCTTCGCCGGTTCCCGGTCCGGATGCGCCGGGTCCGCGATCCACCAGCGCCGCACCTCCCGGTCGTCGGCGCGGGCCACGAGCAGCCGGTCGGACTCGGGCGACCACCAGAAGCCGCGTGAACGCCCCATCTCCTCGGCGGCGATGAACTCGGCCAGACCCCAGGTGACATTCCGGTCCTCCGGTTCGGCCAGCGCGCGGTCCCCCTCGCCCTCGGCGCCCGTCACCCGCAGCGCGCCCCGCGCGACGTAGGCGATGTGCCGTCCGTCGGGGGAGGGCCGAGGGTCGATCACCGGCCCCGGGCCGGTCAGTTCGCGCGCGGTCCCGGCGCGCAGCTCTGCCGTGAACAGCCGCCCGGACAGGGCGAACGCCGCCAACTCGACCGCTTGGTCCACCGCGTAACCGACGATGCCCGCCGACCCCTCACGGCTGCGTTCACGCCGCGCCCGCTCCTCGGGCGACAGATGCTCCGCGGAGCCGCCGAGAAGGTCGCGCGGGTCGGCGGCCGGCCGTTCCGCGGGGGCGGCGCCGTCGAGGTCGAGCACCCAGAGCAGGCCGGTCCGGTCCGTGCCGGACGCCGACCGCAGGAAGACCACCCGCGAGCCGTCCGGCGAAACGGTGAAGGACCGGGGAGCGCCGAGCGTGAAGCGCTGGGTCCGCGCCGACTGACGCGGAAAGGAGAGCTGCTGCGTCGCTGTCATGGCACCGAACCTATGGCACCGGGGCCGCGCGTGTGCGCCCCCGTGTGCTGCCGTGCACCGATCGATGCGTGGGCACGGATAGTTATGATCCGGAGCGCAAGGTGGGTATGAACTCCCCGGCACATGCAACTGGCCCGTCCCGACCGAATATCTGTGGAGGTGAACCGCCGTGGCACTCTCGATTTCGGCGGTGGTGCTGCTGGCGATCGTCGTCTTCCTGCTGATCCGGAAAGCCGGGTTGAAGGGCGGACATGCGGCGATCTGCGTGTTGCTCGGGTTCTACCTCGCCAGCTCCTCGGTGGCTCCGACGATCACGGAGCTGACCACGAACGTGGCGGGCATGATCGGGGGCATCAAGTTCTGAGCAGGGCCTTCGACGGCGGGGGCCTAGTCTGTTCGGTATGAAGGATCTTCCCGCCCGTCGTCTGCTCCTGGTGCACGCGCACCCGGACGACGAGTCGATCAACAACGGCGCCACGATGGCCCTGTACGCGGCCGCCGGCGCCCAGGTCACCCTGGTGACCTGCACCCTCGGCGAGGAGGGCGAGGTCATCCCGGCCGATCTCGCCCATCTCGCGCCCGACCGGGAGGACCGGCTGGGCCCCTACCGCGTCGGCGAACTGGCCGCCGCGATGAAGGAGCTGGGCGTCACCGACCACCGCTTCCTCGGGGGACAGGGCCGGTTCCGCGACTCGGGAATGATGGGTGTCGAGCAGAACCACCGCGAGGGCGCGTTCTGGAACACCGAGGTCGACGAGGCCGCCGCACACCTCGTGGAGATCATCCGTTCCGTGCGCCCCCAGGTGATGGTGACGTACGACCCCGACGGAGGATACGGCCACCCCGACCACATCCAGACCCACCGCGTCGCGATGCGCGCCGCCGAGCTGGCCGCCGAGCCCGCCTACCGGCGCGACCTCGGAGCCCCGCACACCCTCGCCAAGATCTACTGGAACCGGGTGCCGAGGTCGGCCGCCGAGGAGGGCTTCGCCCGGCTGCGCGCCGCGGGGGCGGACTTCCCCGGCATCGCGGAGATCGGCGACATTCCGGGCGTGGTGGAGGACTCCGAGATCACCACGGAGATCGACGGCACCGCGTACGCGGAGCGCAAGGCGGCCGCGATGCGCGCACACGCCACCCAGATCGCCGTGGACGGCACGTTCTTCGCGCTCTCCAACGATCTGGGGCAGCCGTTGTTCACCACCGAGTACTACCAGTTGGCCGCCGGCACTTCCGGAGCGCCGGCCGGCGAGCGCGAGCACGACCTCTTCGCGGGCATCGAAGAGTCCGGTGGGCAGGAAGGGGTCGCGAAGAACGCGGCATTTGGGAAGGTCTCACGAGGTGAGGATCCAGAGGGGACTTCGGGGGTGACCACATGAGCGGAACGACCGGAAAGGGCGGAACGCGCGGGCGCGCCGACACGACCGGAAAAAGCGGAACCAAGGGACAGAGCGGGAGGGCCGGTTCCGGCGGTGCGACCGGTCAGGGCGGTGCGCACGGGCCGGGCGGTGGCGCCGCCGGCTCCTTCCTCGCCCGCCCCCCGCGGCCCGGCCGTGCCGTCGTGTACCTCGGTCTCGCGCTCCTCGGCGCGGCCGTCGGCATCGCGGGCTCGCTCCTCCAAGGCGCCTGGTTCCCGGGCGGTTTGGCGCTCGCGCTGGCCGCCACGGCCGCCTTGTTCTACGGCTCGCTGCGCGCGACCGGGGGCCAGCTCGGGGTGGCCGCGTCCGCTGTCGGCTGGCTGCTGTCCATCGTCGTCCTCAGCGTCGGACGACCCGAGGGCGACGCCATGTTCACCTCGGGGATCGGGCCGCTCGTCTACATGCTCGGTGGTATGGCCACGGCTGTGATCTGCGCCACCATGTCGCGGCTGCCGCAACCGGGCGGCGGTCCGGGCCGACTTGGCGGGCAGCCGTAGCCCGTACCCCCAGCACGCAGCCGGTTCGGCGGCCCCCTAGGGTAGGTCGACCGACGGGCCGGGGAGCCCCTGAACCGGCCATGCCCGTATGGCCCGCCCAAGGGCCGCCGGGGGCCGCTTCCCGCAGTCCCCGGGTGTGCGTCGGCGGTGGCCAGTATGGTGGTGCGCGCCGCCGAGCCGCCCGCAGCAGTAGCTATCCAGTAAGAACGGGCGGCGAAGCCAACCGGGAGAACCTGCTTTGAGTCGTGAAACTGACAGTTCGTCCTCCGGCCCCCAGGGGCGCGGTGGAGCCGCGTACCCCTCGGGAACACCGCCGTACGGATCCCGCCAGTATCCGTCGCTGCATCCGACGCAGGACGCTCCGGACGAGGGTGCCGCTTCCTCGCGGCAGCCGGAGGAGAAGAAGACCGAGACCACGCTGACGACGCGGATCCGGATCAACATCCCGGGGTCGCGGCCGATCCCGCCCGTCGTGATGCGTACGCCGATGGGCGACACCGACGCCGCCGCGCGGAACGGAGCGGCGGCCGACGCCGATGCCGGCACCGGCGAGCGCGAGAGCGAGCGCACCGGGAGCGTCCCGCGGCCCGCCGCCTCCCAGGAGACGGCGGAGGCTCCGGCGGCCGAGGAGAAGCCGGCGGCGAGCGACTGGTTCGCGCCGCGCAAGTCCGCGGCACCGGCACCGCAGGGTGGTCCGGCACCGCAGGGTGGTCCGGCGGCCGGCGGTCCGGGTTCCGCCGACGGCGGGCCCCAGGGGCCGGGCGCGGGTGACGGCGCACCCCGCAAGTCGGGACTCGCGGCACTCGCCGAGGACGCCGGTGCGCCTCCCCTCCCCACGCGCCCGCGCGGCGGCACCGGCACGCCTCCCGGCACGGGCACGCCTCCCGGCACGGGCACCCCGTACTTCTCCGACGGCCCCCGGCCCGGCCCCGGCGGCGCGCCCGGCCCGGACGGTCTCAGCGGCGGTCGCGGCCAGGCAGGCCCCGGTCAGGAGGGCCCCGGCCAGGGCGGCAACAGCTTCGCCCCCGGCCGCAACACGCCCCCGCTGGGCGTGCGTCCGCCGGGCGGACCGGGTCGTTCCGGCCCTGCGGGCCCCACGTCCGGCCCCGCCACCGGCGCGATGACGCCCGGCGGAATGCCCAGCGGCCCCGGCGTCGCGCCCCGCATGTCCGACGACACCGCGGTGCTCACCCCCCAGAAGCCCGCGCCCGGACCGGGTGGCGGCCACGTCTCCGGCGACACGCTGACCAGCGGCATTCCCGTCGTCCCCGAGGAGCACCGCTCCCCGTTCCCGATGCTGGGCGGCCCGCACGGGCCGGAGCCCGAGTTCTCCGCGCCGGAGTTCCCGGCCGGCCCCGGCGGCGGCCCGGCGGGCCCGGCCGGACCCGTGTCCACCGCGGAGCCGCGGCCGGCGCCCCGGCCCGCGCCCGCGCCCGCGAAGAAGGGCCGCTCCAAGCTGATGCTCGCGGGCGTCGGCGTGATCGCCCTGCTCGGCGTCGCGTACGGCGCCGGTCTGCTGCTCAACCACTCGGACGTGCCGAAGAGCACCACGGTCCTCGGGGTCGACATCGGCGGCGGCACGCGGGACGAGGCCGTCAACAAGCTCGACGCGGCGCTCGGCGAGCGGGCCGGCACGCCGCTCCAGCTCTCGGTCGGCGGCAAGAAGGCCGAACTCGCCCCGGACAAGGCAGGCCTCTCCCTGGACAGCCAGGCGACGGTGCGCGCCGCCGCGGGCAGCGACTACAACCCGGTCTCGGTGATCGGATCCCTCTTCGGCGGCGAGCGCGTCGCCGAGCCGGTGATCCTCGTCGACGAGGAGAAGCTGAGCGTGGCGCTCGCGGACCTGGCGGGCACGTCCGGTTCGGCCACCGACGGCACGATCCGTTTCGAGCCGGGCAAGGCGGTCGCCGTACCGGGCAAGGCGGGCCAGTCCCTGGACGTCGGCCGCTCGATGATCTCGGTGAAGGACGCGTACCGCGCCCAGGTGGAGACCGGCAAGCCGAACGTGGTCGAAGTCCCGGTGACCACCCGCGAGCCGACGATCACGAAGGCGGAACTGGACCGGGCGATGAAGGAGTTCGCCCAGCCCGCGATGTCCGGCCTGATCACCATCAAGGCAGGTGACAAGTCGATCCAGTTCGGGCCGGCGAAGTCCCTGCCGAAGATCCTCTCCATGAAGCCGATCGACGGGAAGCTGGTCGAGGTCTACGACAAGCGGGCCATCGAGGAGCTGCTGGACGGTGTCTTCGACGGGATCATGATCACCAAGGGCGACGGCAAGCAGCACCAGGTGTCCGCAGACGACGTGGCCCAGGCGATGGGGCCGGCCCTGCGCGGCAGGACCCCCGCGGAGCGCACGGCCGTGATCTCGCTCGACCCGAGCTGAGCGACCTGAGCGAAACCGCCGGTCAAAGCCCCTGCCCAAGTCGGGCAGGGGCTTTGTCGTGCTGAGCGACCGTCACTCGCGGGGGACCGCGCCTCAGTCGACGCCGTTGTGAACTCCCCGCATCGGAACGGCAGTCGACCGGCGTGCGGTGAGAGGGGCAGCGAAGTGAGGCGTAGCCCTCCACTCGTGAAGAAAACCTTGTTCCACCCCTTGCCGCCGGTATTCCTCGCTCATACGTTCCCTGTCGCGCCCCCCACACGGAACGTCCGCCGTGGTGACCCCTCGGCGGACGTCGACAAGGAGGACTGGCACCCCGTGAAGACACGAACTGCCGCCGCCCTGATGGCGATCCCCCTCGCCGTGGCCGCCCTGCCCGCTACCGCGGAGGCCGCGACCCCCTCGGACGGCCCGCTGGTCGAGGTGGTCCGGGCCACCGGCAAGGCCGTACCCGGCCACTACATCGTCACCCTCGAGTCCGGCACGAGCGCCGCCGGTCTGGCCCGCCTCGCGGGTGTGCGGCCACAGCACACCTACGACGCCGTGATCGACGGCTTCGCCGCCGCACTCACCCCCGGTCAGCTGACCGCCCTGCGCAAGCACCCGTCGGTGACGCGCATCGAGGAGGACCAGGAGGTCCGTGCCGGCGCCACCCAGAACAACGCCACCTGGGGGCTGGACCGCATCGACCAGCGCACCCTGCCGCTGTCCACCACTTACGGCTACACCACCACCGCCTCGAACGTGACGGCGTACGTCATCGACACCGGCATCGACCCGGGCCACCCGGACTTCGGCGGCCGGGCCGCGAGCGCCTACGACGCCACCCTCGAAGGCACCGGCCTGGACTGCAACGGCCACGGCACCCACGTCGCCGGCACCATCGGCGGCTCCGCCTACGGCGTGGCCAAGGGCGTCAAGCTGCGCGGCGTACGCGTTCTCAACTGCGCCGGCATCGGCACCAACGCCGACGTGATCGAGGGCATGGACTGGGTCCGCACGCACGCGGTCAAGCCGGCCGTCGCCAACATGTCGCTCGGCGGCGGCTTCTCCGCCACCGTCAACAGCGCCGCCACCAGCCTCAACAACGCGGGCGTCTTCCTCGCCGTCGCGGCGGGCAACGACGGGGAGGACGCCTGCGCGACCTCGCCGGCGAGCGCCTCCGGCGTGATGACGGTCGCGGCATCCGACAAGACGGACACGGCGGCCTCCTTCACCAACCACGGCTCCTGCGTCGAGACCTACGCACCCGGTGTGGGCATCACCTCCGCCTGGCTCCTCGGCGCCAGCAACACCATCAGCGGCACCTCGATGGCCAGCCCGCACGTCGCCGGTGTCGGAGCGCTCTACAAGGGCGCCATGGGCGACGCCGCCTCCTCCACGGTGAACAGCTGGATCACCACCAACGCCACCAAGGGCGTGATCAAGAACAACCCGGCGGGCACCCCGAACCTGCTGCTCTACAAGAACACCCTCTGACCGCAAACCGCTCCCCGGCCGGCCCGGCCCACCACGACCGGGCCGGCCGGAAGGGCGGTTCTGCGCCCCGGAAGACGGGCCGCCCCGTCAGTTCAGCATCGCCCGTGCCGCCCGGGCCCGGGCCCTGACCGCCTCCGCGGTCGTGGGGTCCACCGCGGACACCACGTCCGCGTACGCCTCCAGCTCCGCCGCGCCCGTCGTGAACTCGCCGCGCTGGACCAGCAGACGGGCCCGTTCGTAACGGAGCCGGGCCGGGTGGGCGGGGAGAAGCAGGAGCAGATCGAGCGCCCAGAGGGCCACCTCCGAGCGTTCCGGGCGGGGCGCCGCCCAGGCGCGGATGTTGTTCAGGACGCGCGACACCACCGAGAGCGGGTCCGCGGGCGTCAGCATCGACGGGGTCAGTGGCGCGCCCGTCGTGCTCGTGACGAGGAGTTCCGCGTCCTGTGCCGTCAGCAGCCGGCCCGCGGCGAACGGGTCCGCGAGGACCTGCGCGTCGGCCTCGCCGAAGCCGACCACGAAATGGCCGGGCAGGGCCACGCCGTACACGTGCCCGCCCGCCCGTCGGGCGACCTCCGTCCAGACGATCGAGAGCAGGATCGGCAGGCCACGGCGGCGCCGCAGCACCTCGTGCAGCAGAGAGGACTCCAGGTTCTCGTAGTCCGCCGGGCTGCCGTGGAAGCCCTCGCGGCCGCCGAGCAGGTCCGCCAGCGCCCGCGCCCAGGCGTGGGGCGTGGTGAGCCCGTACGGCAGCATCCCCGCGAGACGGTCCAGCTCGATCTGGGCCTCGTCGATGCCCGCCTCGTCCAGCGCGGGGTCCGCCTGCGTGCCGATGAGCAGGCACAGCAGGGCCAGGTCGGGGCGTGCGGCGCGGGCCTCCTCGGCGAACCGCTCCCGCCAGGACTGCCGCCGGGAATCGTGCTGCATACGCCTCTCGTACCCGTTCTACGCCGCTCGGAAGTGGTGGTAGTGGTGGTGGACCGCGAAACCCATGCCTCCGTACAGCGCGCGGGCCGCCCCGTTGTCCGTCTCCACCTGCAGCCAGGCGGCCGACGCGCCCTCCTCCAGCGCCCGGCGGGCCAGGGCCGCCATGACCGCCCTGGCGAGCCCCTGACGGCGGTACTCGGGGTCGACCTCCACCGCCATGAAGCCCGCCCAGCGTCCGTCGACCACACACCGGCCGATCGCCGCGGGCACCTCCCCGGTGCCGGGTACGGTGGCGAACCACACCGAAGGGCCGCTGCCCAGGACCTGGAGCACATGGGGGCCCGGTACACCGGACCGCTGGTAGCGCCGCAGCCAGGTCTCGTCGACGGTGCGGGCCAGCTCCACTCGCGTGACGTCCGCGTCCAGGTCGCCGACCGGCGCGAGGCCGCCGACCTGCACCTGTGCCGACACCTCGCGCCGCCACCCGCGCGCCTCCAGCTCGGCGCACAGCTCCTCCTGTGTGCCCGCCGCGCCGGTCGCGGTCTGCACGTACGCCGGGAGGCCGCGCCGTCCGTACCAGTCGCGCACCCGCTCCAGCGCCGCGTCGAGCTCCATCCCGGGGTCACCGAGGGGCAGCACCGAATTGGCGCGCCGCGTGAAGCCGGACGACGCCCGCAGCTCCCAGTCGCCGAGCCGCTCGCTCTCCACCGGCTGCCAGGCCCTGGCCATCACCCGCGCGAGCTCCTCGAAGCGGGCCGCCGGACCCCGCCGCCGGGCCGGAGCCGGGGGCACGACCTTGCCCGCGACCAGGGACGATTCCGCGATGTGGACGGTCTCGCCGGTCCGCCGTGTGATCACCAGCACACCGCCGGTCCATGATGTGAGAACACCTACCGTGTCGGTGAACTCGTGTCCCGGGCCGCCGGGCGCGTCCACGGTCCGGACGGAGACTCGTTTCCCCACGTCATCGGGTGTAATACGGACCTCAAGTCGTCCGCCGGCAGTGAATTCCACAGCTCTGCGAGCCCCTCCTGTTCGGATCGTTGCCAAGAACGGAGATACTAGGGGCGGGCATCGACGACGCCGCGCTCCCGCGCAAGCCAGCCCTTACCGAGGAGGAACGACAGCGTGACCTACGTCATCGCGCAGCCTTGTGTCGACGTCAAGGACAAGGCGTGCATCGAGGAGTGCCCCGTCGACTGCATCTACGAGGGCTCCCGGTCCTTGTACATCCACCCGGACGAATGCGTCGACTGCGGTGCTTGTGAGCCGGTCTGCCCCGTGGAGGCCATCTTCTACGAGGACGACACACCGGAGGAGTGGAAGGACTACTACAAGGCGAACGTCGAGTTCTTCGACGAGCTCGGTTCGCCCGGTGGTGCCTCCAAGCTCGGCCTGATCGAGCGCGACCACCCCTTCATCGCCGCGCTGCCCCCGCAGAACGGCTGATCAGCCGCCAGGACTGATCCGCCCCGTCGGCGGATCGGCCACTGAGCCGCTGATCCGCCGCGGGACGGCAGATCCGATCCGCATCCTCGGTCCCGTACGGCTCGTCGTCCGTACGGGGCCGAGGCGTTTGACGCCCACGTACCAGAAAGCGAGCGCCGTCGTGGCCTCAGTCTCTTCGCGCCTCCCCGTCTTCCCCTGGGACAAGCTCGAGCCGTACAAGGCGACGGCCGCCGGCCACCCCGACGGGATCGTCGACCTCTCCGTCGGCACGCCCGTCGACCCGGTGCCCCCGCTGATCCGGCAGGCCCTCGTGGCCGCCGCCGACTCACCCGGCTACCCCACGGTGTGGGGCACGGCCGCGCTGCGGGACGCGCTGGTGGGCTGGGTGGAGCGCCGGCTAGGTGCGGTGAACGTCGAGCACACCAACGTCCTGCCCGTCGTCGGCTCCAAGGAGCTGGTGGCCTGGCTGCCCACACAGCTCGGCCTCGGCGCGGGGGACACGGTCGCCTACCCGCGGCTCGCCTACCCGACGTACGAGGTGGGCGCGCGCCTGTGCGGCGCGGAGCCCGTCGTCTACGACGACCCTACGGAGCTCGACCCCGCCGGCCTCAAGCTGTTGTGGCTGAACTCGCCGTCCAACCCCACGGGCAAGGTGCTGGCCAAGGACGAGCTGACCCGGATCGTTGCCTGGGCGCGCGAGAACGGCGTGCTGGTGTTCAGCGACGAGTGCTACCTGGAGCTCGGCTGGGAGGCCGAGCCGGTGTCCGTGCTGCACCCGGACGTCTGCGGCGGCACGTACGAGGGCGTCGTCGCGGTCCACTCGCTCTCCAAGCGCTCCAACCTGGCCGGGTACCGTGCCGCGTTCATCGCCGGTGACGCGGACGTGCTCGGCGAACTGCTCCGGATCCGCAAGCACGGCGGGATGATGACCCCGGCCCCCGTGCAGGCGGCGACCGTCGCCGCCCTCGGCGACGACGC
Source organism: Streptomyces sp. NPDC002867 (assembly GCF_053591895.1). Lineage (NCBI taxonomy): Bacteria > Bacillati > Actinomycetota > Actinomycetes > Kitasatosporales > Streptomycetaceae > Streptomyces > Streptomyces sp. NPDC002867. Next base: position 36,803 of record NZ_JBSFUR010000024.1, on the reverse strand, counting down.
GCACGTCTTCGAACAGCGCGCCAGGTACGCGGCCCGCCGCACGGCGCTGCGCTCGGCGCTCGAGGCGCACGGCTTCCGCATCGAGCACAGCGAGGCCAGCCTGTACCTGTGGGCGACGCGCGACGAGCCGTGCTGGGAGACCGTCGGATACCTGGCGGACCTCGGCATCCTGGTCGCGCCCGGCGACTTCTACGGAGAGGCGGGCGAGCGGTTCGTACGGGTGGCGTTCACGGCGACCGACGAGCGGGTCGAGGCGGCCGTGAAGCGTCTGGGCTGAGCCCTCACCGTGCCGGTGCGCCGCCGGCGCACCGGATCTGCGGAAGGGCCCGGGAGCAGTGGCTCCCGGGCCTTCGCGTTCACCTGCCGGCCTGCCGCAGCGCCGGCCTGCCGGCAGGCCGGCGCTGCGATGCGCCGACGCGTCGACCGGCCGGCGGCGGATCAGCCGCCCAGCGGCAGACCGCCGAGCGTGCCGGTGGGCAGCCCGCCACCGCCCAGCGAGTCGGTCGGCAGACCGCCCTTGGTGGCGCCGCCGATCAGGCCGCCCGCCTCGCCGGCGGTGTCGGCGGCGGCCTTCCTGGCGACCGGAGCGGCCGTCTTGGCGGTCTTGGTGACGGCCTTGGCGACGGTCTTCGTCGCGGCGGGGGCGGCCTTCTCGACCGGCTTGCTGCCGACCTGGCGGGCCACCTTGGTGGTCTCCTTCGAGACGCCGCCGACCGTGCCGTCGACGTTGTCCGAGTCGAGGGCCGTCAGGCCGCCGACCGGGGCCTGGGGGAGTTCCACGGCGCCTGCGGAGCCGGCCGCACCGACCACGGGAGCTGCTCCCGCCGCGATGAGCAGCGCGGCACGGGCGATCCGACGGGTCAGGGGGAGGGACATGATGCTCCTTGAAGCGAGAGGACGTTCGGACTGTGCGTGGTGCGTGATGGTGCTGTCCGGCGTACGGACGTCCTGACAACCGCAGGGAGGGCGGGGGAAGTTGCGGTGCCCCCGGGTAAAGAATTGGTAACGCGTCGCATAATCGGTTTCGCGGGAAAACGGGCAAACATTGCCATGTCCGGTACGCTGGCGAACCGTCACTTCCCTTGGCGCCAAAGGGATTTCACGCATATTCCCGGTGAGGCGCGACGGGGGCTGTGAGCCCTCCGCGCGAAGGGAATGGAATGCCTCGTTCGAGGGAGGCGACGGACTACTGTGCGAGCCGAATGCGGACGTCACCCGTGCCCTGATCGGCGGTGCCGCCGCCGGACGCGCCCGCGCCGGCCCTGCCGCCCGCGCGGGACGGCTCCTCGCGCCAGCCCTTCCCGGACTGCGCCGTGCTCCACACCCGGCCCCCGTACGAGACCTCCGCGATGCGCAGCGCGTCCGCACGGGCCACCGCCCAGTGCGCCAGCTCCCAGCCCCGCCGGGACGCGCCGTCGTCGTCCGCCGCCGTGGACGGCACCGGAACGGCAAGCTCCGTCATGTCCTGCGCGCCGGCGCTCCCACGCCCCGCACCACCGCGCGGCAGCACGTCGGACCCGAAGGCGCGCACCAGCTCCGACCGCAGCTTCGCCGGATCGCCGGACCGCCCGCCCTCCCGGGACTCGCAGGTCAGCGTGGCCGCCGCACGCCCCGTGAGCGCCGCCGCCAGCAGCGTGGCGTCCGGCTCGTGCTTCGCGTACGCCTGCGGGAAGCCGCTGCGCTGGACGCGCTGAGCGGCCACGGTCAGCGGCAGACGCGAGTATCCGGGCACCTCGGCGAGGTGGTCGTAGAACTTCCCGGCCGCGTACACCGGGTCGAGGATCTGCTCCGGTGTGCCCCAGCCCTGCGAGGGACGCTGCTGGAACAGGCCGAGCGAGTCCCGGTCGCCGTGCTCGATGTTGCGCAGCGCCGACTCCTGGAGCGCGGTGGCCAGCGCGATCGTGACAGCGCGCTGGGGCATGCCCCGCGTGGTGCCGACCGCGGAGATCGTCGCCGCGTTGTCCGCCTGCTCCGCCGAGAGTTCGTACGACGTGCCGCCGTCCTCCGCCGTGCGCACGACGCAGCGCGGCGGGCCGCCGCCGTTGACGTACTGCACGACGACGTAGCCGATGAGAGCCAGCAGCACGAGGAGCGCGGCCGCGAAGCGAAGGAGGCGGCCGCGCCGGACGGGGGAGGCGGTCTCGGACACGACGCCCACGGTACTGGAGGTGGCGTTAGGGTCTGAGCCATGCCTGAAACCGTGCTTGACCTCACCCTGGACGGCCCGGCGCTCACCGCCGCGCTGGTCGACCACCGCTCGGTCAGCGGGGAGGAGAAGCCCCTCGCCGACGCCATCGAGCAGGCCCTGCGCCTGCTGCCGCACCTCACCGTCGACCGGCACGGCAACAACATCGTGGCCCGTACGCACCTGGGGCGGGCCGAGCGCGTGGTGCTCGCCGGGCACATCGACACGGTTCCGGTCGCGGAGAACCTGCCCTCGCGTCTCGACGAGAACGGCATCCTGTGGGGCTGCGGCACCAGCGACATGAAGTCGGGCGTCGCCGTCCAGCTCCGTATCGCGGCCACCGTCCCCGAGCCCAACCGTGACCTCACGTTCGTCTTCTACGACAACGAGGAGGTCGCAGCACACCTGAACGGCCTGGGGCATGTGGCAGACGCCCATCCCGACTGGCTCACGGGTGACTTCGCGGTCCTGCTGGAGCCCTCCGACGCCCAGGTCGAGGGCGGCTGCCAGGGCACCCTGCGGGTCCACCTGCGCACGGAGGGCGAGCGCGCCCACTCCGCGCGCAGCTGGATGGGGTCCAACGCCATTCACGCCGTCGCCCCGATCCTCGCCCGCCTCGCCGCGTACGAGCCCCGCCGGCCGGTGATCGACGGGCTCGAGTACCGCGAGGGCCTCAACGCCGTCGGCATCGAGGGCGGTGTGGCCACCAATGTCATTCCCGACGCGTGCACCGTGGTCGTCAACTACCGCTACGCCCCCGACCGCAGCATGGAGGAGGCCGAAGCCCACGTCCGTGAGGTGTTCGCCGACTGCGGAGTGAGCGAATTCGTGGTGGACGACCACACAGGCGGTGCGCTGCCCGGACTCTCGCATCCCGCCGCGGCCGCGTTCATGGCCGCCGTGGGCGGTACCGCGCAGCCCAAGTTCGGCTGGACCGACGTCTCACGGTTCAGCGCTCTCGGTGTCCCGGCCGTCAACTACGGCCCGGGCAACGCGCTCCTCGCCCACAAGCGGGACGAGCATGTGGCCGTCGCCAAGATCACGCACTGCGAGGAGCGGCTGCGGGAGTGGCTCACCGCCTGACCGCCCCGGCGGCCGTCCGTGGCTCTGCGCGGCAGCCGTCGGCCCTGCGTGGCGGCCGTGCTTCCCGACATCGAAGGCCGGCGGATCGCTCTCATTTCGCCCTTCGTAACGTCCGCCGACCTACCCTGGCCCGAAGAAAAATGATGTTCGGCGGAGGGAGCAGGTCATGAGCAGCAACTCCGAGGGTTTGCGCGCGCTGGAGGAGCAGCGACTGGGACCGGTACTGCGCCGCAGGGAGCAGGTCCAGCCGACGACCACCGACCAGCGGCTGCTGGACACCGAAGGCGACTCCCAGTGGGTGCACACCGACCCCTGGCGGGTCATGCGCATCCAGTCGGAGTTCGTCGAGGGCTTCGGCGCGCTCGCCGAACTGCCCAGCGCCATCAGCGTCTTCGGCTCCGCCCGTACCCGCCCCGGCACCGCGGAGTACGAGGTCGGGGTGCAGCTCGGCCGGGCGCTGGTCGACGCCGGTTTCGCCGTGATCACCGGCGGCGGCCCGGGCGCCATGGAGGCCGCCAACAAGGGCGCGCGGGAGGCCAAGGGCATCTCCGTCGGCCTCGGCATCGAGCTGCCCTTCGAGCAGGGCATCAACCAGCACGTCGACATCGGCGTGAACTTCCGCTACTTCTTCGTCCGCAAGACGATGTTCGTGAAGTACGCGCAGGGCTTCGTCGTACTGCCTGGCGGTCTCGGCACCCTGGACGAGCTGTTCGAGGCGCTCACCCTCGTCCAGACCCGCAAGGTGACCCGCTTCCCGATCGTCCTGTTCGGCAGCGAGTACTGGGGCGGCCTGGTCGACTGGCTGCGCGGCACCGTGGTCGCCCAGGGCAAGGCGTCGGAGCGTGACCTGCTGCTCTTCCACGTCACGGACGACGTGGAGGAGGCCGTCGCCATGGTCACCAAGGAGACCGGCAGGTAGCCCCCCGCACGTCGCCGGTGTGCCCCGGACGTTCCCGGAGCGCACCGGCGGCCTGCCGTCAGGCCAGTCCCCGCCGGGCGACCGCCGGAGGGCGGTGGCCCGCGATCGACGCCACCATGTCCAGCACCTGCTTGGTCTCGGCCACCTCGTGCACCCGGTACACCTGCGCCCCGAGCCAGGCCGAGACGGCGGTCGTCGCCAGCGTGCCGAGCACCCGCTCCTTGACCGGCTTGTCGAGCGTCTCGCCGACGAAGTCCTTGTTGGACAGCGAGACCAGCACCGGCCAGCCGGTCGCCGTCATCTCACCCAGCCTGCGGGTCGCCTCCAGACTGTGCCGGGTGTTCTTCCCGAAGTCGTGACCGGGGTCGATCATGATCCCGTCCCGGCGTACGCCCAGCTCGACGGCCCGCTCGGCGAGCCCGGCCGTGACCCGCAGGATGTCCGCCATCACGTCGTCGTACGCCACCCGGTGCGGGCGCGTACGGGGCTCGGAGCCGCCCGCGTGCGTGCACACCAGGCCGGCGCCGTACCGCGCCGCGACCTCGGCCAGCCCGGGGTCCACCCCGCCCCAGGCGTCGTTCAGCACGTCGGCGCCCGCCTCGCACACGGCCTCGCCCACGTCGTGCCGCCAGGTGTCGACGCTGATCACCACGTCCGGGTGCCGTCGGCGGACCTCCGCCACGAACCCCACCGTGCGCCGCGCCTCCTCCTCGGCGCTCACCTCCTCGCCGGGGCCCGCCTTCACCCCGCCGATGTCGATGATCGCCGCGCCCTCGGCCACCGCCTGCTCGACCCGGGACAGCGCGGGCTCGTCGCGGAACGTGGCGCCCTGGTCGTAGAAGGAGTCGGGCGTCCGGTTCACAATCGCCATGATCACCGGCTCGTGCGCGTCGAACTCGCGCCGTCCCAGCCGCAGCATCCGCAGTTTCCTCCTCAGATCGTCCGCCCTGCGACCCTACTGTCAGTGTCCCGTGGCACGATCGGCACGGGAGTGTTTCCGCTCGGGGAGTTCCCAGGTCGTCAGGGGAGAGGGTCGCTCGTGTTCTTGTTCTTGCTGATCGCGATGGTCGTGGTCGTCGCCGCGGTCACGCTCGCCGTTGTCGGCGGCGGCGACAGCGCGGCCCTGCCCGAGGTGGCGCCCGAGCAGCTGACCGACCTCCTCCCGCTGAACCGCCCGCTGGGTCGCGCGGACCTGGAGGCCCTGCGCCTGCCCGTGTCCCCGCGGGGCTACCGGATGGACGACGTCGACGAGGTCCTCGACCGGCTCGGCGCCGAGCTCGCCGAGCGGGACGCGCGTATCGCTGACCTGGAGTCGGCGCTGGCCGGCGCACAGGCGACGGCGGCCGGCCGCCGCGACCTGTTCGGCAAGCCGGACGAGGAGACGGACCGATGACCGGCGGCGCCGTGCCCGGCCCCGACGGCGCTCTCCGCTGCCCCTGGGGGCTGTCCACCGAGGACTACGTGGCCTACCACGACGAGGAGTGGGGCCGCCCCGTCCACGGCGACGACGCCCTGTTCGAGCGGCTCTGCCTGGAGGCCTTCCAGTCCGGTCTGTCCTGGATCACGATCCTGCGCCGCCGGGAGGGCTTCCGCAGCGCCTTCGACGGCTTCAAGATCGCCTCGGTCGCCGCGTTCACCGACGCCGACAAGGAGCGCCTCCTCGCCGACGCCGGCATCATCCGCAACCGCGCCAAGATCGAGGCGACCATGGCCAACGCGCGCGTGCTCGCCGACTGGCCCGCCGGCGAGCTCGACGCACTGATCTGGTCCTACGCCCCCGATCCCGCCCGGCGCGCTGCCCCGCGGACCCTGGCCGACGTCCCGCCCGTCAGCGACGAGTCGACCGCGCTGTCCAAGGCCCTCAAGAAGCGCGGCCTGCGCTTCATCGGACCGACGACCGCCTACGCCCTCATGCAGGCGTGCGGCCTGGTCGACGACCACCTCGCCGACTGCGTGGCCCGCGGCCCGCGGGCCTAGGTCCTCTCTTTTCGGATCAGGCCGGATCAGTGAGTGGGGGTCCCCCACGCCCGCAGGGCGTAGGGGGAGGGTCTGGTGCATGGGGTCTCCCCAGGCCCGCAGGGGCCTGGGGAGCGCATCGCAAGGCGGAGGACGGGGGCACCTCCCGGCCGAAGGCCGGGGGAGAGTCCACGCGGTGGGGGCACCTCCCAGCGGTAGCTGGGGGACGTCGGCGACTGACGACAACGCTGGGGGCGCGCCTCCCGTGCCCGAAGGGCTACGGGGGAGAGGTGCGGTGCCAGGGCACGCGAGCCCGGCAAGATCCGAAAGAGAGGACCTAGAGCAGGCCGAGCTGGGTGATCAGCATGGCGAGCACGACCACGAGCGTCCAGCCGAGGACGTGCTCCAGCACCGACGACTCGTCGTCGGGGCCTCCGGTGCGGGTGCCGAGCCGGGCGCTGTGGGCAGTGGCGGCGGTCGAAGTCATGGCGGTCTCGTTCGGTCGGTGTGCAGGTGGCGTCCCCCGTGACCCCACCACAGTGCCAGCCCCTCCGGGCCCCGGGGTAGAGACGTTCGTCACGCCCCCGGGGCCCGGTCGGCCGCCTCAGTGGATGCCGACCGCCTCGAGAGCCCGGCGCTGGGCGGGTGTGGCGGCGGCCGGCCAGTACACGTAGCAGACGCCGCCGGTTCCGGACACGACCTTCCCGCTCGCGTTGTAGCGCTTCGTGCGGAGCCAGATCTTCTCCCACTCGGCGCGCCGGTAGACACGCCGCACGGCCTCGTTGCTCGGCGACGCCGGATCGCCTGCGATCACGTCGCCGTCGGCGGTGAAGCCGATCACCGTCATCAGGTGCCCCGCGGTCCCGTAGCCGGCTCCTGTCAGTTCCTCCTCGAGGAACGACTGCGACGTTATGGCCGGGATGCCGGCACGGATCAGGGTCTCCAGGTCGGTGAGCGAGGAGAGCCGGGTGACCACCGCGCTCATGTCGCGGTAGGTCGCCGCGTAGGCCGCGTTGAAGGGCCAGTTGCCGCAGCCCTCGTACTGGTAGTCGTAGGTGAAGCGGGCCGCGTGGCAGACCTGCGGATCCGCGAAGTCCGGGTTCACCCAGGCCAGGTCGTCGGCGGTCGGCCTGCGCCCCCAGTACTCGGTGATCATCTGGGACGAGGTGGGGCTGCACCAGGCCTCGCCGCCGTTGTCGTACTCCGGGTACTGGCCGACGTGCGTGTTCTGCGAGTAGCGCGGGACCACGAGCTCGCGGGCGAGGCCCGGCTCCGAGGCCGGCACGCCGAAGCGGTCCGGGATGTCCGAGGCCATCGCGCCGAGGCGCCACACGGTCGGGGTGAGGCGGGTGCCGGGCCTGCGGTAGAGCGTCAGCCGCAGCCGGTACGAGGTCAGGCGCAGCCCGCTCGCCGCGTCGTCGACGGCGAAGGTGTCGGTCCAGATGCTCGCCTTGCCGTCGCTCTGGTCGTCGACGGAGGTGCGGCGGATGTCCCCGTCGCCCGCGGACCAGCGGCCCATCACGAACCAGGGCGTGTCCGTGCCGTCCGAGTAGGTGCCCGCGAGCTCCACCTGGAGCCAGGTCCCAGTGGGGGTGTGCGCGTTCCAGGAGGCGATGACCTCGGTCGCGGGCACCGCCGAGCGGTGCACCGGCGAGGTCCAGGTCGCGTACTCCCATCGAGCGCCGCGCCCGGTGTGCGGATCGGTGTAGTCGACGGTGCCCGCGGGCGTGGTGATCACGACGCCGGGGCGTCGGCCGGAGACCGCGGCGGTGCCGGCCAGGTCGCCGCAGCGCCAGTCGGTGTAGGTGGACCAGAAGCGGTTGTCGACGAGCGGGGCCGCGGCGGCGTTCCGGCCGGAGGAAGGGGCGACGCCGGCCGGGCCGGCCATGGGTGAGGCGGCCGCCGGCCCGGCGGCGGACAGCGTTCCGGCACTGGCGGCAGCCGCGATCGCGGCGCCCAGGACGGTTCTGCGCGAAGTAGGTCTGGCCATGGGACCCCCAAGTCCGGTGCGCGACAGTGGGCCAACTATCCCGGCTCGGGCGGGGCTTCGGCCAGCACTTCGGACCGCGTCGGCCGGGGCAATATTGGTCTGGTCCACTGGCATGACCTGCGGGGGCGTCCCGGCCGCGCCGTGGCGGCTTCTACCCTTGCCTCATGGACGATCTCGACCGGCTCGCCGCGCGGCTGCGCGCACTGACCCCTTCGTGCGGTCCGGTGCGCCTGATCGCGGTGGACGGCCACGCCGGTTCGGGCAAGAGCACGTTCTCGGCCCGGCTCGCCGCCGCGTTCGGCGGGGACGACGTGCCGGTGCTGCACCTGGACGACCTCGCCACGCACGAGGAGCTGTTCGCGTGGACCGGCCGGATGTTGGACGAGGTGATCGCCCCGCTGTCCCGTGGACGGACGGCGCTTTATCACCCGTACGACTGGAATCTGAGGCGTTTTCTTCAGCCGCGTCCGCTGCCGGCGGCACCCGTCGTCCTGGTCGAGGGCGTCGGCGCGGGGAGGCGGGCCCTGCGGCCCCACCTGGCCCGTCTCCTGTGGATGGACCGTGCGGCGGAGGACTCCTGGGCACGCGGCAGGCAGCGCGACGGCGCCGGGCTCAGCGCCTTCTGGGACGGGTGGACGGCGGCGGAGATGCGCCATTTCTCCGTGGACCCGTCCCGTCCGCACGCAGACATCCTGGTGCGCGAGTGCTCCGAGGGTTACGAGTGGTCGGTGGTACCTGACGGGACACCACGAACGGACGGCGCGATCACCGAGGGTGATCGCCCTGGCCAGGCATACTGAGCAGTCGGGCCTCCCGCGCAAGAGGGCCTCAACTCTGCTTGACCGACGAGGCGTACAGGTCTTACGTTCTCAATGTGCGGCTTTCCGGAGCCGCCGCGGACACGAAGCCCCCGGTTGTTCCCCCGTGATCGGGGGCTTCGTTCTACCCTTCCCCCTCCCCGTCGGCACTCTTCCGGCCCTTTCGCTCACAGTGGGTCACCGGCGCCTGGTCCTTACGGCGCTCTTAGCGCAGCTCCCCCGCGCCGGTACGATGCACCCCGGTGGGCTCAATTCCCGTCCGCGGCATGGTCGTTGCGTACGCTGCCGGTGGGCGCCCCCTGGCGCGACAACACTGGTGCACAGTTTGTGGGGGGGAGTGTGGGGGACCCTATGGACGACGGCACGCAGGGGGCACGGACTCCGGCCGAGCTCGCCTGGCTGCGCGGCGTGGACGCCTGCACCATGGGCGCCTACCCGCAGGCGGAGGAGGAGTTCCGCGCCGCTGTGCGGCTCGACCCGGGGATGGCGGACGCGTGGCTGGGGCTCCACGCCCTGCGCGTCGACACCACCACCGCCCTGCTGCGCATGTACCGCCACCGCGAACGGTTCGGCGAACAGCGCGCCCGCCACCGACGCACGCTCAACTCCTGGTACTGGCTGGGCTGGTGGGTGCAGCCCGTGCTGGAGAGCCGGCGCGATCTCCTGCTGGCGCACGCCTCCCACTGGCTCGACGGCCGCCACGTGCCCGAGCTCGACCGGGCGCTGGCCGGGCTTCCGCCCGTGGACACCGACCCCCAGGTGCGCTTCCTGCACGCCTGCCGTGCCTACCTGGTCAAGGACTGGGAAGAGCTGGTACGCCACACCGAGCCGCTGGTCGACGATCCGCTGCTGGGCATCGAGGCCGGCCTGTTCGGCGGGATGGCCCGGGTGCGGCTGGAGATGTTCCGCCAGGCGGAGCCCATGCTGTCCGCCGCGCTGATGCGCTGCCGCAGCGAGCAGCCGCAGCGCAAGGAGCTGAGGTACTGGCTGGCACGTGCCCACGAGGGCACCGGACGCAGCGCCGCTGCCATGCCGCTGTACCGGGCCGTGCACCGGATCGACCCGGCCTTCATGGACACCTCGGCACGGCTCGCGGCCATAGCGGAGTACGACGGCATCGACGGCATCGACGGCTACGACGAGGCGGCGGGCCTGGCCGCCGTGTCGCTGACCGGCTTCGGCGCCGACGCCGCGGACGTCCAGTCCGAGGGCGAGAGCCCGGTCGCCACCGAGCGCCTGCCCGGCGACCCGGGGAGCCAGCTGCCGGGGAACGGGCCGGCGCCCTCGGACGGACCCCGGCGGCGCACGACCGTGTCCCCGCAGGCCACTCCCCCGCACTTCCCGTCGGGCCCCACCGACCCGGTGCTCCTGGCCGAGGCGCTGGCGGAGCTGGAGCGCATGGTGGGACTGGAGCCGGTGAAACGGCAGGTCAAAGCGCTGTCGGCGCAGCTGGAGATGGCCCGGTTGCGAGCCGGTCAGAGCCTTCCCGTACGACCGCCCAAGCGGCACTTCGTCTTCTCCGGCCCGTCCGGCACCGGCAAGACCACCGTGGCCCGCATCCTCGGCCGGGTGTTCTACGCGCTCGGGCTGCTCGGCGGCGACCACCTGGTGGAGGCCCAACGGGCCGATCTCGTGGGCGAGTTCCTCGGCCAGACGGCGGTGAAGGCCAATGAGCTGATCGACTCGGCGCTCGGCGGGGTGCTCTTCGTGGACGAGGCGTACAGCCTCTCCAATTCCGGTTACAGCAAGGGCGACGCGTACGGCGACGAGGCGCTGCAGGTGCTGCTCAAGCGCGCCGAGGACAACCGCGACCATCTGGTGGTCATCCTGGCGGGCTACCCCGAGGGCATGGACCGCCTGCTCGCGACCAACCCCGGCCTCTCCTCGCGTTTCACCACCCGGGTCGACTTCCCGTCCTACCGCCCGCTCGAGCTGACCGCCATCGGCGAGGTGCTGGCCGCGGAGAACGGCGACGTGTGGGACGAGGAGGCTCGTGACGAGCTGTGCTCGATCAGCGGCCATGTCGTCGAGCAGGGCTGGATCGACGAGCTGGGCAACGGCCGGTTCCTGCGCACGCTCTACGAGAAGAGCTGCGCGTACCGGGACCTGCGGCTGTCCACGTATCCGGGCACCCCGAACCGCGAGGACCTGTCGACGCTGCGGCTCCCGGATCTGATGCAGGCCTACGGGGAGGTCCTGTCGGGCCGCGGTCCTGCGGGCCGCGGCCCGCAGGAGCCTCCCCTCGGCTAGGGCACTGCCTCCCGGTCGTGCCGGGGCGCCCGGCTCAGCTCACGAGGGCCGAGTCCGGGCTGGCGGACGTCCTCGGCGCCCGTGCCGGCACCGTGACGCGGTGGGCCGGGTCGCGGACCTCGCCCACCAGCATCTCCAGCACGTCCTCCAGGGCGACGAGGCCGAGCACCCGCCCGGACTCGTCGGCGACCTGCGCCAGGTGCGTCGCCGCGCGGCGCATCACGGTGAGCGCGTCGTCGAGCGGCAGCTCGGCGCGGAGCGTCGCCATCGGCCGCCAGATGTGCTGGGGCACGGGCCGCTCGCCGTCCTCCAGGTCCAGCACGTCCTTGACGTGCAGATAGCCCATGAAGGGCCCGGTGCCCCCGGCGGACACCGGGAACCGGGAGTAGCCCGTGCGGACGGTCAGCTCCTCCACCTGCCGCGCCGTCACCGACGGCGGCACGGTCACGAGTGCGGACCGGGCGATGAGCACCTCGCTCACCGGCCTGCTGCCCAGCTCCAGCGCGTCCTCCAGACGCTCCTGTTCCGCGGGCGCCAGCAGTCCGGCCTGGCCGGCGTCCTCGACGAGCTGTCCCAGCTGGTCGCTGGTGAAGACGGCCTCCACCTCGTCCTTCGGCTCGACCCGGAAGGCGCGCAGCACCAGCTTGGCGCAGGCGCCGAGCCCCGCCGTCACCGGACGGCACAGCCGGGCGAAACCGACGAGGCCGGGGCTGAGCCACAGCGCCGTCCGCTCGGGCGCGGCCATGGCCAGGTTCTTCGGCAGCATCTCGCCGATGACGAGGTGCAGGAAGACGACGACCGCCAGCGCGATCACGTAGCCGAGAGGGTGGATCAGCCCCTCGGGGACACGGGCCGCGTGGAAGACGGGCTCCAGGAGGTGCGCGACGGTCGGTTCGGCGACGGCGCCGAGGGTGAGCGAGCAGACCGTGATGCCGAACTGGGCGGCCGCCATCATCTGCGGCAGGTTCTCCAGCCCGTGCAGGACCTGCCGGGCCCGCCCCGAGCCGTCGGCGGCGAGCGGTTCGATCTGGCTGCGGCGTACGGAGACGAGGGCGAACTCGGCCCCGACGAAGAAACCGTTCGCCAGGACCAGGAGCAGGGCGAACAGCAGTTGGACGGCGCTCATCGGGCGGCCTCCGTCAGCGCCGGTACGTCGGCGGTGCGCACGAGGCGCACGCGCTCGGCGCGGTAGCGGTCGACCTGACGCACCGCGAGGCGCCAGCCGGGCAGTTCGGCCCGGTCGCCGGGGACGGGGATGCGGCCCAGCAGGTCGGCGACGAGGCCGGCGACGGTCTCGTACGGGCCGTCGGGCACGTCGAGACCTATCCGGCGCAGGGTGAGGACCCGGCAGCTTCCGTCGGCCTCCCAGGCCGGCCTGCCGTCCTCGGGAGCGACGGGCACGAGCTCGGGCCGGGCGTCGGCCTCGGCGTCGTGCTCGTCGCGGACCTCGCCGACCAGTTCCTCGACGATGTCCTCGAGGGTGACCACGCCGGCCGTGCCGCCGTACTCGTCGACGACGACGGCCATCGGCTGTTCGCTGCGCAGCCGTTCGAGGAGGTGCTGCACGGGCAGCGTCTCGGGAACGAGCAGCGGCGGTACGGCGATGCGGGACACCCGCACGCGCCGGCGCTCCTCGGCCCGGACCGCGAGCGCGTCCTTGAGGTGCACCATTCCCACGATCTCGTCGATGCGCTCGTGGTAGACGGGGAACCGGGAAAGGCCCGTGGCACGCGTGAGGTTGAGGACGTCGGCGGCGGTGGCGTCCGACTGGAGCGCGCTCACCTTCACCCGCGGGGTCATGACGTGCTGGGCCGTCAGGTGGCCCAGGGACAGGGTCCGTACGAACAGGTCCGCGGTGTCCTGCTCCAGCGCGCCGGCCCGAGCCGAGTGACGGGCGAGGGACACCAGTTCGCCCGGGGTGCGGGCGGAGGCCAGCTCCTCGGCGGGCTCGACGCCGAAGAGCCGTACGAGTCGGTTCGCCGCGGCGTTGAGCAGGGTGATCACGGGCCGGAAGACGGCCGAGAACAGCGTCTGCGGGCCTGCGACGAAGCGCGCGACCTGCAGGGGCCGCGACACCGCCCAGTTCTTGGGGACGAGTTCGCCGATGACCATCTGGAGGGCCGAGGCGAGCAGCATGCCGATCACCACGGCGACGCCGGGGACGACGCCGTCGGGCAGTCCGGTGGCGGTGAGCGGTCCGTCGAGCAGCTGGGCGAGCGCCGGCTGCGCGAGCATGCCGACGACCAGAGAGGTGATGGTGATGCCGAGCTGGGTGCCGGAGAGCTGGAACGACAGCTGCCGCAGAGCGGCGACGACCCGGCGGGCGCGCTTGTCGCCTTCGGCGGCGGCACGCTCGGCGTCGGGTCGCTCCACGGTGACGAGGCCGAACTCGGCCGCCACGAAGAAGCCGTTGGCGAGGATGAGAAGGAACGCTGCGGCGAGCAGCAGAAACGGGATGATCATGCCGCCGCCTCCTGTGAGGGGGCGGCGCAGGTACTACCGGACGATCCGTCCATTGCCGGAGGGAGTCACTCCTCGGGTCGTAGGAAAGCCCCGCCGGCCGCTTGGGGCCGCACGTGCGGGGCGGGGCGCACCTGGCGCCGCCGCCCACCAGAGTAATCAAGCCGGGGGCGGCGGGGGCAGTTGTGTGGCTAGGGGGTGTCCGGGCGGGTGCCGTGGGTTTCGGCGAGGGCACGCAGGGCGCGGGCGTCGTCGATGGCCTGTGCCTTGGCGATGCCCGGCTGGATGCCGAGGGCCGGCAGGCTCGTGCCGTCGCTGAGGTCGAGGAAGACCCAGGGGTCACCGGGACGCAGGTTGACGCGCAGGATCTCGGGCCAGGCGAGCCGGCGCGTCCGGGTGAGGTTGACGACGGTCACGCCGTCCTCGTCGGCGACCACCTTCGGCCTGCTGAGCAGCGCCAGTACGCCGAAGAAGAGCAGCGCGGTGAAGATGAAGCTCACCCGCTCGGGACCGCTGAGGCGTTCGAGGAGGAGGGTGACGGCGATGAGAACGGTGCACATCACCGCGCCCACGGTGAGCAGGACGATCCGGGTGCGGGTCGGCCTGAAGGTGACCGGGAGCGCGGGGACGCGGGGTGTCGCGGTGGGCATCTGTCGGGCCGTCCCTCAGAGCCGGCAGGCGTGGATGGCCGTGGTGAGGATGGCCCGCGCGCCGAGCGCGTACAGGTCGTCCATGATCCGCTGGGCCTCCTTGGCGGCGACCATCGAGCGGACGGCGACCCAGCCCTCGTGGTGGAGCGGGGAGATGGTCGGCGACTCGAGCCCGGGGGTGAGCGCGACGGCCTGCTCCAGGTTCTCGACGCGGCAGTCGTAGTCCATCATCACGTAGCTGCGGGCGACGAGGACGCCCTGGAGACGCCGCAGGAACTGCTGCACCTGCGGGTCCTCGGCGTCGGCTCCGGTGCGCCGGATGACGACGGCCTCCGAGGTCATGATCGGTTCGCCGATCACTTCGAGGCCCGCGTTGCGCAGGCTGGTGCCCGTCTCGACGACGTCCGCGATGACCTCGGCGACACCCAGCTCGATCGCGGTCTCGACAGCGCCGTCGAGGTGGACGACGGAGGCGTCGACGCCGTTGTCGGCGAGGTGCTTGTCGACGATGCCCTCGTAGGAGGTGGCGATCGTCATGCCGCCGAAGTCCTGGACGCCCTTCGCGGTGCCGGGCTTGGTGGCGTAGCGGAAGGTGGAGCGGGCGAAGCCCAGCTGGAGGATCTCCTCGGCGTTCGCACCGGAGTCCAGCAGCAGGTCGCGGCCGGTGATGCCGATGTCGAGCTTGCCGGAGCTGACGTAGATCGCGATGTCGCGGGGGCGCAGGTAGAAGAACTCGACCTCGTTCTCGGGGTCGACGAGGACGAGTTCCTTGGACTCCTTGCGCTGCTGATAGCCGGCCTCATGGAGCATCGCCGACGCAGGTCCGGACAGTGAACCCTTGTTGGGGACGGCGATGCGCAGCATGAGACGGGCTTCCTTCGTTCGCGTGGGTGTACGTACGTACGGGCGGGGCGGGCTCAGAGGTGGGCGTAGACGTCGTCGAGGGAGATCCCGCGCGCGACCATCATCACCTGGACGTGGTACAGCAGCTGGGAGATCTCCTCGGCGGCGGCGTCCTTGCCCTCGTACTCGGCGGCCATCCACACTTCGGCGGCCTCCTCGACGACCTTCTTGCCGATGGCGTGCACGCCCTTGTCCACCAGCTCGGCGGTGCGGGAGGTGGCGGGGTCGCCGTTGGCGGCCTTGTGCTGGAGCTCGGTGAAGAGCTCCTCGAACGTCTTCTTGGACATGGTGCTCCCACCCTACGCGGAAGTGGGCTCCCCTCAGCGCCAGGGTTCGGATACTGAACGCAGGATGGTCGCGGTGGCCACCGCGGCGGTGACCGCTTCGTGCCCCTTGTCCTCGTTCGACCCTTCCAGTCCGGCCCGGTCGAGCGCCTGCTCCTCGGTGTCGCAGGTCAGTACGCCGAAGCCGACCGGGACGCCCGTGTCGATGGACACCTGGGTGAGGCCCTGGGTGACGCCCTGGCACACGTACTCGAAGTGGGGAGTGCCGCCGCGGATGACGACTCCGAGCGCCACGATCGCGTCGTAGCCGCGGCCGGCGAGGACCTTGGCGACGACCGGCAGCTCGAAGCTGCCGGGGACCCGCAGGAGGGTCGGCTCGTCGATGCCGAGCTCGTGGAGGGCGCGCAGGGCGCCGTCGACGAGTCCGTCCATGATCTTCTCGTGCCACTGCGCCGCGATCACGGCGACCCGGAGGTCGCCGCAGTTCTTCACGCTCAGTTCGGGTGCGCCCTTGCCGCTCACGTACGTGTCTCCTTGATGCTCTGTGGCTGTCTTACTGGTTGTTGCAGGCGGACGTGCCGGCGGCGTCGAGCCAGGGCAGGTCGTGGCCCATCCGGTCCCGCTTGGTGCGCAGGTACCGCAGGTTGTGCTCGCCGGCCTTCACGGGCATCGGCTCGCGTCCGAGGACGGCGATGCCGTGCCGGATGAGCGCGGCAGTCTTGTCGGGGTTGTTGGTCATCAGCCGTGTGCTGCGCACCCCGAGGTCGGCGAGGATCTGCGCCCCGGCCGCGTAGTCGCGGGCGTCGGCGGGCAGTCCGAGCTCCAGATTGGCGTCCAGGGTGTCGCGGCCGCGCTCCTGGAGCTCGTACGCCCGCAGCTTGGACAGCAGTCCGATGCCACGGCCCTCGTGACCGCGCAGGTAGACGACGACGCCGCGGCCGGCCTCGGTGATGCGGTCCATGGAGGCCTCCAGCTGGGGCCCGCAGTCGCAGCGCAGCGAGTGGAAGATGTCGCCGGTCAGGCACTCGGAGTGGACGCGCACGAGCACGTCCTCGCCGTCGCCGAGGTCGCCGTGGACGAGGGCGACGTGCTCGACGCCGTCGACGGTGGAGCGGTATCCGTAGGCGGTGAACTGTCCGTGCGCGGTGGGCAGGTTGACCTCCGCCTCGCGCTTGACGGTCGGCTCGGAGCTGCGGCGGTAGGCGATCAGGTCCTCGATGGAGATGATCGTCAGGCCGTGCTTGCGGGCGAACGGGACGAGTTCGGGCAGCCGCAGCATGACGCCGTCCTCACCGGCGATCTCGACGATCGCGCCGGCCGGGCGCAGCCCCGCGAGCCGCGCGAGGTCGACGGCGGCCTCGGTGTGGCCGGGACGGGTCAGCACGCCGCCGGGCTTGGCGCGCAGCGGGAAGATGTGCCCGGGCCGCACGAAGTCGGACGGGCCGGCCTGCCCGCCGGCCAGCAGCTGGAGCGTGGTGGCGCGGTCGGAGGCGGAGATGCCGGTGGTGACGCCGTAGGCGGGGCCCGCGTCGACGGAGACGGTGAAGGCCGTCTGCATCGACTCGGTGTTGTTGCCCACCATCTGGGGCAGTTCCAGGCGCTCCAGCTCGTCGCTCTCCATCGGGGCGCAGATGAGGCCGCGGCACTCGCTCATCATGAAGGCGATGATCTCGGGCGAGGCCTTCTCGGCGGCGATGACGAGGTCGCCCTCGTTCTCGCGGTCCTCGTCGTCGACGACGACGACCGGGCGGCCCGCGGCGATGTCGCGTATGGCCTGCTCGACGGAGTCGAGCGCGAGGTCCTCGAAGCTGTCGGCGGCGTACCAGGCGGGCAGGGCAGTCATGCTGCGACTCCTTCCAGAGCGGGCGCGGCACTCCGGCGCGAGCGCTGCCACCAGTCGTAGGCGCCCCAGACGACGAGGGCGAAGTAGATCACGTAGACGAGGCCGGAGAAGGCGAGGCCGCTGCTGAAGGCGAGCGGCACGCCGACGAGGTCGACCAGCAGCCAGGCGAACCAGAACTCGACCAGGCCGCGGGCCTGGGCGACCATCGCGACCAGCGTGCCGACGAAGATGTAGGCGTCGGCCCACGGGCTCCAGGACAGCGACGGGAACGCGGTGAACAGGCCGCCTACCGCGAGCGTGCCGAGCACCGCGCCGGCGGCGAGCCAGCCGCGCTCCTTCCAGGAGGCGAACCGGACGGCGATGGAGCCGTCCTGGGCCTGCCGGCGGCCGCGGGTCCACTGGTGCCAGCCCCAGGCGGCCACGCCGATGACCAGGAGCTGCTTGCCGACGCCGCCGCTGAGATGGGCGGAGGCGTACGCCCCGACGAGGATGACTCCGGACAGCAGCTGCGCGGGCCAGGTGAGGACGGAGCGGCGCCAGCCGAGGGCGAGCGCGACGAGCCCGATGGTGTTACCGATCATGTCGGACCACATGATGTGCTGCCCGAAGAGGGTGAACGCCTCCGTGTTGAGCCAGCTCAGAGCGCTCACTTCGCGCTCTCCTTCGGCTCCGCGCCGAGCAGCCGCTCGACGTACTTGGCGATGACGTCGACCTCGAGGTTGACGGGGTCGCCGCTCTGCTTGACGCCGAGCGTGGTCAGGGCGAGCGTCGTGGGGATCAGGCTGATCGTGAAGTAGTCGGGGCCCGCCTCGACGACGGTGAGGCTCACGCCGTCGACGGTGATGGAGCCCTTCTCGACGACGTACCGGGCCAGCTCGGCGGGGAGGGAGATCTTCACGATCTCCCAGTGCTCCGAGGGGGTGCGCTCGACGATGGTGCCGGTGCCGTCGACGTGCCCCTGGACAATGTGGCCGCCGAAGCGTCCGTCGGCCACCATCGGGCGCTCCAGGTTGACGCGGGAGCCGGTGGTGAGGGCCCCGAGGCTGGAGCGCTTGAGCGTCTCGGCCATCACGTCGGCGGTGAACTCGCCGTCGCCGGTCTCCACGACGGTGAGGCAGACACCGTTGACGGCGATCGAGTCGCCGTGCTTGGCCCCTTCGGTGACGACGGGTCCGCGCAGGCGGAAGCGGGAGGCGTCGCCGAGGTTCTCGACGGCGGTGACCTCACCCAGCTCTTCGACGATTCCGGTGAACACTCAAGCTCCCTTGGTGACGGTCGCGGTGATGCGCAGATCGGGCCCGATGCGCACGGTCTCGGTGACGTCGAGCCGCAACGCTTCGGCGATGGTGGTGATTCCGGCGTCGGCGAGGGCCGCGGGGCCCGCGCCGAGGAGTGCGGGCGCGAGATAGCCGACGACGCGGTCGACGGCGTTCGCGGTGACGAAGCTTCCGGCGAGGGTCGGCCCGCCTTCGAGGAGGACGGAGCGGACGCCGCGCTCGTGCAGCCCGGCGAGCAGCGCAGGCACGGACAGCCCGCGCTCGGTGCGCGGCAGGCGCAGGACGTCGGGCAGGTCGCTCTCGGCGTCCTCGGCGATCGCGACGAGCGTGGGCGCCGCGTCGTCGAGCACACGCGCGCCGGGCAGCACCGCCGCGGCGTCGCTGTCGACGACGACCCGCAGGGGCTGGGTCGCGCCCTCGACGCCGCGCACCGCGAGGTGGGGGTCGTCGGTCCGCATGGTGCCCGAGCCGACGACGACCGCGTCGGACTCGGCACGCAGGCGGTGCACATCGGCCCGGGACTCGGGCGAGCTGATCCAGCGGCTGGTGCCGTCGGCCGCGGCGATGCGGCCGTCGAGGGTGGCCGCGTACTTCCAGGTGACGTGGGGGCGGCCGAGGCGTACGGAGGTGAGCCAGGCGGCGTTGCCCGCCTCGGCCTCGTCCTCCAGGAGCCCCTGCTCGACCCGGACCCCGGCGGCGCGCAGGGTGTCGGCCCCGCCGGTGGCCTGCGGGGTCGGGTCGGCGACCGCGTACACGACACGGCCGACACCGGCCTCGATCAGGGCCTGTGCGCAGGGGCCGGTGCGTCCGGTGTGGTTGCAGGGTTCGAGGGTGACGTACGCAGTGCCGCCGCGGGCCAGGTCACCGGCGGCGCGCAGGGCATGGACCTCGGCGTGCGGCCCGCCGGCGCGCTGGTGGAAGCCCTCGCCGACGACCCGTCCGGCGGCGTCGGTGACGACGCACCCGACGACCGGGTTGGGGCTGGTGGAGCCGAGACCGCGGGCGGCGAGCGTGATCGCCTGCCGCATGGCGTCCGTGTCGGCTGTGGCCACCGGGTCCTCCTGCCTCATTCGGGCACGGACTCCGGGGCCTGTCGGTGACGACAGAGAGCGGGAAACAACACCGCACGGGGAACGCCGAGACCGATGGCACAGGATCGCCGCGAACGTCGATCCGTACCCGTACGGCCGGCACACCCGTGAGGGTCGCCCGCCGCGCACTGCCTCCCATCCGGACTTTAACCGTCGGTCCAGGAATTTCACCTGGTCAACCGGCCGCTGGATGCGGACGGGTCGCGGACTGTAACCGCCGGTTCGGAATTGCACCGACCCCGGAGTGCGCTGCTGCTGATACAGGGCCAGTGTGCCATGCCGGACGCTCGGCCATGCGGGTGAACGCTGTGGACTGACTCACAGATGACACAGTCGCACGGAAAGGTCCAGACCTATTGACTCACTGGTCTAGTCCTCTTAATCTCTGCGTCACCTCCGCGGACCGGCCCGCCGCTGTGCGCACACCGGCGGGCCAACGCACGTCATCCCCATGCCAGTTGAGCCGAGCCGAACTCTTCCTTGGGCGCCCCTGGCGGGGCGTCTCGGGACCCCCACCAGGAGGAACCGACCGTGCAGTCCCCCACCCACAGACGAGCATCGCTGCTCGCAGCCGGCGCAGCCGCCGCACTGCTGGCCGGCTCGCTCTCGTCCGGCGTCTCCCAAGCCGCGTCCCCGGGAGTCCCCCCGACGCAGTCAGGGGGAGAATCGTGTCGCCCCGACGGGCTCTCCTCCACCCCGGGCGTCGACGTCCCGTACTGCTCCGTCTACGACACCGACGGCCGCGAGAGGATGGGCGCGGACCACCGCCGCCGGGTCATCGGCTACTTCACCGGCTGGCGCACCGGCAAGGACGGCGCCCCCGCGTACCTCGCCTCCGACATCCCGTGGGACAAGGTCACCCACATCAACTACGCCTTCGCGCACATCGACGGGGCGGGCAGGCTCTCCGTCGGCGCGGACGGCGAGAAGAACGCCGCCACCGGCATGACCTGGCCGGGCGTGGCCGGTGCGGAGATGGACCCTTCCTTGCCGTACAAGGGTCACTTCAACCTGCTGACGAAGTACAAGAAGCAGCACCCGGACGTGAAGACGCTGATCTCCGTGGGCGGTTGGGCGGAGACCGGCGGGTACTTCGACGACAGCGGCGAGCGGGTGGCCTCCGGCGGCTTCTACTCGATGGCCACCAACCCGGACGGCTCGGTGAACCATGCCGGGATCGGCACCTTCGCCGACTCGGCCGTGGCCTTCGTCAAGAAGTACGGCTTCAACGGCGTGGACATCGACTACGAGTACCCGACGACCATGAAGGACGCCGGCAATCCCCTCGACCACTCGATCTCCAACGACCGCCGGGCCGGGCTCGTCAAGGGCTACGCGGCGCTGATGAAGACCCTGCGCGAGAAGCTCGACCGCGCCGGCGCCGCGGACGGCAGGCACTACCTGCTGACGGTGGCGGCGCCCTCGTCGGGCTACCTGCTGCGCGGGATGGAGACGTTCCAGGTCCAGAGGTACCTGGACTACGTCAACATCATGTCGTACGACCTGCACGGCGCGTGGAACGAGTACGTCGGGCCGAACGCCTCGCTGTTCGACGACGGCAAGGACGCCGAACTCGCGGCGGCCGGGGTGTACTCGACGGCCCAGTACGGCGGCATCGGCTACCTCAACACCGACTGGGCGTACCACTACTTCCGCGGCTCGATGCCGGCCGGCCGGATCAACATCGGGCTGCCGTACTACACCCGCGGCTTCAAGAACGTCCAGGGCGGAACGGACGGCCTGTGGGGCAGGGCGCCGTCGACCACCTGCCCGGCGGGCGGCGGACTGACCAAGTGCGGTGACGGGGCCGTCGGCATCGACAACCTCTGGCACGACAAGGACACAGGCGGCAACGAGTCCCCCGCGGGCTCCAACCCGATGTGGCACGCCAAGAACCTGGAGAAGGGGATCGTCGGCGACTACGTCACCCGCTACGGATTCCCCGCCGGCACGAAGCTGACCGGCGCCTATGTGCGCAAGTACGACGCGACGCTGGTCGCGCCCTGGCTGTGGAACGCCGACAAGAAGGTCTTCCTGTCCACGGAGGACGAGCAGTCGGTGGCGGCCAAGGCGGACTACGTCGTCGACCGCGGCATCGGCGGCACGATGGTGTGGGAGCTGGCGGGCGACTACGGCTGGAACGCGGCGAAGGGGCAGTACGAGGCCGGTGACACCCTCACCTCCACCATGTACGAGAAGTTCAAGGCGGCCTCGCCCTACGGCGCCGAGCGGTCGAACACCGCTCTGCCGGGCGAGGCGATCATGGTGGACGTGGGCTTCGGGCAGTTCCCGCTGGGCGACTCCAACTACCCGATCAGCCCCAAGTTGAAGATCACCAACAACTCCAAGGCGACACTGCCGGGCGGGACGGAGTTCCAGTTCGACTACGCCACCTCGGCCCCGGCGAACGCCAAGGACCAGTCCGGCTTCGGCACGACGGTCGTGCGCAGCGACCACAGCGGGAACAACGTGGGCGGCCTCGACGGCGACTTCCACCGGGTCTCGCTGAAGCTGCCGGCGTGGCAGACGCTGGCGCCGGGGGCGTCGGTGGAGCTCGACTTCGTGTACTACCTGCCGACGTCGACGCCGTCGAACTGGACGGTGACGTTCGGGGGGAAGACGTACGCGCTCGCCGGGGACCTGGCGCGCGGGACGACGGTGGTGGAGCCGGGCAGCGGTACATCGCCGTCGCCGACCCCCACGCCCACGCCGGGGGCGTGCACCGCGCCGGCGTGGTCCGCGTCGACGGAGTACGGCGGGGGGACGACGGTCTCCCACCGGTCGCGCACGTGGAAGTCCAAGTGGTGGACGAAGGGGGAGGAGCCCGGTACCACGGGTGAGTGGGGTGTCTGGCAGGACCTCGGCGCCTGCTGACCCCTCCCATGCGGCCCGGCGGCGGTCCCAGGCCCTTGCCGCCGCCGGGCCTTCCCGGGGCGCTGCCCCGGGCGGACGGGACTGGTGGGCGCGGCGCCCTCGTCGGGGCTCCGCCCCGAACCCCGCGCCTCAAACGCCGGCGAGGCTGGATCTCGCGGAGCGAAATCAGCCCGTCTGGGGGTCCCTCCCACGGCCGCCAGGCCGTAGGGGGAGGGCGCGGAGGGGAAAGAACCCCGCGCCGGCGTCACGCCCCCGCGAACAGTTCCCGTTGCGCCGCCTCGCGAGCCACTCGCAGCGCGCCGCTCAGGACCGCCGACCCGCCCAGCTCCCCCGCACGCACCTCCGTCCGCAGCGGTGACATCCTCGCGAGCCGCGCCTCCACGCGCGACGCCAGCGCCGCGCCGCCCGCGTGGCCCACCTCTCCGCCGAGGACCACGCAGCCCGGGTCCAGCACCGACACGACCGCCGCCGCGCCCACCGCGAGGCGGTCGGCGAGGGCGTCGAGGAAGTCGTCCCGGCCCTCGGCCACGGCGGCCGCGACCACCGCCGCGGCCCGTGGTTCCGGACCGCCGGCCGGCGCCGCGATCCCATGGCGCTCCCCCAGCGCGCAGACCGCCGCCGACCCGGCCAGCGAGTGGAAACCGCCGCCGCAGTCGACCGCCGACGGCAGGCCCGCCGTCCCCGGCACGGGCAGGAAGCCGATCTCGCCCGCTCCCCCGGACGCGCCCCTGCGCAGCCGTCCGTCGAGGAACAGCGCCGCGCCGACGCCGTGGCCCAGCCAGAGGAAGGCGAACGTCTCCCGGTCGCGGGCCGCACCGGCGCGCTGCTCGGCCAGGGCCGCGAGGTTCGTCTCGTTCTCGACGACCACCTGTGCGGGGAGCCGCTCCTGGAGCGCGGTGACCAGACGCCGGTGCCAGGCGGGCAGCCCGCTGGACCCGCGCAGCTCTCCGGCGACCGGGTCGATCAGCCCCGGCGCCCCGATGCCCACGCTGTGCAGGCGGGCGGCACCGGCTTCACGGACGGCGCCCTCCAGGAGCGCGGCGGCCTGTTCGGCGGCGGGTTCGGTGCCGGTGTCACCGTCGATGGGCAGCGTGGCCTCGGCCAGCGTGGTCCCGAGCAGGTCGGCGACCACGACGGAGACGCTCTGCGTGCGGACGTCGAGGGCGGCGAGATGCGCGCGGTCGGCGACGATGCCGTACAGGCGGGCGTTGGGCCCGCGCCGGTCCGCGCCCGCCTCGCCGACCACGCGGACGAGGCCGGAGCCCTGGAGCCGCTCCACCAGGTCGGCGACCGTCGGCCTGGACAGGCCGGTGAGGCTCTTCAGCTGACCTGCCGTCAACGGGCCCTCCTGCTGGAGGAGTTCCAGGGCGAGCCGGTCGTTGATGGCCCGGGCGGTGCTCGGGGATGCGGGCATGCCGGAATCCTTCCAGACTGCCCCGGCCGCTCAGGGACGAGGAGCACGAAATCCATCACTATCAGGAAGGGTCCCTGATAGTTTACGGCTCACGTACTCGGGGAGGGATATCCGCATGTCGAGGGAAATGGCCACGGAGCCGGGCCGGCTGAAGCGCGCCCGCGTCGCCGTCGCCGCCGTCTTCTGTGTGCACGGCGCCGTGACCGGCAGCTTCGCGACCCGCATTCCCTGGATTCAGGACCACGCGGGCGTCAGCGCGGGCCAGTTGGGACTGGCGCTGGCGTTCCCGGCGCTCGGCGCGTCCGTGGCGATGCCGCTGGCCGGGGCGATCAGTCACCGCTTCGGGGCGCGGACCGCGCTGCGCGGACTCCTCGCGCTGTGGACCCTGAGCCTGGTCCTCCCGTCCCTCGCGCCGAACCTCTTCACCCTGTGCGCCGCGCTGTTCGCGTTCGGCGCGACCGCGGGCATGTCGGACGTGGCGATGAACGCCCTGGGCGTGGAGATCGAGAACCGCCTCGACCGCTCGATCATGTCCGGGCTGCACGGCATGTGGAGTGCGGGCGCGCTGATCGGCTCGGCGGGCGGCACACTCGCCGCCCATCTGGGCAGCGACGCCCGCCTCCACCACGTGCTCGCGGCCGCGACGCTCACCGCGCTCGGGCTGATCGCCTGTCAGGGCGTACTGGACCTGCGCAGCACCCCCGACGAGGAGCCGCCGCCGCGCTTCGCGCTGCCGCCCAGGTCGGCGCTGGTCATCGGCGCGATCGGATTCTGCGCGGTGTTCGCGGAGGGCGCGAGCCTGGACTGGTCCGCGGTGTACCTGCGCGACGTGCTGGACACGTCGCCGGGGCTCGCCGCCGCGTCGACCACGGCCTTCGCGCTGACGATGGCGGTGGCGCGGCTCGCCGGCGACCGGATCGTCGACCGGTTCGGGCCGGTGCGCACGGTGCGCGTCGGCGGTGCGCTGGCGACGGCGGGCGGGCTGCTGGTGGTCGTCGCAGCCCGTCCGGGGGTGGCGTTGTGCGGGTTCGGGCTGATCGGGCTGGGGGTCGCGGTCGTCGTGCCGCTGGCGTTCGCGGCCGCGGGCCGCAGCGGGCCGAACCCGAGCCAGGCGATCGCGGGCGTCGCCACCATCACGTACACGTCCGGACTCATCGCGCCCTCGGCCATCGGCGCCGTCGCCGACGCGACCAGCCTCGTCGTCTCCTTCGGCCTGGTGACCGCGCTCGCGCTCGGGCTGGTGCCGGGCGCGGGCGTGCTGCGGACGGCAGGCCGGGAGAGCCTGAAGGTCGTCAGTCCGCAGGACGCGCCAGTGCCCGGCCGGCGTCCCTGAACCGCTCGCTCCCGGGCGCGGGCCGCGGGCTGCCGGCGTCCAGCCGGACGAGCACCCGCGAGCCGTGCGCGTACGTCGTCGTGCGGTCGCTCAGAGCGTCGCTCGCCACGGGTCCGGTTCAGGAGCGCGGCTTCGGGTCGGCGTCGGCGGCGGCGGCGTCAGCCTGAAGATCACCGACACCTTCGAGCTCGGCGGCATCGCGCTCGGCACGATCGTCGTCATCACGGGCTACCACGTGCTGCGCGCCTTCGCCCCGGCGCACATGAAGGAGCGGATGAAGGAGCAGGAGCCCCTGCTGGGCTCCGGGACCTCCTCGTACGACGCGAAGGACGCCGAGGACGCCCGGAGCGCGCCCGGAGCGGGTTCCTGGAGGCGCCTCGTCCTCCTTTCCGGGGAAGCCGCGGCCCGTCACCGCGCCGCCCGGCCGCGGCCTGGGACCCTGCCTCCATGGCGCAGAGTGAACAGCTCGCAGTGCTCCCGGGCGACGTCCCGGCGGCGGTCGACTCGGTGGTGCGGCGGATGCTCGCGTACGGCTCCGCCTGGCCGGCCGGGGACGGCCTCGCGGTGTTCAACCGTGTCTATCTCGCGGTCACCCGGGAGATCGGCCGGCACATCGACGACGGCCTGTTCGCGGACCGGCGGGCCGCCGTCACGCTCGACGTGCTGTTCGCCCGCCGCTACCTGTCGGCGGTCGACACGGCGTCGGAGGGGCTGCGCCCGCCGGCCTGCTGGCGGCCGCTGTTCCAGTACCGCCGCCATCCCGGCGTACGGCCGCTCCAGTTCGCGCTCGCCGGGATCAACGCGCACATCGGACACGACCTGGCGCTCGCCGTCGTCGACACCTGCCATGTGCTCGGCTGCGAACCGGCCGACCTGGAGGGCGCGTTCGACCGGGTCGGCGACGTGCTCGTGCTGCTGGAGGAACGCATCCGCGAGGACGTGATGCCCGGGCCCGACCTGTTGCAGATCGCCGACCCCCTGACGCATCTCGTCGGCTCGTGGAGCCTGGACCGCGCCAGGGAGGGCGCGTGGTCGGCGGCGCGGCTGCTGTGGGGGCTGCGCGATCTGCCGGACCTGGCCGAGGAGTTCACCGAGCGCCTCGACGCGGGCGTCGGTCTGGTGGGCCGCTGCCTGCTGACCCCCTGGCGTTGACGCGCCCCGGCTCCACGGGCACGCGGAGCCGGGGCGGCGGTTCAGTCCTCCGGCAGTTCGACGGGCGCGATCTCGTCGTAGAGGTCGCCGGGACCGGGGTTGGACGGGTCGGTGGACCCTCCGAGGTGGGTCATGACGCCCCAGACGGCGTTCAGCGCGGTCTGCACGGCGCCCTCGGCCCAGCCGGCCGTCCACGAGATGTCGTCGCCGGCGAGGAAGATGCCGCGCTTGTCCTCGGGCAGCCCGTCCTGCATGAAGTGGGTGAACAGGCGGCGCTGGTAGCGGTAGTGGCCGGGCAGGTTCGCCTTGAACGCGCCCATGAAGTAGGGCTCGTTCTCCCACGACACGGTCACCGGGTTGCCGATGATGTGGCTGCGGATGTCGACGTTCGGGTAGATCTCCCCGAGCGACTTGAGCATGACCTCCATCCGCTCGTTCGCGGACAGCGGCAGCCACTTCAGGCTGTCGTCGCACCAGGTGTACGACAGGCAGATCACGGCCGGCTTGTCGGGACCGTTGTCGAGCAGGTACGTGCCGCGGGTCATGCGGTCGGTGAGCGTCATCGACATCGTGTCGCGCCCGGTGATCTCGTCCTTGTCCAGCCAGAACGGCCGGTCCACCGGGACGAACAGCTTGGAGGACTCCATGTAGTGGGTCCGCTCCATCGCCGTCCAGTGGTCGATCGGGAAGAGCGAGTCGTCACACGCGATCTTGGAGAGCAGCATCCACGACTGCGCGGTGAAGATGGCCGCCCGGTAGGTACGGATGTCGCCGGAGGCGTCCGTGACCGTGATCCGGTTGCCCGCGGTGCGGTTCAGCCGGGTGACGGCGGGCCGCGGCTCGCCGTCGTGCAGCGACGACAGCGAGGTCCCGAGCGGCCAGTGGACGATCTTCTCGGGCTCGCGGTCCCACAGGCGCAGCGGGAGCTGCTGGCTGCCCTCGACGATGCCGCGGTGGTGGTCGTCGGCCTCGGAGTAGACGACGCGCAGGATTTCCAGGATGGAGTTCGGGAAGTCGGTGTCCCAGCCACCCGTGCCGAAGCCGACCTGGCCGAAGATCTCGCGGTGGCGGAAGGACTTGAAGGCCTCCGACTCGCACAGGAAGCCGTAGAAGGTCTGGTTGTCCAGCTTCTCGACGAGCTTCGCCCAGATCTCGCGGATGCGCGGTACGTCGCGCTCGCGCATGGCGCGGTTCATGTCGGAGAAGTCGGCGCCCTCCTCCAGACAGGCGTTCCAGGCGTCCATCACGTCGCGGTAGACCTGCGGCAGGTCGTCGATGGTCTCGGCGTAGTGCGACTCGCCCTTGAGGTCCACGACGGTGGAGGGGGTGCAGGGCGCGAGCGGGTTGGGGAACGGCTTGGTGGTCAGGCCCACCAGGTCGATGTAGTGCTGCAGGGCCGTGGAGGAGGGCGGGAAACGCATGGCGCCCATCTCGGCGCTCAGCTCGTCCGTGCCGGTGCCCTCGAAGCCCACGGTGCGCAGGCGTCCGCCGATGCGGTCCGCCTCGTAGACCACGGGCTTGAGGCCCATCTTCATCAGCTCGTACGCGGCGACGATGCCGGACAGACCGCCGCCGATGACGGCGACCTCGGCGCCATGCTCGGTCGCGGGTATCTGGCCGAGCCCCGCCGGGTGGGCGAGGAAGTCGTCGTAGGCGTACGGGAAATCCGGACCGAACATGGTGATCGGCGGCTGCTCGTCGCTGTGCTGGACGGCGGTGGTGGGCACCGTGGACGTCATGGGGTACGGACTCCTTGCACGGAAAACGATGAAGCGGGGGGAGGCGGGGAGGGGGCGGCGGTCAGACCAGGGAGCGGTAGAGGCCGGGCCGCCGGTCGCGCAGGTAGGGGTTGTTCTCGCGCGAGGCGGCGAGGAGTGCGGGGTCGACGTCGCCGACGACGAGTTCCTCGCCTCGTCCTGCGCGGGTGCGGACGGCGCCGTCGGGGCTCGCGAGCGAGCTGAGTCCGACGAACTCGAACTCGCCCTCGGGCCCGGTCCTGTTGACGTACGCGATGTACATCTGGCTCTCGAACGCCCTGACCGGCACGAGCGATTCAGCGACCAACTGGAAGGGGTGCATCTGGGCGGTGGGCACGAGGAGCAGGTCGGTGCCGGCCAGCGCGTGGGCCCGCACGTTCTCGGGGAACTCCACGTCGTAACAGATCAGCAGTCCGATGCGGATGCCGTCGAGCTCCGCCTGCACGACGGCGGTGTCACCGGGGGTGAACCACTGCTGCTCGAAGCAGCCGAAGAGGTGGGTCTTGCGGTAGTTCGCGAGGCTCTCGCCGTCCGGTCCGATCAGCTGCGCCGAGTTGTGGATCAGGTCGCCGGCGCGCTCCGGGTAGCCGTAGTGGACGGCGATGCCGTGGCGCACCGCGATCTCGGCGACGGCACGGGCGCCGGGGCCGTCTGCGGGCTCCGCCAGCTTCGGCACGTCGTCGCCGATCGCGTACCCGGTGAGGAACATCTCGGGGCACACCAGCAGGCGCGCGCCGGCGGCGGCAGCGCGGCCCGCGGCCTCGTCGAGCGCCTTCAGGTTCTCGGTGACGTCACCGGGCCGTCCGGAGCTCTGGAGCAGGGCGGTGCGCAGCGACGGCATCGGCAGACCTCTGTCGTGAAGGGGGCGGAGGAGAAGGTGTCGGTGAGACGTCAAAAACGGTACGTTTTCGCGCTCGGCGGGGACAAGACGCAACCGTTGCGGACCGATGGACGATCCGTTGCGTGGCCGGTGCCTCCCGCGGCGATTCGTTGCGCGGTTCTCCGCCGAGGCTACGCGGGCGCGCCCGACGAGAAGCGCCGCAGCAGCGGCGAGAGCACCAGCACCGACTTGGTGCGCTCTACGAAGGGCTCGCCCGCGATCCGTTCCAGCACCCGTTCGAAGTGGCGCATGTCGGCGGCGAAGACCTGGACGATCGCGTCCGCGTCACCGGTGACGGTGGAGGCGGACGCGATCTCCGGGTAGCGCTTGAGCCCGCGCTCGATGGCCTCGGGCGAGGTGTTGCGACTGCAGTAGATCTCGATGAAGCCCTCGGTCTCCCAGCCGAGCGCCGCCGGGTCCACCCGCACGGTGAATCCGGTGATGGCGCCTTCCGCGCGCAGCCGGTCCACCCTGCGCTTCACGGCGGGGGCGGACAGGCCGACCATCGCTCCGATGTCGGCGTAGGAGCGGCGGGCATCCTCGGCGAGGGCGTGGACGATGCGTTCGTCGAGATCGTTCAGTCGCACTGCGGGTGGATCACTTCTCTGCTGTGGCGAGTCGGGAGCGGCGAAGGCCGTACAGGAAGTAGAACACGAGGCCCGCGGCCATCCAGGCACCGAAGACCACCCAGGTCGCGCCCGGAAGGCTGATCATCATCCAGAGGCAGAACCCGAAGCCGAGCAGCGGTGTGAGCGGGAACAGCATCACCCGGAACGTCCGGTTCATGGTGGGCCGGGTGTAGCGCAGGATGATGACGGCCACGTTGACCAGCGCGAACGCGAAGAGCGTGCCGATGCTGGTGGCGTTGGCGAGCTCGCCAAGCGGGATCGTGGCGGCGAGCACCGCGCAGAAGGCGGAGACGATGAAGGTGTTGGCGCGGGGCGTTCCGGTGCGTTCGTCCACCTTGGCGAACGCCTTGGGCACGAGGCCGTCCCGGGACATGGCGAAGAGGATGCGGGTCTGGCCGTACAGCACGGCGAAGACGACGCTCGCGATGGCGACGACGGCGCCCGCCGCGAGCACCACGCTCCAGAAGCTGTGGCCGGTGACGTCCTTCATGATCTGGGCGAGCGCGGCCTCGGTGCCCTCGAAGTCCTGCCACGGCATGGCGCCGACGGCGATCAGCGCGACGAGGCAGTACAGGACGGTGACGATGAGCAGCGACAGCATGATCGCGCGCGGCAGGTCCCGCTTGGGGTTCTTCGCCTCCTCGCCGGCGGTCGACGCGGCGTCGAAGCCGATGTACGAGAAGAAGAGCGTCGCCGCCGCCGCGCTGATGCCGGTGACGCCGAGCGGGGCGAGCGGGGTGTAGTTGCCGGCCTTGATACCGAGGAAGCCGATGCCGCAGAAGAGCAGCAGCGTCGCGATCTTGATGACGACCATGATCGTGTTGATGCGGGCGCTCTCCTTGGCGCCGCCCATCAGGAAGACCATGGCGAGCAGGACGACGATCAGCGCGGGCAGGTTGATGAAGCCGCCCTCGCCGAGGGGCGCGGCGACCGCGTCCGGGATCGTGACGCCGATCGTGCCGTCGAGCAGTTCGTTGACGTACTCGCCCCAGCCGACCGCGACGGCCGCGACCGAGACGCCGTACTCCAGCACCAGACACCAGCCGCAGATCCAGGCGACGAGCTCACCCATGGTGGCGTACGAGTAGGAGTACGAGGAGCCCGAGACCGGGATGGACCCGGCGAGCTCGGCGTACGACAGGGCCGAGAACAGCGCGGTCAGGCCCGCGAGGACGAAGGAGACCGCGACGGCGGGGCCGGCGAGCGGGGTGGCCTCGCCGAGCACGACGAAGATGCCCGTGCCGAGCGTCGCGCCGATGCTGATCATCGTCAGCTGCCACATGGTCAGCGAGCGGCGGAGCGCTCCGCCCTCCCCCTGACCGCCCTCGGCGACCAGCCGCTCGACGGGCTTGCGGCGCATCAGCCGCGCGCCGAGGCCGGGGCCGCGAGTGGGGTTCGGGGAGGACGGTGACTCGGTCGCGGGCGGCGCTGCTCCGTGGTCCAGCACGTCGGGGCTCCTTCATCGCTGCGGGGATCGGCGAGGGGGACCTCCGGCGGCCCGCAGGCGTGGAACCACGCAGGGGGAAGGGACCGCCGAGCAGACGGTCACCGCCACTCCTGGTACGGGGCCCGAGCCTACGAGTCCGCAGCTCACAGCCGTAATGCACCGTTGTTGCGCATCGGCGGCCGATCATTGCGCGCTGACGCGGCACACGGGGAAACATTGCGCCCGGGTGAACGAGAAGATCACGGGAGGCGTCGCAGGGGGTGTGCGGCGAGACACTCCCATAGACGCGCGCGGACCGGGTAGACGAGCCGGTGATGAACGCACAGCGCGATGTGGTGATCGAGGAATTGCCGCATCCGGAGAGCAGACACACCGCGGGGGCCCGTACGGCCACGGCGGAGTTCCTGCTGCACCACTGCCCCTGGGCGGACCCGGACGCCGTGCTGCTCGTCGTCTCCGAGCTGGTCTCCAACGCGGTCAGGCATACGGCCGGCTGGTGGCGCCTGCACCTGACGGCGGGTGCGGACACGCTCGTCGTGCAGATCGAGGACTCCAGCCCGCTGCCGCCCGTCGCGCGCCCGCCCTCCTTCTCGGGCGAGGGCGGATTCGGCTGGCACATGGTGCAGCGGCTCGCGGGCCGCGTCGAGGTCTGCCCGCAGCCGTACGGGAAGACGGTCCAGGCGACCTGGATGCGTCCGTCGGCGGCAACCTGCTGACGCTCTCACGTACACAAGGCATCCTGCTGACGCCCTCACGTACAGAAACGGCGTCCTGGTCTGCCAGGACGCCGTTTCTGCCGTGGGGGGAATGTGGTTCCGGGACGGGCGGCGGTGGTCCCGCCGCCCGTTTCCTGCGGTGGTGTCACTCCACCACGAGCAGCCCCTCACGCAGCCGCCCGGTGATCCGGGTCAGCAGCCGCGACACGTGCATCTGGGACACGCCCAGCTCCGCGCCGATCTCCGACTGCGTCATCTCCTCGCCGAAGCGCATGCGCAGGATCCGCCGGTCGCGGTCGTCGAGCTCCTCGATCAGCGGCTTGAGCGCCTGCACGTTCTCCGCCGTCTCCAGGTCGGCGTCGGGTGCGCCCAGGCGGTCGGACAGCGGTGCCGCGCCGTGGTCGGAGGCGTCGTCCATGGGCATGTCGATGGATCCGGCCGTGTAGCCGTTGCTGGCGACGACGCCCTCGATGATCTCCTCCTCGTCCAGCCCCAGGTGCTCGGCGAGTTCGGCGGTGGTCGGCGTGTGGTCCAGCTTCTGGGAGAGCTCGTCGACGGCCTTCGCCAGGTCGATCCGCAACTCCTGGAGCCGGCGCGGCACATGGACGGCCCAGCTGGTGTCGCGGAAGAACCGCTTGATCTCACCGACGATGTACGGGACGGCGAACGTCGCGAACTCGACCTCGCGGCTGAGTTCGAAGCGGTCGATCGCCTTGATCAGGCCGATGGTGCCGACCTGGACGATGTCTTCCATCTGTTCGGCGCGGTTGCGGAAGCGGCCGGCCGCGTACTTGACCAGGGCCAGGTTGAGCTCGATCAGAGTGTTGCGGACGTACTGGTACTCATGGGTGCCTTCTTCGAGCGAGTCGAGCCGCTCGAAGAAGACCTTGGAGATCTCGCGGGCGTCCTTGGGTGCAACCTCCCCCGGATTCCGCACATCCGGAAGATTCAGCTCCGCCATATCCGGGCGCTGGACTCCAGGCTGCGTGAGTTCGGTCGGGACCGTGCTCGCCGTGGACACTTCGTCCTCCCCTGCTCCGATGTCAGTGCGAAGGCGCGCCTACCCCCGATGTCCCCACCCATGCACGGGATTTCGGAGGAAGCGAAAAACCCGGGCGGGAACACGGCGTCCGACCCCCGCGACTGGCGCGGAAGCCGGACGTGCCGGCCACGCGGCCGCATCAACTCCAGCTGGCGTGCAGCGGCTTGCCCTCCGCGTAACCGGCGGCGCTCTGGACGCCGACGATCGCCTTCTCGGCGAACTCCTCGAGGGAGCCGGCACCGGCGTACGTGCAGGAGGAGCGCACACCCGCGATGATCGAGTCGATCAGGTCCTCGACGCCCGGGCGGGCCGGGTCGAGGAACATGCGCGAGTGGGAGATGCCCTCCTCGAACAGCGCCTTGCGGGCCCGGTCGTACGCGGACTCCTCGCTGGTGCGGTTGCGCACGGCGCGCTTGGACGCCATGCCGAAGGACTCCTTGTACAGGCGTCCGTCGGCGGTCTGCTGGAGGTCGCCCGGGGACTCGTACGTCCCGGCGAACCAGGAGCCGATCATCACGTTCGACGCGCCGGCGGCCAGCGCCATGGCGACGTCGCGCGGGTGACGGACACCGCCGTCGGCCCAGACGTGCTTGCCGTACTTCTTCGCCTCGGCGGCGCATTCGAGGACGGCCGAGAACTGCGGGCGGCCCACGCCGGTCATCATGCGGGTGGTGCACATGGCGCCCGGTCCGACACCGACCTTGACGATGTCCGCGCCGGCCTCGACGAGGTCGCGCACGCCCTCGGCCGCCACGATGTTGCCCGCGACGATCGGCACGTGCGGGTCGAGGCCCCGCACGGCCCTGATCGCGCTGATCATCGATTCCTGGTGGCCGTGTGCGGTGTCCACGACGAGCGTGTCGACACCGGCGTCCAGCAGCTGCTTGGCCTTGCCGGCCACATCGCCGTTGATGCCGACGGCGGCGGCGATGCGCAGCTTGCCCTGCGCGTCGACGGCCGGGGTGTACAGCGTGGCGCGCAGCGCGCCCTTGCGGGTGAGGACGCCGGCGAGCCTGCCGTCGCCGTCCACCGCGGGGGCGTAGCGGCGGTTGGCGCCGTCGAGCCGGTTGAACGCCTCGCGCGGGTCGATGTCCGCGTCCAGCAGCAGGAGGTCCTTGGACATGACCTCGGACAGCTGGGTGAAGCGGTCCACGCCGGCCAGGTCGTGGTCGGTCACGATGCCGATGGGGCGGTGCTCGTCGTCGACGACGACACCGGCGCCGTGGGCCCGCTTGGACAGCAGCGACAGGGCGTCGGCGACGGTCTGGTGCGGCGCGAGGACGATCGGGGTGTCGAGCACGTGGTGGCGCGTCTTGACCCAGGAGATGACGTCGGTGACGACGTCGATCGGGATGTCCTGGGGGATCACGACGAGTCCGCCGCGGCGGGCGACGGTCTCGGCCATCCGGCGGCCGGCGATGGCCGTCATGTTGGCGACGACCAGCGGGACGGTCGTACCGGTGCCGTCGGGGGAGGACAGGTCCACGCCCTGGCGGGAACCCACGGCCGAACGGCTCGGCACCATGAACACATCGTCGTACGTCAGGTCGTACGGCGGCTTCTGGTCATTGAGGAAACGCACGTGCTGAACATCCCAGTCGATCGGAGGATCCCCGGGCATTGCAGCCGGGGAAAACGCACGTACTTCATTCTCCCATGCCGGGTCCGTTGTCATGCCCCGGCGAAAGCTCCAGTCACGGCGCCGTGCGTCGAGCGGATCCTCCAAACACCGGTCACGGGGGTCGGCGGACCGCGCTGCGACGCGCGGCCCACCGCCCCGTCAGTCGTCCGGGTCCGCGCGCTCCAGCGCGGGCCGCTGGCCCGGTTCCGACGTCAGCAGCTGGTCGGCCGCCGCGGTGTCCGTGACCAGGCTGGTCACGAGACCGGAGCGCAGCACCGCCGCGATCGCCTCCGCCTTGCGCTGGCCGCCCGCGATCGCCACGACCTCGGGGATGCGCCGGAGCCGGTCGGCCTCGACCGTGATGCACCGCTCCCCCAGGTCGCGCCCGACGCGGCGGCCCTGTGTGTCGAAGAGGTGCGCGGACATCTCCGCCGCCACGCCGAGCGAGGCGTAGTGGGCGCGCTCCTCGTCGGAGAGCATGTCGTGGACCGTCGAGATGCCCGGCTCCCAGGAGCCGATGGAGACGCAGGCGACGGTCACCTTGTCGAAGTAGTCGAAGGCACGGGCGATCCCCGTCTGGTGCCGCAGCGCCGCCGCGGTCGCCGGGTCCGGCAGCAGCATCGGCGCGTAGATGGGGTGGGCCTCGCCGCCGGAGACCTGGGCCGCCCGCCGTACCGCCTCGACGGAGCCGCGCTCGGCGGTACCCGCGTCGTAGACGCCCGTCAGCTGCACGACCGTGCACGGCGGCAGCCGGTCCAGGGCCGCCGCCATGTGGATCGTCGAACGGCCCCAGGCCAGACCCAGTACGTCCCCCTCGTTCACCAGCTCGCCGAGCAGGTCCGCGGCCACCTCGCCCAGGTTCTCCGGGTCGGGTGACTCGTCCGCTTCCGCCGGGGACTCGACGACGACCGCGTGCCGCAGTCCGAAGTGGGCGCGCAGCGCGTCCGAACGCTCGGCGTCGAGCTCGGCGGGCACCCGGATCTCGATCCGTACCAGATCACGTTCGAGGGCGGTCTCGAGGACCCGCGCGACCTTGAAGCGGCTGACGCCGAACTCCTCCGCGATCTGGATCTTGGACTTGCCCTCGAGATAGAAGCGACGCGCCATGGCCGCCGCCTGCACCAGCTCAGCGGGCCCCATCCGCAGGGCGGACCGTCCCGCCGGCCTAGCA
The DNA here is from genome assembly GCF_053591895.1 of Streptomyces sp. NPDC002867. Classification (NCBI taxonomy): domain Bacteria; kingdom Bacillati; phylum Actinomycetota; class Actinomycetes; order Kitasatosporales; family Streptomycetaceae; genus Streptomyces; species Streptomyces sp. NPDC002867. The sequence goes on along the minus strand of NZ_JBSFUR010000024.1, from coordinate 1,058 downwards.
GTCACCGCGATCTCCTCACTGCTGTACACACGTACACATACTCCCGGGTCCGGCCATCCTGTCAGATCCGCCGGTCCTTGATCAGCCCTGATGGGCCAACATCGGTTGAACAAGCCCGGCCACGGAGCGCTTCCTCAGTGGCCGCACGCCCAGGCGGCCGAGGCGGTGGCCGCCGACGCCTGGTCGCGGAGCATTCGCACAGCCGCGGCCGGGTCGTCCGCGTTGTAGACCGCGGAGCCGGCCACGAAGACGTCGGCGCCCGCCTCCGCGCACCGTTCGATCGTCGACGCCGACACCCCGCCGTCGACCTGGAGCCACAGCTCGAGACCGTGCTTGGCGATCAGCTCCCGCGTGCGGCGGATCTTCGGCAGCATGATGTCCAGGAACGCCTGCCCGCCGAAGCCCGGCTCCACGGTCATGATCAGCAGCATGTCGAGCTCGGGGAGCAGGTCCTCGTACGGCTCGATCGGCGTCGCGGGCTTGAGCGCCATGGAGGCGCGCGCGCCCTTGGCGCGGATCTCACGGGCGAGACGCACGGGAGCGGCGGCGGCCTCGACGTGGAAGGTGACCGAGCCGGCGCCGGCCTCGACGTACTGCGGAGCCCAGCGGTCGGGGTCCTCGATCATCAGGTGGCAGTCCAGCGGGGTGTCCGTCGCCTTGGCGAGCGACTCCACGACCGGCACGCCCAGGGTCAGATTGGGCACGAAGTGGTTGTCCATCACGTCGACGTGGAGCCAGTCGGCGCCGGCGACGGCCTCGGCCTCCTCCGCCAGTCGCGAGAAGTCGGCGGAGAGGATGCTGGGATTGATCTGAACGGCCATGTGCCAAGCCTGCCATGTTCCGAGGCGCTTCCCCTCCCCGGGACGGAACTCGGTACGGACCAGCCCCCGGCAGGATGCGCACAGCCCACCGCAATACCGGCCATTCGACCGGCCGTCCCGGGTCCTCGGGAGCACTCTGCGGACGCCGAGCAGCGGATCGCACCCGAAGTGGTGGCCCGACCGGACCTCAGGGGAGGGCGCGGCGGGCCCGGCCGCCGCGCCCCGGCCCGGCGGACA